>CAJTON010000018.1:55442-55663 GCA_910577605.1 uncultured Butyrivibrio sp.
AGGTTCACAAACGGCATTAAATTAAGCGATTCTACAATAAACCCCGCGTACTTGTACACGACCAGCAGCGAAAGGTTAAAAACGACCGCAATCGCCATCAGCCATTTGCTTTTGCGTAAGGCAAGCATACGTCCGAAAATATAGTTTACTCCCACCGAAGCAATTAGCATAAGGACATACACCGGCTCGCCGTAAGCATAAAAGACAAGGCTCGCCGCGAT
>CAJTON010000019.1:0-2639 GCA_910577605.1 uncultured Butyrivibrio sp.
CCTTCCCGAAGAAATGCGCTACTCATACGATAAAATCATGGATAATCTGATTTGGGTGGAGTATCAGTAAATGAACATTATAAATTTTCAAGCTATGATGGAAGAAACAAGGGCGCTTGTAAAAGAAAATCTTACAAATAAAGATAAATGTCCGAGATATATGACAGAAAAACAGCTTAAGCTTATTCTAGCTGAACTGGATAAAATGGAAATGGCAAAGAATTCTCATCTGTTTTACCCGTATTATCCTAAAGGAATCAGCGACAGTTGGGATTACTCCGATCCTTTAGGGATTAAATTACTGGAATTATTGGAGTTGTATTGTAAGTTATAACATTATTAAGCTGATGAAGACAGACAAATAAATCTTGGCTATGATCCGCAGGAACTTTCTGTACCTTGTCAAGACATTAATATTTTAATATAATTTAACGGATTTTACGGCAAAAAACATTTGACAAACCTTACCGGATATATTAAACTATTCTAGTGTGCCGCACAGCGAGGTTATAAGCGTCCCGACGGGAACACCGAAGCTGGCGAGTATTGATAATAGGAGGAAGCCGATTATGTACGCAGTTATTGCAGCATGTGGTAAGCAGTACAAAGTATCTGAAGGCGACGTTATCAAAGTTGAGAAGCTTGGAGTTGCGGCTGGTGAAACCGTAACGTTCGATAAGGTTCTTCTCATAAGTGATGGAGAGGCGATTGTGGGTAATCCTACGGTTGCGGGCGCTTCGGTTACTGCATCCGTTGTGGCTGAGGGCAAGGACAAGAAGGTCGTTGTCTACAAGTACAAGAGAAAGACAGGATACCACAAGAAGAACGGTCACAGACAGTTGTTTACAAAGGTTAAGATTGAGAAAATCAACTCTTGATCCGGACAGCATCTATGACGAATATAGTTTTTTACAGGAAAGCCGGTAAAATTATCGGGTTTCAGTCAAAGGGGCACGCAGGTTACGGCGTGAGAGGAACCGACGTGGTTTGCGCTTCGGTTTCGGCATTGATTATCAATACGGTCAATTCCGTTGAGAAATTAACGGACGACAAATGCGAGAGCAGGATCAATGACAGAAAGGCAGTAATTGATTTTGAAACAGACGGCGAAGTCAGCGCGCAGTGCGAACTTCTTTTCAAGTCGCTTGAGCTTGGACTGAATGAGATCGCCGCCGCCTACCCCGGTAACGTATCGATTAAATATCGGGATTTTTAGCCCGATTGCAGGACATTCAAGGAGGTGTAACTCATGTTGAAACTTAACCTTCAGTTTTTCGCTCATAAAAAAGGTGTCGGCTCTACCAAGAACGGCAGAGATTCCGAATCAAAAAGATTAGGCGCTAAGAGAGCTGACGGACAGTTCGTTTTGGCCGGAAATATTCTTTACAGACAGCGCGGAACCAAGATTCATCCCGGCGTCAACGTAGGACGCGGCGGAGATGACACATTGTTCGCAACGGTTGACGGTGTCGTAAGATTTGAGAGAAAAGGCAGGGACAAGAAACAGGTTTCTGTATATCCGGTAGCATCACAAGAGTAATCAAAAACACAGCTCCAAGTCTTAAAGGATTTGGAGCTTTTTTCCTTAAAACAGGAGGGCGGCGCTATGTTTGCGGACAGAGCCAAAATTTTCATAAAATCAGGTAAAGGCGGCGACGGGCATGTAAGCTTCAGGAGAGAGCTGTTCGTTGCGGCGGGAGGACCCGACGGCGGCGACGGCGGAAAGGGCGGCGACATAATTTTTGAAGTCGATAAGGGACTTAATACCCTAGGCGAATTCCGTCATGTCCGTAAATTTGTCGCGCAGAGCGGCGAAGAAGGCGGGCAGAAGCTGTGTCACGGCAAAAACGGCTCCGATCTTGTCATAAAAGTCCCTGAGGGAACCGTAATACGCGACGATACGTCAGGCAAAGTTATCGCGGATATGTCCGGCGGCAGGATGCGCGAGGTAGTGCTGAAAGGCGGCAGAGGCGGCAAGGGCAATAAAAACTACGCCACAGCCACTATGCAGGTCCCGAAATACGCACAGCCCGGGCAGCAGGCAAAGGAGCTTTGGGTGACGCTGGAACTTAAGGTCATAGCGGACGTGGGGCTTGTCGGATTCCCCAATGTAGGAAAATCAACGCTTCTGTCTATGGTAAGCAACGCTAAGCCCAAAATCGCCAATTATCATTTTACGACGCTTAATCCGAATCTTGGAGTTGTCGATCTGAAAGGGGCGAAGGGCTTTGTTATAGCCGATATTCCCGGACTTATAGAAGGCGCGTCGGAGGGGGTGGGCTTAGGACATGAATTTCTCCGCCATATAGAGCGTACGAAGGTAATAATCCATATGGTTGACGCCGCCTCCTCGGAGGGGCGCGACCCGATAGAAGATATAAATAAAATAAACGCGGAGCTTGAAGCATACAATACAGAACTCGCCTCCAAACCGCAGATAATCGCGGCAAACAAGACCGATCTCATCTACACGGAGGACGGCAAAGAAAATCCGATTCAAAGACTGCGTGACGAATTTGAGCCGAAAGGAATAAAAGTATTTCCTATTTCGGCTGCTGCGAACAAAGGACTTGAAGAGCTTCTATACGCTGTGAGGGCGCTTCTTGACACTATGGACGACCAACCCATTGTGTACGAAC
>CAJTON010000019.1:2649-9128 GCA_910577605.1 uncultured Butyrivibrio sp.
AATATTTTCCTGAAGAGATGTACGATAAGACCGAACCTATCGACGTATATAAGGCGGACGAGCACGCTTTTGTAATCGAGGGCGACCGCGTTGACAGAATGCTGGGCTACACTAATCTTGACGACGAAAAGGGCTTTGCATTCTTCCAGAAATTTATGAAGGAGCAGGGTATTATAGACCGCCTTGAAGAGCTTGGAATCGAGGAGGGCGACACGGTATATCTCGGCGATCTGGAATTTGACTATTACAGATAATATCAGGCGTGATCGGCGTATCCGCCTTACTACGGAGGCAAATTATGACAACAAAACAAAGGGCGTATCTTAAAAGTCTGGCAATGAACCTGGAGCCTGTGTTTCAGTGCGGCAAAAGCTCGGTCACTCCGGAATTTGTGACCGCGGTATCCGAGGCTCTTGAAAAGCGCGAGCTTATCAAAGTAAGCGTGCTTCAGAACTGCGCCGACGATCCTAAGGAGCTTGGCGTGATCCTTGCCGAGAGAACGCGCTCCCAGCTTGTTCAGGTTATCGGCAAAAAGATAGTGCTTTATAAAGAAAATAAAGATGAAAACAAACGCAAAATAATACTTCCCAAGGCAGGCAGAAAATAATGATCGCTTCAGACGGAGCATGGGGAATCCTCGGCGGAACTTTTGATCCGGTGCATAATGCGCATATACGGCTCGCCGTACACGCATACAACGAACTTCATCTAGAAAAAGTTATTTTTATTCCGGCATACATTCCCCCGCACAAAACGGACAGAATAATAACCGGAGAAAAACACCGTCTTGAAATGACAAAGCTCGCCGTCAGGGATTTTGCGGAATTTGAAGTTTCCGACATCGAGCTTAAGCTTTCCGGAGCCTCCTACACGGCAAGAACGCTCACAATTCTTGCCAGGCAGAACCAAAACCTTGTTTTCATTCTGGGCGCGGATTCCTTCATGGCGCTTGATTCCTGGTATCACCCGGAAATCATTTTTGCGAAAGCGCGGATAGCCTGCGCCTGCCGCGACGGGATTAGCGCGCAAAGCATTAAGGACAAGGCTGACTTTTATGACAGGAAATACGGCGCGGTAACGCATCTTCTCCATATGAACGATACGGACATAAGCTCCACGGAAATAAGACGCCTTATAGCCGAGGGAAAGGACGCGGACGAATATCTTCCCGCCGCCGTATACGAATATATACGCGAAAACGGACTTTATTTAAGGGATAAACGAAATGTCAGAATATGATCTGGAGAAAATTGCCAAAAAACTTTCCAAAAGAATCGACGAGTCAAGAATGCGCCACACCGTGGGAGTACAGTATACCGCAGCGGCGTTGGCTATGGCGCTCGCGCCAAAAGGACATGAAAAAAAACTGCTTTCGCAGGCAATGACCGCCGGACTTTTGCACGACAACGCGAAATGCATGAGCGGTGCGGAGCTGCTTGAAAAATCATTAAAACACGGAATCAAGGTTTCCGATGTGGAAGAGAAGAACCCTTTTTTACTCCACGGTAAACTCGGAGCTTATTACGCGAAACACCGTTACGACGTGGAGGATGAAGATATTTTAAACGCGATCGCGTTCCACACCACCGGACGGCCCGATATGACGCTTCTTGAAAAAATAATTTTTGTCGCGGACTATATCGAACCGGGACGAAAGAAGCAGCCTCGCCTGGACGAGCTTAGACGCATCGCATTCACGGATATAGACCTTTGCGTATACATGATTGCAGAGGATACTCTCAGTTATCTTTATCCGAAGGCTATAGACGAAATGACGGTGCGCACAAGAGATTTCTATTCCCGCGGGAAATAAAAAACAAATTAGACGGAAAGGGGCGGAGGATCCTGCTCCTGACATATACGGGAGGACAGTATGGACAGTAAAAAAGCGTTAAAAACCGCATATGAGGCTATTGCCGACAAGAAGGGTGAAAATACCAGAATAATCGATATTTCGGGCGTATCCGTTATAGCTGATTATTTTATTGTGACTAACGGAAACAATGTAAATCAGGTAAAGGCCATTGCCGACAGCGTGGAAGAGCAGCTTTTCAAAATGGGAATAACTCCAAGGCAGATCGAGGGCTACGGCACCGCAAGCTGGATACTTATGGACTTCGGAAGCATAATAGTGCATATTTTTTCCAAAGAGGACAGGCTTTTTTACGATCTGGAGCGCATTTGGAGCGATGGCAAACTTATTACGGTTGAGGAAATATAATGAATTACGGCGAGACCTGCGGTTATCTTAGATCGCTTGACAGCCTCGGCAGCGTTTTGGGGCTTGACAGCATAAGGGAGCTTTTAAAAAGGCTCGGCGATCCGCATAATAAAATGAAATTCGTGCATATCGCGGGCACCAACGGAAAAGGCTCCGTGGGTGCTTTTGTCACATCCGTGCTTTCCAAGGCGGGCATACGCGCCGGAAGGTATCTTTCTCCAGCCGTCAAATGTCCGCTTGAAATAATCCAATGCGATAACAGGAACATTCACTCCGCAAAATTTGCGGATATAATCTCACGGATAAGACCTATATGTGACGGTATGGTTTCCGACGGTCTTCACCATCCGACAAAATTTGAGATCGAAACGGCGGCGGCATTTGTATTTTTTGCGGAACAAAAATGCGATATTGCCGTTGTCGAGTGCGGAATGGGCGGACTGCTTGACGCAACTAATGTTATCGAAAATACGGAATGCGCAGTGATAACTCCGATTTCAAAGGATCACACCGCTTTCCTCGGAGATACCGATGCGGAAATCGCTGTTCACAAGGCTGGAATAATAAAGCGCGGCGCAAGCGTAGTATACGCCGCGGGAGAATACGACGTAAACCGCGTTATTGATAGCAAGGCGGCAGAATGCGGCTGCCCCGTAACCGCCGTATACCAGGATAAAATCCGGTGGCGTTTAGACGACGCAGGCGCTCTTGTCATGGATTACGGAAATTATTCCGATGCCGTGATAGGGCTAAGAGGAATTTATCAGACGGTCAACGCCGCCCTTGCAATGGAATGCCTGGAGGCATTAAAAGCGCGCGGCTATAATATTCCCAAAGACGCTGTTTACACCGGACTTGCCAAAACTCGGTGGTTCGGGCGTTTTGAGAGGCTTGGCAGCAACCCCGATTTTATAATAGACGGGGCGCACAATCCGGCGGGCGCCGCCGCTTTGGCGCAAAGCCTTAATACATATTATCCGGGCGGGGGACTTACCTTTATAATAGGTTTTTTTGCGGATAAGGATTATCCCCGCATACTTGAAAAAATCATACCGATGGCGGCTCGGATTTTTACGATAAGCACTCCGGATAATCCGCGGGCGCTTTCTGCTAAAACTCTTGCACAATATATAAAAAAATATTATGATGTAGTGGGCGTATCCGTAACGGAATGCGCTTCCGTGAAAGAGGCTGTAAACGCCGCTCTTGCGTATACAAAGCCGGAAGGAGTTATAGTTGCCTTCGGCTCGCTGTCCCATCTTTCACTGATAGACGATGCGTACCATTTGTGCAGATTGTTTTAAGAAAATCGAGGTTTAAGTATTATTATGGATAAGGACAAAATAAAACAGGGCGTCACGCTGCTTTTAGAGGGAATAGGAGAGGATATAGACCGTGAAGGTCTTATAGACACTCCCGACAGAATAGCCCGTATGTACGAGGAGATTTTCGCCGGTCTTGATCAGACCGCCGCGGAGCCTTTGAGCAAGGTCTTTACGGCGCAGAATACGGATATGATCGTTGAAAAAGACATAACATTTTATTCCATGTGCGAACATCATCTGCTTCCTTTTTACGGCAAAGCGCATATCGCGTATATTCCTGACGGAAAAGTCGCGGGACTGAGCAAGCTTGCGCGCACTGTGGAGGTATTCGCTAGAAGACCGCAGCTTCAGGAGCGAATGACGGTTCAGATAGCGGAAGCAATAATGGAACAGCTAAACGCAAAAGGCTCAATGGTAATTCTTGAAGCCGAGCATATGTGCATGACAATGCGCGGAATAAAAAAGCCGGGGAGCAAAACTGTTACGCTGGCGTCAAAAGGAGTTTTTGCCGAAAACGAAGAACTAAGACGCAATTTTATCAGCATTGCGGGAGTGAATTGAAAAATGCTAATAGGAAACAGAGATTTTGACGTTCAACACACTCACATAATGGGGATCCTCAACGTAACGCCGGATTCTTTTTCGGACGGAGGACATTTCAACCGCGCCGACAAAGCACTAAAGCACGCTTTGGAAATGATTGGCGACGGCGCCGAAATAATAGATGTGGGCGGAGAATCCACGCGTCCCGGTCATACCGCGATATCAGACGAAGAGGAGATCGAACGCGTATGTCCCGTAATAGAGCTTTTAAAGCGTGAAACCGATGTTCCTATATCTCTTGACACATATAAAAGCAAGGTTGCATCCGCCGGAATTTCGTCGGGGGCGGATATGGTAAACGATATATGGGGACTAAAATACGATTCGCGGATGGCAAAGGTCATCGCCGCGGCAAAACTTCCGTGCTGTCTTATGCATAACCGCGATAATGTAAAAAATCCTTATGCGGACTTTATAAACGATATGCTTGCCGATATGCGTGAAACTATAGAAACAGCAAAAATAGCCGGTATTGCCGACGACAGGATAATTCTTGACCCCGGCGTAGGTTTCGGCAAAAGCTATGAGCAGAATCTACAGGCGATAAAGCATCTTAACAGGCTTGATTTGTTAGGTTATCCGATACTTCTCGGAACCTCCCGCAAATCGGTTATAGGGTTGACGTTAGACCTTCCCGTGGGAGAGAGAACGGAGGGTACGCTTGCCACCTCGGTGATAGCCGCCATCAACCGCTGTATGTTTGTAAGAGTGCATGACGTAAAGGAAAATTACCGCGCTGTACGGATGACCGAGGCGGTCATAAACGCTTAATAAGGAGAATTTATATGGATAAAATCACAATAGACAAACTCAAAGTATTCTGCAATCACGGCGTATATGAAGAAGAAAAAAGCGTGGGACAGAATTTTTATGTGACCGCAGAGCTTTATCTTGACACATATCCGGCGGGCATATCCGACGATCTGTCCAAATCAGTAAATTATGCCGGGCTGTGCCATGATATCACACGTTTCATGCAGGAAAACTGCTATAATCTTATAGAAGCCGCGGCAGAAAATCTGTCAGCGCATATACTTGCGGAAAATACGGCGGTTCGCGCGCTTGACCTTACCGTGTATAAACCTGAGGCTCCTATAGGACTTCCTTTTAAAAACGTATCCCTGACCATACACAGAGAATGGCAGAAGGCGTATATCGCGCTTGGATCAAATATCGGCGACTCTCGGCTTATTCTTGACAACGCGTCGGAAAAGATATCTGCCGCTCCTGAGATAAGGCTTCTCAAGAAATCCTCGTATATACTCACAAAACCTTACGGAGAAGTGGAGCAGGAGGATTTCCTGAACGGATGTCTTGAGATCGAAACTTATTTTTCTCCCCAACATCTGCTTGAATTTCTTCACAAAATCGAAAATGAAGCCGGAAGGACAAGGGAAATTCACTGGGGTCCGCGCACACTTGATCTGGATATCATACTGTACGGAGATAAAATAATCAACGGAGAATTTATTACAGTTCCGCATCAGGATATGCATAACCGTATGTTTGTACTGGAACCTCTTTGCGAAATCGCGCCGTACGCATATAATCCCGTTCTGGCAAAAAACGCGCTGACGCTAAAAAATGAGCTTCTTCAAAAAGTATAAAGGTTAAAACGATTTATACAATGTTCATTCTTATAAGCCCGACAACTTTACCAATAACCTCGCACTGATCTACGATGATCGGATCCATCTCATCATTTTCCGGCTGAAGCCTGTAATGACCATCTTCTTTATAAAAGCGCTTAACGGTTGCGGAATCTTCAACCAAGGCAACGACTACTTCTCCGTTGGACGCCGTATTCTGTCTTGCAACAATAAGATTATCGCCTTCAAAAATACCCATATTTACCATACTGTCGCCCTTTACGCGAAGCATGAAAAGCTCTTTGTTGGGCATCATGTCAACAGGAACCGGGAAATAATCCATAATATTCTCAGTGGCAAGTATCGGCTGTCCTGCGGCAACTGTACCGACAATGGGAATATTGACCATGTCGCGTCTTGTGATGCCGAACTCGTCGTCGGTTATCTCGATCGCTCGGGGCTTGGTCGGATCTCTTCTTATATAACCGTTTTTCTCAAGCGTTTCAAGATGCGCGTGAACACTTGAAGTCGAGCGCAGTCTGACCGCCTCACAGATCTCCCTTACCGACGGGGGATAGCCCTTCTCCAGAATCTGTGACTTCATAAATTCCAGAATTTCCCTCTGTTTGGCAGTAATTCTTCCGTTACTCATATAAAAATCCTCCTCTTAATGATCAACCTTGAAAGCGGACAAATCGTCCCCTGTAAAGAATCAAATTAAATCTGTATTCATAATAACAC
>CAJTON010000019.1:9138-21636 GCA_910577605.1 uncultured Butyrivibrio sp.
AAAAGCAAACAAAAGTTCCGAAAAAATGTTCGATTTTTCTATTGACAAACAGTTGTTCGGGTGATACTATAATTTTACCGAACAAACATTCGTTGTCTGAATCCCGACAAACGTACAGTTTAGTATTTATTATAGAGAAAGATAAATGACATACTTGTCTTATATTGATCAACCAAAGAACAGGAGGAATTATTATGACAACAGCAATCAGAAGAAAATTTTTAACCGCTTTCTGCAGGCTCCCTTTCTGTCGTAAAGCGGAATTTTCATTCAGAACCGCGCTTACGGCAGTAATTTTATCAGTAATGCTCGCTGTTTTCCTGTCCGCAAGCGTGATAGTTAAGGCGAAAAGCTCGGATAAAGCGCAGGAGCAGAAGCTGTATTACACCAATATCACCGTGGAGAAGGGCGATACTTTATGGAAAATCGCGGGAGAGTATATGGATTACGAACATTACGACAATATATACGAATATATGGAACATCTGACTGCTCTCAATCATCTTACTTCAGATAATTTGTACGCAGGAGAGCACCTTATCGTAACATATTATGCCTCAGACGGGAATTAGAACATTATCACGCCCACCCTTAAGCCGCCGGCGCAAGCCGGCATTTCCGGACCGGATATCATGTCCGGTCCTATATCTTTTTTGCTTGTAAAAGGAAGCCAAAAGCGTTATAGTTATTTTATCGGGAGGATAATATGGAACTTGATAAAAGATTAACGGCAGGTCTTAATAAGATAGGAATGTTTTGAGCCCGCTGTAAACGGTAAAAATATTATAGCCTGCGCCGCCACGGGTACAGGCAAGACTTTTGCGTACCTGCTGCCTGTAATAACATGCAACGCAGATAATCACTCGCTTTACTCGGTAATACTGGCTCCTACAAAGGAACTGTGCATACAGATATGCAGTCAGATAAATTTACTGTCCAATAATTCTGGAATTCCGGTGACAGCGGCAGCCTTGTTCGGGGGAGTCAACAAACAAAGGCAGCTTCAAATTCTTAAAAGCAAACCTAATATTGTTGTAGGGACATATCAGAGAATATACGAACTTATAAAAGAACATAAAATATCCGTACATAACGTTAAAAGTTTTGTAATCGACGAAGCGGACAGACTTGTAAACAGTGAAAATATCGACGGCATAATCATGCTTCGCAAGTGTTTCATGAGGGATATACAGATCATGTTGTTTTCTGCATCCATAACAAGCGCAACTCAAAAAACGGCCGCGTTGCTTGGCGTTGATTTCGTTAATATTTTCACAAACGAAAAGCTTCAGATACCGTCAAATATCGAACATATATATTTTACTGTGGAGCGTCGTGACAAGATAGAGACGGTAAGAAAAGTCATAAAGGCGCTAAACTCACGTCACTGTCTGATTTTTTCAAATTCAAGATATGACGCTGACGAAATAACCCAGAAACTGGAATATCATCATTATAACGCCAAGTGCGTACATGCCGGCTGCGATAAAAACCTCCGCAGACAGATCGTTGATTCATTCAGGAACGGCAAAACTGATTATCTTATATGTTCTGATATAGCCGCACGCGGACTTGATTTTAAAGACGTGGACGCAGTTATATGCATCGGACTCCCTTCAAAACCTGCCGATTATCTTCACAGAGCAGGACGATGCGGAAGAAACGGCGCAAAAGCCGTATGCGCCTCGATTATAACCGAAAACGAACTCCAAAACGTTAAAGCATGTCAGAAAGCTTTCGGTATCAATATGATGCCCAAGAAGCTTTATCAAGGTAAAATCGTGCGCAAATAAACCGCGAAATCTTTGGGAAAGGCGATCCTTGCCACATAAAGAATATTGTGCTAAAATTTATTAAATAAACCTTTGGGAGGTATTTATTATGTGTAAACACTTGGTCGTATATGTAAAAGCTTCCGAGCTTCAGGAGTTTGTAGATCTGCTCGACTCAAAAGGCTGGGCTGTTATAGACGTTGAACCGCGCACGAAATTCTGGTTTTTCTTTAGCTTTGTATTATCATATACCATTATCTGCGAATATGTGGGTGACGCCGAGTCTTTTGAAGATTTCGATTCGGAAGAATATGTTGACGGACTTGAGGAAGAACTTGACAGAAAGGAAGAATAACTTGAGCAAATAAAAACGGAGAAATGTTGCTTATATTTGTATTTACAGGTGCATAATTTCGCTAAACCTGAGTTTAGCGAAATTATGCATTACTCTCCGAACCTTATAATTTACCCTTGAATTTATATCGGTAAGCAAATTATTTTCAGGTTATTTTACGGTATAATTTGACAATGGCGGAATTAACTTACCACGAACAGGAAAAACAACAGACGACACTTAAACTTCGCGCGCTTATGAAAGAACTTCCGGCGTTTCTGATTGATTATTTCAGAGGAATCGAATATATGAACGCGCCGCGTACGAGAATCGCGTACGCCACGGATCTTAAGACTTTTTTTGAATATCTGCATGAAAATAATTCGTTCTGCGGCAAATTCAGTATTCACGAACTGCCTTTTTCGGTGCTTACACAGATAAAATCCTTTGATATAGAAGAATATCTTGAATATCTCAAATTATATGAAAAAGACGGCAGACAGTATACAAATAACGAACGCGCGGTCAAACGCAAGCTTTCCGCGCTGCGTTCAATGTACAATTATTATCATAAAAACAAACTCATAGACGAAAATCCCGTTCTTCAGGTCAATATGCCTAAACTGCACGACAAGGCAATCGTAAGGCTTGAAGCAAATGAGGTCGCACAGCTTCTTGACACGGTGGAAACAGGGGAAGGCATGACAAATAAACAGCTTGAGCAGCATGAGCGCCTTAAATGCCGTGATTTGGCAATACTTACTCTCCTGCTCGGTACGGGGATCCGTATATCGGAATGCGTTGGACTTGATGTTAATGACGTGGATTTCAACAATTCCCGTATAAAAATTGTCCGCAAAGGCGGTTATGAAGCTTATGTATACTTTGGAGATGAAGTTGCCGAGGCTCTTGCGGAATATATGCTTGAGCGCAAAACAAAGACTGCCGTCACAGGACATGAAAACGCGCTGTTTCTTTCAAACCGCAGCAGCCGCATCACAGTGAGGAATGTGGAGATAATGGTCAAAAAATATGCCCGAATCGTCACACCCATGAAAAAAATAACGCCGCACAAGCTCCGAAGCACTTACGGAACCAGTCTGTACCAGGAAACCGGAGACATCTATCTCGTCGCCGACGTACTCGGACATCACGACGTAAATACCACCAAAAAGCATTACGCGGCAATCGAGGAAAACCGGAGAATGTCGGCTCGCAATATCGTCAGGCTTAGGGAAAAATAAATATAACCTTTAAAGCGGCGGAGGGGTTTTTTGTTCCGATGATGTTTCAGAAGGCGCCGTTTCCGTGGACGGTCCTGTTTCTTCCTCGGTCTGGGGATCCGATGTATGCGTCTCGGCGGTTTCCGGTTCGGAAACATTCTCTGAGGTGGATTCGCCGGATACCGAAGTATTCTCCGTAGTTTCCTCAGGCGTAGTCTGCGGCTCCGCTGTGGTCTCCTCCGGAGTTGTCTCAGGTTCTTTTATGGTAAGCTTCAACGGCTTTTGCAAATGATTTCCAAAAATATCTATCAGATTATATGTCAGACTGTATATTCCGGCTTTGTCAATGTCGTACTCTCCGGAAATATACACATATTCCGATACGTCCCCTCCTGATTTGTCAAGAGCCCTTGCGCTCCCTAGCACAACAGATACAGGCGCACCCAATGAAAGCTCAAAAACAGGGGGCGCTGTAAGCTCTTCTATTTCCGTCTGACACCACGGCGTGCCGTGTGAAGAGTCAGTAGGCTCCCATTTTATTTCCTCAGGAATCGGAATAATACGGTTGGCAGGAGTCCCCGCCTGCTCGTTTTTATCCGTGTATATTTTTATCTCGGATTCAAAAGAACAATTTTCATATATCCATCTGGCGTCAGCCACCGTCAAGGTAATGCCGTCGCTGATATCCTCTGCGCCGCGCTCTCCTATTGCTTCGTAGCTTTCGGCAATAAGAGAATTTCTGTCCCCCTGCGTGTCATAATCCGGAGAGTGGAACACGATTTTTCCCCCGAAAGAAGTCGCGTATCTGTAAAAGCGGTCTTTTCTTTCCGATGATGCCCAAGCGCTTTTGGAGGTTTTGTCATACGGAGCGGCAAAATCACCCGTCTTGATATTGCGCGCCGCAAAAAGCATATGCCTTGCCGCGTTTTCCGAAAACTTTTCCGACTGAGCATCCCATTCGTAAGCCGTCATACATCCTGTTTCAAGATTCAGGCAAAGCCTGTAAATGCCGCGCACATTTTCAGGTTCGGTATCCGTTTCAGGCTCCGTCAGCGTATCTGCTGTCTTTGAGGTATCATCAACGGTTCCGGGCTGCTTGCCCGGTCTGTTGTTTCTGGTTATAACGATGACAGCCGCGACAATGGCGAGAACCATCGCCAGAAACGCAAAATAATATTTCAGATTATGCGTCTTTATAAAGCGGCGAAAATTTCTTTTACGGGAAGTATAAACCATCTCTAAATTTCCTTTGTTCCCGTCTCAAGCCTCTGCTTAACGTAAGCCTTGAGCATTGCGACAGTCCCGTCGATTCCAAGCTTGCTGCTGTCGATGCACAGATCGTAGCTGCGGGAATCTCCCCATTTTTTATTTGAATAGAAATTATAATAATTCGCGCGCTTTTTATCGGTCTTTACTATCAGATCGCGCGCTTTATTCTCATTGTAGCCGTACAGACGCATGATACGCTTTATTTTTGCATCCATTTCAGCCTTTATGAACACGGTTATGCAGGCCGGATGATTTTTCAGGGCATAATCCGCGCATCTGCCCACGATTATACAGGATTCGCTTTCCGCGAGTTTTTTGATAGAATCGTGCTGTGCCATAAAAACACGCTGATTAAGCGGCATATCAATAAACGACGGCGTAGAATATCCCATGGAATAAGTATCCATTACCAAAGAATACAGAAAGCTGTTTGTAGGCTTCTCGTCGTGCGTGTGAAAAAGCTCCTCGGTAAGCCCGCTGTCCTTTGCGGCAAGCGCAAGAAGCTCCTTGTCATAGCATTTTATCCCAAGCTCGGCGGCAAGCGCCATGCCTATCTGTCTGCCCGCGCTGCCATATTCCCTGCCGATAGTAATAACGTAATTATTATCCATAAATATACCTCCTGTCCTGAAACGATTCTCCTTCTTGTATATTAAGTATACTTTATTTTCACGTTTATTTCAAGCGTTCTAACAGCCCTTCAAAATAATCGGGCAACGGAGCCTTAAACTCCATATACTCTCCCGTTCTGGGGTGAACGAAGCCAAGAGTTGAAGCGTGAAGAGTCTGCCCCTGAAGATTGAACAAAGGCTTGGCCCCACAATAAAGATTATCGCCCAGAATCGGATGAGATATGCTTGCCATATGAACGCGTATCTGGTGCGTCCTGCCTGTTTCCAGACGGCATTTTATATGGGCGAAGCCTTTAAGATTGGAAAGCACCTCATAATGCGTCACGGCTTCTCTCCCGTTCTGTCTGTTTATCGCCATTTTCTTGCGGTCATTCGGATTCCTGCCTATCGGCGCGTTTACGGTCCCAGACATATCGCTGAAATTATTGTAGCATATAGCTTCATAAAAACGCGTAATACTGTGGTTTTTGAGCTGTTCGCCCAGCGAAATATGCGCAGCGTTATTTTTGCAGGCGATAATGATCCCCGTAGTGTCCATATCTATTCTGTGTACGATACCAGGACGGAGAACTCCGTTGATTCCGGAAAGCGCGCCCCTGCAATGATACATAAGCGCGTTTACGAGAGTCCCGCTGTAATGCCCCGCGGCCGGGTGTACCACCATTCCCTTAGGCTTGTTGACCAGAATTACGTCGTCATCCTCATATACGATGTCAAGCGGAATATCTTCAGGAAGGATCTCAAGTTCCTCAGGAAACGGCACGTTCACGGTGATACTCTCTCCCTCCGAAAGCTTGTAGTTTGACTTAATATTTTTATTGTCAACCAAAACAAGCCCGTCGCCGACAAGCTTCTGTATATATGAGCGTGAAAAGCTTACAGCGCTTTCGTCCTCCTGTTCCGTCCCTCTGTAATTTGAAAGCGTATCGGACAAAAATTTATCACCTGCTCTGTCTTTCTCCACCTGTAATTCTATTGTGTCGAGATATTTCGTCATTCTCCGCCGTCCTCTTCAATACTGCTCTTATTCTTCTTCCCTCTGCGGAATTTTTCTTTGATAAAATTAAAATCCTCGTCCTTGTACACGAAAAAAATAAGCACGACCAGCGCGATCATCGACAGCACAACGCATATATCGGCAAAATTGAACACCGGAAAATCTATGAGCTGAAAGTAAATAAAATCATGCACATAGCCGTTGGCTATCCTGTCTATCAGATTGCCGGCGGCTCCCGCGGCAAGAGTTACAAGCACCGCGCAAAGCGGTCTGTATTTACGCTCGTGCGGCATGATAACGAACACAAAGGTCATCACCGCAAGCATAACGAACGTAATTATTATAAAAAAAGTCTGCTTTCCTTCAAGCATACCCCATGCCGAGCCGGTATTTTGCAGATAAGTCAGCTGAAGAACACCTTTGATTATCGTAAACGGCTCCTTATCCTTAAGATAGATCAAAGAAAGGTATTTTGTGACCCTGTCTATACCTATCAGTACAGCCAGTATAAATATGCTTGAAATGTATCTCAGCGATTTTTTCATTTTAGTCTCCAATTATATATATTTGCGTAAAATAACCATAATCCTGCCTTTTTTCGTTTCGGTAACCGTGCGCGCGTATTGGATCTTTCCAAGCCCTCTTACGGACACGATATCGTTTTCTTTAAGTCCGTACGCGTTGGTGGTTATTATCCTGCCGTTCACCGACACCTTTCCCGCCTCGATATACTGTATAATATGGTTCCGAGAATGTCCGAAGCCCAGAGAAATAACAGAATCAAGACGAAGTGAGGCGACAGTTCCCTGTATCTCCTCAAAACACGGCTTATAGTCAAACTCCATCTTTGGCATAATTTCAGCCTTGACAAATGTATTTCTTATTTTTGAGAGGTTGGAAACAATATATCCGCTTACCGAATTTACGCAGAATACATACGCCGCGCTCTCGTCCGTTATAATATCGCCGAGCTTTTCACGGACTATTCCAAGATTCATCAGCGCTCCAAGATAATCCCTGTGACCCAGCTTCTCCGCAAAACGCGGTCCTGACGGCGTTATCCTGATTATTTCATACGGCGGCTGATACGGATAATCCTCATACGGGAGAAAAAGTATGAGCTTTCTCTCGGCTAAATCGTAGCCGCCCATCTCCTTTCGGACGACAGGCGGCATATCCTTTACTGCCGTATGATAAATACTCTGACTGTTAAGATCAAGAAAATCCGTTGCCACCGGAACGTCCCTGTTATAGCATGTCTGTGCCTGCTCAAGAAGCCGGTTATATATGTATCCGGTATCCTTATCCTTCATCAGAACTTAAAATCCGGACTGAAAGAAAACTCGCTTCCGGACAGCAATTCCTGAAAATCTCCCGAAATATCTATAAATCTCGGAGTAACTATGAAAATATAATTGGATATCTTCTGTAAATTACCGTGTATCGAAAAACATGCGCCGGAAGTAAAGTCTATGATCCTCTGGGCAAGCTCCACGTCAAGTCCCTCAAGGTTAAGCACCACCGCTCTTCCGGACAGTAACGTTTCCGCAATTTCCCTTCCGTCCTCAACATTGTTGGGTTTGATAACACAAACCTCCATGCCGCTGTTCTTTTCCTGCATATTTACCACTCTGCCTCCTGACGTTTTTGAGGAGCCTCGTCCCGACTGACGCGCCGGCTTTGCGGGCTTCGCGGGCGCCTCCTCCCTGATATCCGGCATATAATCTTCCTCCGGCTCGGTCTTCCTGGCAGATGAAACGCTTCCTCCGGATTTGGAGCGTCCGATGGTTCTTACCGAAGAAACCTCATCGTCGCTATCGTCGTCATATTCGTCATATTCTTCATCATCGTCATAATTGCCGCCCAGCTTCATTTTGTCAAGAAATCCGTCTATAAAACCCATTTCATTCTCCTTTCGATATTTATGCGCCGGCTTTCCGCGCATAACGGGGTATGCGGGACATTTATAAATTGTATTCCCGCTCGCCGAATATAGCTGTGCCAACCCTTACATGAGTTGCCCCCTCTTCAACGGCGACCTCAAAATCATTGGTCATTCCCATAGAAAGATAATCCATATTTGTATTATCAATGTTTTGAGCCTTTAAGTCAACACATAATTGCTTCATACGCCGAAAATATTCTCTGTTTTCTTCGGGATCGTCCACAAAAGGGGCGCTTGTCATAAGCCCTCTGACCGTAATTCCGCCAAGCGAGGCTATATCCGGCAGGAAATGCGCCGTCTCCTCCGCTGTAAAGCCGTATTTGCTCTCTTCACCCGCGATATTGACCTCAAGGAGCACCGGAACCGTGATTTCCTTTTTCTTAGCCTCCTCGCTTATCTGAACCGCCAGCCTCATGGAATCCACCGAATGTATCAGACAGGCCCTGTCTATCACCTGCTTTACCTTATTGCGCTGAAGATGCCCTATCATATGCCATCTTATGTCCTCCGGCAGTACGGGACTTTTAGCCGTTATCTCCTGCACCTTGTTTTCGCCGAAATCCCTTACTCCCGCCTCATATATTTCGCTTATCATTGAAACAGGCTTTGTCTTGCTGACCGCGATCAGCGTTATGTCCTCCGGCAGACGTCCGGCGCGCAGAGCCGCCTGCGCTATTCTTTTCTTCACGTCTTCCAAATTACTGTTCAGACTCATTCTATCAATTCGCTCTCCTTAACCGTCCTGTAATCGAGCACGATGTGATCGTAGGTCGCAAGACCGTAATCCGTGCCCTTCTCTATAATACAGTATTCGCTGTTTTTGTCAATGACCGTGACCGCCTTGAACACCGCGTAGCCCCTGTTTACACAGTAAACGCCGTCAAGCTCCTGAATGATCCCGACGGTAAAGACCTCCTGCGAATCTGCTATCGTTATTATCTGCCCCGACTGAAAATCCTTCATCGACACATAGTAGTTATCTTTATCCGAGTAATATATAGTGGGGATCACTGACTCAAGATATTCTTTGCCGTTGCTGTCATATTTTTTAATAACAAACGCTCCGCTTTTCGACATGCATCTTCTCGGTATCGCGTATGAGTTTTTCCTGAATATCGAGGAGGACGGTATTTTAAGTCCCGTTATCGTCTGCTGCTCAAGCTCTACGGTCACATAACGTTTAGTCGAAAATCCGGGAAGATATTTTGTCATTTTGATCTTGCCGTAGGACGCTCCGCCTGCATTGATTATCTCAAAACCCGCGCGGCAGTTTATATCGTCGTCCGCAAAGCTAATATTGACAGATTTTGAATCCGCGAGCCTTGCCGCCTGCGTCTCGTCAAGCTGTATGTATATGTACCATGTATCGCTCGTTATCAGCTTATAGGCCGGATCGTTCACATTGATTATCGAATCCGTCTGAAGGTTCTTGCTGCTGTTTCCGGCTTTCTCAAAAAGCTCCGGATCAAGCTCATTCTCAGTGAAACGCTCGTATCCGTCCGTATAATATACGACAAGTCCGCTCTCCGGCGCCTTTATTTTGTGAAAAAAATCCACATTGTCGGTTTCTTTTGCAAAGCTGTCAAGGTTCTCCACAATGCTGTCGGAACGCAGTTCAAAAATACTTCCGTTCAGGCTGTCCGCCGCGGCGTATACGTCCGAGAAACTTGAAGGATCATAACTCTTTGTAAGCGTAAAAAGCTGCTCCCGTATTTTGATAAGCCCGTCCTCCGAAAATTCGCCGGAACTTTCCTGCTTGATCTTCTCCGCGACACGCCCTGTTTCGTCAATTGAATATATTATGGTATTCTTGCCCGCTCTGTGATTGTTTTTGAGAAAATAATTTACCGTTCCCGAATAAGCGGCGTTTACGACCTGCTCCTCGCGCACGATAAAGCCCGTAAAACTGTGGTCCACCGACAGCGAACCGTCATAGACCTCATATATCACGGTTTTTTCCGATGTCGCGTAAATAATGACCGAAATAACCAGATAAATGAATATTACGCCGAAAATAATTATTCCGATATTAAGCGTCGGCTTTCGCCGGAATTTGTTTATATTATGCCTGCTTGCTGCCATACGGACAGATCCTTCCCAGCTTTTGGTCCAGGTAGCTTCCTGTTTCCCCTAAGTATATCATTTATTAGTAAAAAATACCATTATATTTTGTTTGTTTTGTGAAAATCATAATAGCAAAGATATTAATACTCATATGGGAGGTTACAAAAATATGGATTCAAGAATTTTGGATTATACCGCGTTAGTTCTCGTTGTTATAGGAGCAATCAACTGGGGACTCGTCGGTTTCTTCAAATTTGACCTCGTAGCTTTTATTTTTGGCGATATGTCCGTTGTGTCCAGAATTATCTATGCCGTTGTCGGCATCGCGGGACTTTATCTTCTCAGTCTGTTCGGACGTGTCAGAGCTTTCGGTCAAAAGTAATTCGTTAAGGCTGCCGCAATGGTCCGCGGCAGCCTGTGGCTACATATATTCAAGTTAATAGTTTCAGTGTTCAAGATTATTATCCGGTATATGCTGGAGCAGAAAATCCAGATCTGCATACATATCGTCGTTTGATTCCGCCCTCATCGTCACTATTATATATCTGCGTCCGTTTGACTCCACAAGCATGACATAGCTTCTTCTAGCTTTCTCCGTGTATCCTGCCTTTCCGCCCAATACCTTAATGTGATCGGGAGCCTGCGCCGATCCCTGAAGATAAAGGTTTCCGCTGGTGTATTCGCAGCCGATCGTATATTCGCCGTAGGCGGTCGTGCGCGTAAAAGAATTCTGGTACTTTACCGTGGACAGGACCTTTACGAATTTGTCATATTTTATCGCCTCGTTGCAGATAAGGTACATATCATACGCCGTCGTATAATGGTTATCGTCGTAAAGCCCGTGAGGATTCACAAAATTAGATTCCGTCGCGCCGATCTCCCTCGCCTCTTTGTTCATCAGCTCGGCAAATTCCTCAAGGGTAGGCGCCGCGAACAAAGCGAGCGCCGCAGCCGCGTCGTTGCCTGAGCGAAGAAGCGCGGCGTTGATAAGTATATCGAACGGTATAACGTCTCCGACTCTGAAATCGCAGAGAACGACATTGTCCTCATGTATTATGACCTCTTCTCCTATCTTCCGTGAAGCAGAGGCATCCCCGTATTTAAGCGCGAGCATCGAAGTCAGTATCTTGGTCGTGCTTGCCGGATACTCTCTTTTATGGACGTTCTTCTGAAAAAGAACCGTTCCGTCAGAAACGTCCACAAGCAGCGCCGCGTCCGAATGAACTCTTTCGCTTCCCTCAGAATTCGCCGCGTCCGCAGGGACAACGGCAATTTTGGACGCAAAGCTGTCCGCGCGCGAAAGCGGCGCGTCAGCCACTCTTCCTTCTTCACCGGTCTGTAAATCACCGTAAAATGTATTCAGTATAGACGTTCCTTCACCGCATGAGCACATCATAACGGCGGATATGATCAATACAATTATAAGACAAATTTTTTTATTCATAAAAACCATTCTCTCATCTTGTTATTTCGCGCCACTCAAGATCGCCCCGCTCCAAAGCTTTGATAAGCAGCTCGGCAGTGGCGAGATTTGTCGCAAGCGGTATATTGTGTACATCGCAAAGCTTGAAAATATTGGCGACATCCGGCTCATGCTGACGCGGCGTAAGCGGATCGCGCAGAAATATCACCATATCAAGGCTGTTCGTTTCGATCTGGAGTCCGAGCTGCTGCTCGCCTCCGAGATGCCCGGCGAGATATTTATATACCGTAAGATTCGTAACCTCCTCAATAAGCCTTCCCGTAGTACCCGTTGCATAAAGGTCGTGCTTGTTGAGGATTCCCCGGTAAGCAATGCAGAAATTCTGCATAAGCTTCTTCTTTGAATCATGCGCTATCAAACCTATGTTCATCCTTTACCTCCTCCAATAAAGACTTCTTTCTGAATCTGACATTAAGAACAAGGCCTATTCCAGCGTACATCGCCACAAGAGAACTCATGCCGTAACTGACAAAAGGCAGGGGTATCCCCGTATTAGGCAATATCGCGGTAACGACACCGATGTTTATAAAAGTCTGAAAGACTACAATTGAAGCCACCCCGAAACAAATGAGTCTTCCCTGCATATCCGGCGCCCTGGCCCCCGTCACGACGCACTCCGCAGCTATCAGCATCAATAACAGTAAAATTGCTATGCAGCCGACGAACCCCAATTCTTCGCCCACTATGGCGAAAATAAAGTCGGTCTGCGGTTCCGGTATATAATTACCGTTTTTGACGGAATTAGCGCTTTCATTGTACAGCCCCTTTCCCGTCAAGCC
>CAJTON010000019.1:21666-25996 GCA_910577605.1 uncultured Butyrivibrio sp.
GCGTTCTCCTGCTGAAGCCTGCCGTCGTCATTCTCCTCCGGATATAAAAAGTCCATGATTCTTTTGTACTGATAATTATGGAGCAAAAGATTCTTGCCCGACGACGGCGGAACCACGTTAATATAGATTATCACGGCTGCCGTTACGGGTATCAGCGCTCCCAGGATTATCGCAAACTTTTTGTAGCTGAAGCCCGCGATAAAAAGCTGAATAATAAATAAAACGGTGACCAGTACCGTAGTTGACAGATCCGGCTCCTTGACGATGAGGAGCAGCGGAACCGCCGTCAGCAGTACCGTTATGAAAAAATATTTCCATTTCTTCACCATTACCGGATTCTTGCCTAACAGCCACGACCAGAAAAGTATCATCATGATCTTGGCAAACTCGGAAGGCTGAAAGGTTATCCCCGCTATCTCTATCCATCTTGTCGCTCCTTTATGGTCCTCCCCAAGTTTTAAGACCAGAAACAGCAGCACGATGCAGGCGAGATATATCAGCCAGTGAAGTTTCAGTATCCAGTTATAATCAATGAGCATCGCGGCGAGCATTATAACGGCGCCTATCGCCAGCCCCATAATCTGGCGATTCTGATACCCTTCGCCGGGCGCGGCGCTTCCGATAACGACAATTCCTATCGCCGTAAGCGCCAGAACCCAGAAAATCAGTCTGAAATTGATGTATTTTAATCTGAAACGGAAATTTTTAAACATAGTTTACCCGGTTGCCTTATTTACTCCTGCTTCCCCTCATGTCCTTGATCGGAATATTGGCAAAAAGCGCCGGAACCGAACCGTTGTTGGCGTCCGATTCCGTCTGAGTTATCTGAATGTCAAGCGCGTCCGTATCAATTATCATATACTTTGAGATCACGTTGATGATGTCGTTTTTTATCATCTCCATGACCTCCGGCGCGCAGTTCGCCCTATCGGACACAAGCAGAAGCTTAAGTCTGTCCTTTGCCACATCTCCCGAATTTTTTTTCTTAAATAAATCCAACAAGCCCATGGATGCCTCCTAATTACTCTTTTTCTTGAAAATTCTGGACCAGAAGCTGTTCTTTCCCGAAAGATCAAGATACGGAACATCCTCACCCATTACTCTTTTGCATATATTCATATACGCTTTTCCGGCAAGTGTGTCGGAACCGACAAGCGGTTCTCCGTTATTGGTAGATATAACAATGTTTTCATCGTCAGGTACAGCTCCTATAAGGCTTATCGAAAGTATATCGACAACATCGTCAAGCGACATCATATCGCCCTTCTTGACCATATCCATGCGTATCCTGTTTACGATCAGGTCGGTCTTCTTCACCTCGTTAGCTTCAAGAAGCCCTATTATCCTGTCGGCATCGCGGATAGCGGATACCTCCGGCGTCGTTACCACCAAAGCCCTGTCGGCCCCGGCGATAGCATTCTTAAAGCCCTGCTCGATTCCCGCCGGGCAGTCAAGAATTATGTAATCAAATTCCTCCCTTAGCTCGTCCGTGAGCTTTTTCATCTGCTCGGGCGAAACCGAAGTCTTGTCCCTTGTCTGAGCAGAGGGTAGCAGATAGAGATTGGGATACCTCTTGTCCTTTATGAGAGCCTGCTTGATGCGGCAGTTCTCCTCGACAACATCGACAAGATTATATACTATCCTGTTCTCAAGTCCCATGACCACATCAAGATTGCGCAGACCGATATCCGTGTCGATCAGGACGACCTTCTTGTTCAGCTTTGCAAGCCCAGTGCCCACATTTGCAGAGGTCGTTGTCTTGCCGACGCCGCCTTTCCCTGATGTGACAACAATTACTTCACTCATTTTAAATCCTCCGTGTTTAAAATACTAATTTTCATTATGATATTTTTTCAGACTGAAATCAATACAATTTTGTAAAAAATATTTATAATCTGATGTCAGTCAGGTTCTCCTTATCGAGTTTTCCGATATAAATATGGCCTTCGTCAACGTAGGCTATCATCGCGTCGCCGCTGAGCGCCTTTCTCTGGCTGCTCTCGTCCGAGCTTCTTGCGATTATTTCTCCTATGCGTATCTGTATCGGCGCCATCTCCAGCGCGACCACGAAAGCGTCCTCGTTGCCTCCTGCTCCCGCGTATATGTTTCCTCTGAGCGAGCCGAGAATGATAACGTTGCCTTTGGCGATGACCTTCGCTCCAGGATTCACGTCTCCGAGTATGATAATGCTGCTCTCGGATTCAAGCATCTGTCCAGAGCGCAGCGTTCCCTTATAGAACTGCCCCGTATGCGACGAAAGCTCCTCTAACTTCTCTTCCACGACCTTCTTGAAATATTTTTCCCGCATCTCGTCCGTGTCTATCACGCATACGATGTTCAAGTCGGAATTCTGGGAAATAATGGATAGAAGCTCTCTCTCCTCATCAGGCGAAAGCTTTCTTCCCTCAAAGGAAATAGCCATGTTTGCCTTGTCAAAAAACTTCGAGGCGCTCTGGAATTTCTCGCCAAGCTCCTTTTTCATAACGTCAAACTCGGTATGCTCGTCCAATACCACTACAATTCCGTATTTATTACCCTTGATAATAACCGAATTGCTCAAATCTTTTTACCTCCTTATCAGTCTCCGTTTACAGTAATGCCTGTATTTTCGTCGAAATATACAGAATCGGGAATCTCCGTTCCGTAATAAGCCGCAAGCGCATAATATGTCATAATTCCCGCGTGAGTTGCCGCATAGCCGTAAGGAATCATTACCGTCGATACAATTTCAGGGTTGTCGTCTTTATCCGTCGTAAACATTACATAGCAGGCGTGGTCGGCTCTTGTCTGGTCCTCCTGCGCCGTTCCGGACTTGCCGTATACGGTGGCGGGCAGGTTCTTGGTCAAAGTATCCATAACGCCCTCGTTCACTACCATTTCCATTCCCTCGTGGACTGTATCCCATATAGCGCCGTCCACCTCAAGTTTATTGGCGATACTGGGATCTACTATCTTTACGTCGCTTCCGTCGGAATTGCTTGTGCGGCTCACTATCGTGGAATTGTATACCGTACCCGAATTGGCGACTGTAGAAATATATCTAGCGAGGTTAAGCGTCGTATAAGCGTTTGTACCCTGTCCTATAGAGGTCGCGACCGCGTTGAAATCGGAGGGATGCGGTATCGTTTCGGATATCTGTATCCCCGACTTGGTCGAAAGTCCCAGAAGCTCGGTGTAGTGCTTGATACGCTCAAGCCCGTAATTATAATTCAGCGTTCCGTCCGGCGTTATGCACAGACGGTATCCTATCTCGCAGAAATATTCGTTGCAGGAGTTAAAAAGCGCGTTTACCGTATCAAGCTCACCGTGTTCTCTCGGATATACATGGCATTTGATATTGGGCGTTATCCTGTCAAAAATGCCGTCGCATTCTATGGGAATCTGAGAAGCGATAACTCCCTCCGCAAGTCCCGCAACCGCTATAAGAGGCTTGAAAGTTGAGCCGGGAGCTATCTTTGTCTGCGTCGCCCTGTTCACCAGCGGCGTAGATTTGTCGTCAAGGAGCTTCTGATAGTACTCGGAATTAATGCTCCCGGAAAAATAATTTATGTCATAGCTCGGATAACTTACAAGGGCAAGTATCTCGCCTGTGTTCGGGTTCTCAAGCACGCAGGAGCCGGAACACGGGTCGAGCGCGAGCTGTGCCGGCGTGATGTCCCTGTTGTGTATTTTTCTCTTCAGAAAATCGTATACGGAGCCGCCGTTATATATATTGGCGTATTCCTCCTCCGTATATTTTACCGCTCCCTGCTCCATCAGTATAAGGCAGATATCGCGCTGCGACACAAGACCGTTTTTTATCAGATATTCATAAATAAGCTTGTCAAAATCGGCGCTGTCCTTCATTATTCCCATAGCCTCGTTTATAAGGCTGTCAAGTACCTCCTGGGAAGTCGAGTACTCCGAGGGAAGGTCGAGATTGAATATATTTACCCACTGACGGCTTATGGCTCCCTCAAGATATTCCCTGAAAGTAAGCTTTCCGGCGTTCCAGTTTTTATGCAGCTCATCGGATAGAGAAATCTTATCGGAGGCAAGTATCTTACTGTCGATAAGGTTCCTTCTTGTAAGTTTAAGATACGCCTTCATCTGCTCGTCATGCTGTTCATAGGGTATTCCGCCTTTAAGATCGGCTTCAAGCATCGCATACGCATTCTGCTTATGCGCGGCAAAAACCGACTGTACGGCAGACGCGGACTCCGTACCGGAGGACGCTATCTTGTCAATATCGATCATATTGTTGTTTATAAGCGCGAAGCATATCTCGTCCGGCGTAATAACTATTTCGTCATTCACCGGAACGGGCGACATATACGATTCAAGAGTCTCG
>CAJTON010000019.1:26039-52250 GCA_910577605.1 uncultured Butyrivibrio sp.
GTCGCCTCCTTCTGGTCCGTTATTTCAAGGACGCGCCCGACGCTGTCCACAAGCATCGTGGTCTCTCCCTTCGTTCCGGCGAGAACATCCTCAAAAGCCAGCTCGATTCCCGCTTTTCCTACCGTATCGTTAGCGTCATAAGAGGGATTGGTCTTCTGAAATTCTTCAAGCTGCTCGGAGCTTATCTTACCCGTATATCCGACTATATGCGATATATAATTTCCGTAATTGTATTTGCGGACGCTGTCCTCTTTGATAGACACTCCTGTCAGTATATCTCCGTTTTCAAGGATCGAAGTCATGGTGTGAGGATTCACGTTGGTCGCGACCGTAAAGGAAATATATCTTTTATAAGAATTGGCGGCAAGATTATATCTTATATAAGCTATTTTTATCGCCATCTCGTCATTGTAGGTTTCTATCTTGGAATAATCCGTGTCAATGACCTTGTTCGGATTTTTAGCGATAGCTTCTTTATCCTCAAGCTTCTTTTTCTCAAGATCGGCAGGTGTCATTATCTGATAGCGCGCCCTTAAGACCTCCGCCGTATCGGCTGCCGCAGCCTCGCGCTCTTCGTCCTTTAGCTCTGAAACGGCCTTGTGACCGTACGCGTCCCTGAGAAAACGCAGAAGCGCGCTGTCCGAAAGCGTATAGTAATATCCTCTTCCCGGCATATAGTCGATACCGAAATCGTAATTTATCCTGTCGCCGTTGCCCTCGATTATAGTTATCATTTTGGAGATTATGGAGTTAAGGGCGGCATTCCTTATTTTGTTGGAATCGTAATATCCGCAGTCCTCTATGACTACGGAATACGCAAGCTCGCTGTAAGCAAGAAGTTTTCCGTTGCAGTCGTATATATTCCCGCGCGTACCTTTGGTTGTTACAGTTTTCTCGGCTTTAAGCGTATAACTTATGGAATAATCCTCGCCGCTTACTATCTGCAGATTGAAAACTCTGTACGCAAGCACCGAAAAAAGAGCGACGGACACCAGAACAAACGGAAGTATCCTTGATGTAAAAAATTTTTTAAGTATATATCCCAAGTCTTTGAAAAACTCAGTTATTCTCTCTCTTAACATCTTTTACCTTTCTTTTTCTGCCAAGCAGATCAAGTTTCCTGTTTATATAGTAAACAAGTATATACGCGAACACCGATAATGAAACCGTGTAAATAAGCTCCGGCATTATTACAATGGACAGATATTTCGCAAAATGAAGTCTGTTCCTCATCATGTACGTTATAAAGTAATAAATAAGCCCGTAAAGAAAATCGCACATCGCGACAAGGCTTATCGGAAGCAGCATCTGCTCTTTGGTATACTCCTTGTAAAACATACCGTTAAAATATCCGGCAAACACATACAGAAGCGGTGTAAAGCCTATCATACCGCCGCTCATTATATCGACGAGCATCCCCCCGAAAAATCCGGTAAGCATGCCGGACGTCCTGCCCCGCATAAATCCCACTATGCACGCGAACATAAGTATAAGATTCGGGGATACACCGCCTATCATCAGCGCGCCCTTGAAGACCGTACACTGAAGCACATACAGCAGTATTATCGAAATGAAGCTTATAATGAATCTTCTCAAAATTCCCACCTACTTATCAACGGTGATCTTCTTGTCAAGAATTACAAGCACATCGCTGACATGTTTAAAATCCACCGCCGGCACAATATAGCCTGACTGGGTAAGGTTGTTGGCGTCCACCTTTACGTCTTTGGCGTAGCCGATAAGTATTCCCTCAAGATATTTTTCGCTGATATTTGAGGTGACTATCATATCTCCGTCCCTTATTCTTACATCCTTATCAAGATAACTCAGGGATATATATCCGTTTTCCATCAGCTGCAGATCGCCGCTTACGGTGCATATGTCAAACGAATTTATAAGCATCGCGCTTACATTGCTTGAATCGTCTATAATGGAGCGGACTATGGAATATTTGTCGGAAACGGAGGCTACGATACCGACAAGACCATTTCCGGCGATCACGTTCATATCCACCTCGATGCCGTCATCCGCGCCCTTGTCGATCGTGAAGGTGCTGTACCAGTTATCCGCGCTTTTTCCTATTACATTGGCCCCGACCTTCTTGTGGTCGGCGTAAGTATTGTCTATGTCGTACAGCTCCCTGAGCTTTTCAAGCTCAACACGGTAAAGCTGCATATAAAGATTCTCCTCTTCAAGCCTCTCTATCTCATCGCGAAGCTCCTGATTCTCGTCCTGAAGCTTCTCGACCGACGCGAACAGATCGCTTTTTTCGGTAAGCCACAAGCCGATGCCGTTCACTCCCTTCTGCAAGGGGATTATAACCGTCGAAACCACCTTTTGCAGAGGCTTCGTAAGTACGTCCGTAAAGAAAGTAAGTCCTATGAAGAAAAAGCAAATACAGACGAGTATTGTCATCCACACTTTGGCGGAAAATATTTTTTTGAGTTTATTTCTCATAATCTATGTTTCCTTTATAACCTCTTAATCAATTATCCTAACCTTCGGCATATAAGCCACCTCGCTGTACTTTGGATTGTCAATTATCTTCCTTATGCCTCTTACAACGCATTCCGAAGGTCTTTCGGCAATATTTATATGAAGATCGGTCTCGCTGTTGATAAGCTTAGACATAAATCTTATCGCGGACGAGCCGCCCGTAAGATAAATTCCGGTATCTATTATGTCGGCTGAAAGCTCCGGCGGCGTTCTCTCAAGTATCATCTTGACCGAATCTATGATCTGCCTTATAAAATCTATCATACAGTCATATACTACATCCGACGAAATACTGCACCTTGTCGGAAGCCCGGTCACGATATGCCTTCCGTAAACGTCCACAAAATGCTCCTCCTCGCGGATGGCGCTGCCAAGCTCGTATTTGATGTACTCAGCCGTCTTCGCGCCAATAACGAGATTGTATTTTTTGCGTACCGCCGCTATTATCTGCTCGTCGAGCTTATTGCCGCCGAATTTGACCGCACGGCTTAAAACGATTCCCCCTAGCGAAAGCACCGATATCTCCGTGGTGTCCGCTCCGATATTCACTATCATTATCCCTTTGGCGTTCATGACCTCGACTCCCGCCCCCAGAGCGTCGGCGACCGGCTTGTTTATAACTAGTATCTTGCGCGCCCGTATCTTGGAATCCGCCGCAAGCTCAAGAAACGCGCGCTTCTCCACCTCCGTGATGTCTGTTGGAACGGCGATATAATAGTCCGCGGGAGCGATTTTTTTGTCCTGTCCGCTGATTTTCCTTATAAATTCCGTAAAAAGCGTCTGCATATTGTCGAAATCCGCGATAACTCCGTACTTGACGGGAAAAGATACGTTTATGCTCGCCGGCGCTTTCTCGTGCATCTCAAACGCCTCGTCGCCGAACGCGAACACATCCGTTTTATTGGATATGGCGATTATGTTTTTTTCGTTGAGGATCTTGTCGTCATCTTTTGAATATATCTTTATGTTGCTTGTCCCTATGTCAAGTCCGAAAATATTACGCGACATTTTAAATTATCCCTATGTTCCGACCCCTCGGAACCCCTTTCATATATAATTATGTTCTTTGAAGCTGAAATACCGGTTATCCCCGATAACGATGTGGTCAAGCAGCGAAATGCCGATCATGCGCCCCGCATCTCCTACCGCCGCGGTAGCCTTTATATCCTCCTCGCTCGGCTTAGGGTCCCCGCTCGGATGGTTGTGCAGCATGATAAGACATACCGCGCCGTGATTCAGCGCGTCTCGGAAAATATCCCTTGCCGAAATGCAGGTGTAATTGACCGTCCCCTCCGAAAGCACCGACTCATGTATCAGACCGCATTTGTTGTCGAGCATGATAAGCATGAACCGTTCCCTCTCAAGATGTCTCATATCCTCCATATAATATTCCGCCACCTGAGAAGAGCTTTCAAAATTCACGACGCTCTTCCTGTCGGCGCGCACTATCCTCGCAGACAACTCTCCTATACATACGAGCATAATAGCCTTGACGTTTCCGATTCCCTCGATTTCCGTGAGAGTGCCGATACCCATATGCTTAAGACCGAGTATCCCCATGCTGCCCGCCCTGTCAAGGACACGCCGCGCCGCCTCAAGACAGCTGCAGTTCTTCGTGCCGCTCCTTAAAATAACCGCGATAAGCTCATCGTCGGTAAGCGCCTGCGGTCCGTATCTTAGACATTTTTCATACGGTAAAAGTTCGTTTTCATTCTGTTGCAATATGGCCATTATCCCTCCGCCTGTCCGTTCTCCCCCGGACGCACGGCAAAAGATATGCCACTTATAATATTATCACATCAAATCATCAATGTATACTTTAAATTTCAAAAATTGCCCCGACCGTTCGACAATGCAGGACCGTCGATTTTATAAAAATCACGGCATGACAGAATCGTCCTCCTCGCAAAGCTTCTGAAGGCTCATCATTATTCCGAGCTTCGCATGCGCATAGGTAAGCCCACCCTGAAAAAACGCAGTGTACGGCGCTCTGAGCGGTCCGTCCGCCGAAAGCTCTATCGACGCCCCCGAAACAAAGGTTCCCGCCGCCATAATTACCTTGGAATCATATCCCGGCATATCCCACGGCTCGGGCGTGACATGACTGTCAACAGGCGCGGCGTACTGTATACCGCGGCAGAACGCCTCAAGGTATTCGGGTCTTCCAAGCTCCACCGCCTGAATTATGTCGTAGCGCTCTTCTGTCCCGTTTGGAATTACCTTAAATCCAAGGCTTTCATACAGCCTTGCCGCGAAGATCGCTCCTTTGAGAGCCGCCGCAGTAACCGCGGGCGCGAGGAAAAGCCCCTGATAGAACGCCGGATTCACGCCGAGCGATGCGCCAAGCTCACGCCCCAGCCCCGGAGCCGTCAGACGATAAGCGGCGTTATCAACGTATTCTTTTTTACCGCAGATATATCCTCCTATCGGCGCGAGCCCTCCTCCGGGGTTCTTGATAAGCGAGCCGACCACCATATCCGCCCCGACGTCGGACGGCTCTATCGTTTCAACGAACTCGCCGTAACAGTTGTCAACCATACATATAACGTCCGGCTTTATCTTTTTTACAAAAGAAATAAGCTCCCCTATCGCCTCGACCGAAAGCGTGGGGCGGCTCGCGTAGCCTTTTGAACGCTGTATCGTCACAAGACGGGTGCGCCCGTTTATTCCCGCCTTTATAGCTTCATAGTCAAAGCTTCCGTCGCTTTTAAGATCCGCCTGAGCGTAGCTTACTCCGTACTCCGCAAGACTTCCTTTTTCTTTTCTGATCCCGATAACGCCCTGAAGCGTGTCATAGGGCAGTCCGACAGGCGAAAAAATCTCGTCGCCCGGACGCAGATTACCGGCAAGCGCCACGGTCAAAGCATGGGTGCCGCAGGTTATCTGCGCGCGAACAAGCGCGCTCTCCGTATGGAATACGTCCGCGTACACCTGCTCAAGCGTATCCCTTCCTATGTCGTTGTAGCCATAGCCTGTTGAAGTACCCAGATGAGCCTCGCTGACCTGATTCCTGCGAAAAGCCTTCAGAACCTTCATCTGATTGTACTCGGCGACCGCGTCAACGGCGTCAAAACGCTCTTTAAGCTCCTTTTCTATCCGCGATGACATTTCAATGACCTTGTCGGAAATGCCGAATTCCCTGTACATTTTTTTTATTAAATCTCCGTTCATGGCGACCTCGTTTACATAATATTTTTATTGTGAAGTATTTCCAGCATATATTCAAGCGCGGCGTTTTTGACGCTCTCTCGTGTAGTCCCGTCAAATTCGTTTAAATTGACAAAGGTCACGCCTCGCTCCCTTCCAAACCATGTCAGCTGCCTTTTGGCGAAATGCCTCGTGTCCCGTTTGAGTATGCGCACAGCCTCCTCAAACGTCGTTTCCCCGTTGATATAGTCTATGAGTTCCTTATAGCCAAGTCCCTTCATGGACGTGAGCGACTTATCACAACCCTCAGCAAGCAGCGACCTTACCTCGTCGAGCAGTCCGTTTTCAAGCATCATGTCAACGCGCCTGTCGATTCTTTCGTAAACAGCCGCCCTGTCGTCGTTAAGCACAAAATAGGCGAAATTGTAAGGCGACTCCTTGCCGCTCTGCTTTGCATTATGCTCCGACATTCTGCCGCCCGTCTGATGATGGTACTCGATAGCGCGCATGACTCTTTTGACATTGTTAGGATGGATCGCGTCGGCGGCTTCGGGGTCTATTTCCCTGAGCATCGCGTGAAGAAAATCCGTTCCCTTTTCCTTCGCCGTCTGCAAAAGTTTCATGCGGTATTCTCCGTCGGTCTCTGTTTCGGTAAAATCAATGTCGTAAAGCACAGCCTGTATATAAAAGCCTGTGCCTCCCGCTATTATCGGGACCCTGCCTCTCGAGTATATCTCATTCACGGCTTTTTTGGCAAGCTCCTTGAAAAGGCAGACGTTAAAATCCTCCTGCGGCTCTAAAATGTCGATGAGATGGTGCGCTACTCCGTCCGTCTCCTCAGGCTTTATTTTGGCTGTCCCGATATCCATTCTGCGGTAGACCTGCATGGAATCCGCGCTGATTATCTCGCCGTTTATTCTTTTCGCAAGCCGGACCGACAGCTCCGTTTTGCCCACGGCAGTCGGTCCGGTAAGTATCACCAATGGTTTTTTCAGATTATCAGTCATATCCGCCTCTGCTATACGATACGTTTGAATTTCTTCTCAAGCTCGTATTTGCTCATGGTTATCATTGTCGGTCTTCCGTGAGGACAGTTGTAAGGATTTTCAAGCTCCATAAGCTTTGAAAGCAGTTCCTCCGCCTCGTTTGCCGAAAGCCTGTTGTTCCCTTTTACCGCCGCCTTGCACGCCATTGTCGCTATCTTGTCCTTAACGGTTTCGGGCGTACTTCTTTTATGATCCTGCGCCAGATCGTCGAGTATCTCAAGCAGAAGCGCCTTAGGCTCCGTACCCGCGAAGTCGGCAGGTATCCCGCTCACGGAATATTCGCCGCTGCCGAAGCTTTCAAGCTCGAATCCGAGGTCCGTAAAGCGCTCAATATTATCGCGCAGAATATCTTCCTCCTGCATCGTCACGCTGACGATTACTGGCGGGCTTATATACTGCGTCGTTATCGCCCTTTGCGCGTATTTTCTCATAAATTCCTCAAAAAGGACCTTTTCGTGGGCGGCGTGCTGATCGACTATATACATATTTTTCTCAAATTCCATTATCCAGTATGTGTCGAAAACCTGCCCCACGATTCGTATGTCTTTTTTGTTCTGCTCCTTTAAAAGCTCAGGACGTTCAAAAAGCTCAAGCTGCTGCGCCTTATTCTGCTCAAGCGCCTTTATTGTCTCTTCGTATTTTGCGGCTCTTTTTGTCTCGAAAGGCTCCGGCATCCTCATTTCGGCGCTTCCGGCGGAAACCACTGATTTCTCCTGCTTTGCTTTGGTGAAATTAAATGAGGTTTCCGTCTTTGACGAGAGGATCTCTGTTTTGTCCGCCGTTGCTTTTGCAATGGATGCCAGCATTCCCGTCTGCTTATCGCTTCGCGAATCAACGGTGACCTCGGGGATAAGCTCCCTGTGCGAAAGAGCGTCAGAGATCGCATTTTTGAGCGCATCAAAAAGATAAGGGGCGTTCGCAAAGCGAAGCTCCATCTTTGAAGGGTGAACGTTCACGTCGAGGAGCTCCGGCTCGATCTCTATGTGCAGAGCGGTGAACGGATATTTGTGCTGCATTATGAAAGGCGCGTACGCCTCCTCTATCGCCTTTGAAATTATTGCGTTTTTGATGTATCTTCCGTTTATATAATAATTCTCGTGGCTTCTGCTCCCCCGGCAGACGTTGGGCTTGCCGATAAAGCCTTTGACCTTGAAGCTGTCGAAACGCCTGTCTACCTCTATGAGATTCGCCGTTATGTCGCGTCCGAAAACAGTGTAGATAACGTCCTTCAAACTGCCGTTTCCCATTGTCTGGAGCTTTGACTGGTTATTCACGATAAGCCTGAAGGATATTTCCGGGTGCGAAAGGCAAAGCTGCTCTACGACCGAGCTTATATATCCGCCCTCGGTCGCCGGAGTTTTGAGGAATTTGCGTCTTGCCGGAGTATTGTAAAAAAGATTCCTCACTACAAAGGTCGTCCCCTCCGGCGCGCCTATCTCCTCCATAAGCTTTTCCTCGCCGCCCTCGATACGGTAGCGCACGCCAGACAGCGCCATAGCCGTTTTGGTGATAAGCTCCACCTGCGCCACCGCGCTTATGCTCGATAACGCCTCGCCTCGGAAACCGAGCGAGGATATGCTCGCCAAGTCGGCGGCGTCCTTTATTTTGCTGGTCGAATGCCGTTTGAAGGCGATTTGCACCTCGTCCGCTTCAATGCCGCAGCCGTTGTCTGTGATGCGTATAAAGCTTGTGCCGCCGTCCTTTATCTCGACCGTGACCGCACTCGCTCCCGCGTCTATCGCGTTTTCCGCAAGCTCCTTTACCACCGACGAGGGGCGGTCCACCACTTCTCCGGCGGCTATTTTATTTATCGTGTTCCTGTCAAGAAGATTTATCGGCATATCCTACCACCTGTTTTTGATCTTATCCTGTATGGCGTAAAGCTGGTTGAGCGCGTCTATCGGCGTAAGGCGCGACAGATCGAGCCCTTTTATCTCGTTTATTATCTCGTCGTTGTCCACCGCGTCGAAAAGCGACATCTGTACATAATTGCCGTCCTCCTTGCGCTCCGGGATCTTAAAAGCGTCCGCGTCGCGATCTCTTTCATTTTTACGGATATGTCGTTGTCCGCAAGCTCCGCCACGATTTCCTTCGCGCGCCGTATCACGCCTTCGGGTACGCCCGCGAGCTTCGCCACCTGAATGCCGTAGCTTTTATCCGCGCCGCCGCGCACGATCTTACGGAGAAAAACAATGTCGTCGCCCTGCTCCTTTACGGCTATGCAGTAATTATTGACGGAGTCAATGGTGCCCTCAAGCTCGGTCAGCTCGTGGTAATGCGTCGCAAAAAGAGTTTTGGCTCCTAAAAGCGCAGGATCCGCTATATGCTCGACCACCGCCCACGCGATGGAAAGTCCGTCGAACGTGCTTGTTCCGCGGCCTATCTCGTCAAGTATGAGCAGGCTGTCCGCCGTCGCGTTTCTGAGGATATTGGCTACCTCGGTCATTTCGACCATGAAGGTGCTCTGCCCGCTCGCAAGGTCGTCCGACGCGCCGACTCTCGTAAATATCCTGTCCACGATGCCGATGTCGGCGGCTCTTGCCGGAATATACGAGCCTATCTGCGTCATAAGCACTATAAGCGCCGTCTGCCGCATATATGTGGACTTGCCCGCCATATTCGGCCCCGTGATTATGGAGATCCGGTTGGCGGCGTTGTCAAGGTATGTATCGTTTTCGATAAACATGCTTCCGGAGATCATCTTCTCGACTACCGGATGCCTTCCCCCCTGAATGTTTATCACGCCACCGTCGTTTATCTTCGGGCGGACATATCCGTTCTGTCCCGCGGCGACCGCGAGCGACGCGAACACATCTGCGCGCGCGACGGCGCCTGCCGCCGCCTGAATGCGCACGACTTCTTTGGCTATTTTTTCGCGCACCTCGGTAAAAATATCGTATTCAAGAGAAAAAAGCTTGTCCTCCGCTCCGAGGATAGCGTCCTCAAGCTCCTTTAATTCCGGCATCGTATAGCGCTCGGCGTTCGTCAATGTCTGTTTGCGTATGTAATTGTCAGGCACCATATTTTTAAAGGAATTAAGGACCTCGAAATAGTACCCGAAAACCCTGTTGTACTTTATCCTCAGGCTCTTTATTCCCGTGCGCTCGCGTTCTGACGCCTCAAGCTTCGCAAGCCAGTTTTTGCCGTCGGTCTTCGCGCTTCGCAGCCTGTCCACCTCGGCGTTGAAGCCGTCCTTTATCAGACCGCCTTCTTTTATCTGCAATGGCGGCTCCTCGACTATCGCCTTTTCGATAAGCTCAAAAACGTCCTCAAGCGTGTCAAGCTCGCCGTGTATTTTCTTTATCAGCGGCGCGTTCATCTCGCCGAGAAGCTTTTTTATATGGGGAAGCATGGAAAGAGAGCTTTTGAAAGAAATAAGCTCCCTCGGTCCCGCCGTTTTCGTGCTTATGCGCCCGATTATCCTCTCAAGGTCGTAAACGGGATTAAGATATTCGCGCAGCTCCTCCCTCATTATGTAATTGTCAAGAAATTCGCCCACGGCCTCCTGTCTTGCCTCTATTTCGGACCTTATAAGAAGCGGCTGTTCTATAAGCTTGCGCAGGAGCCTAGCGCCCATCGCGGTCTTTGTTTTGTCAAGCACCCACAGCAACGAGCCTCTTTTCTGTTTCTCGCGCATAGTCTCGACAAGCTCAAGATTGCGTCTCGTGAAGCTGTCGATTATCATGTAACGTCCCGTTGTGTACGGAGTTATCCTCGTGATATGCGGAAGCGAGCTTTTCTGCGTTTTGTACAGATAATTCATAAGCGCGCCCGCCGCCACCGTACCGGTAGGATAATCTTTGAGACCCAGCCCTTCAAGGCTTCCAACGCCAAAATGCTCTTTTATTATCTGCGCCGCCCCGTTGTCGTCAAAATACCACGGTTCAAGCTCGGAAACGCTTATGGAAAGCCTGTTTTTTATCTCCTCGATACTGATGCCGCTTATACTGAAGGCCTCGTTGCATATTATCTCAGAGGGCGTGAATTTATTTATCTCGTCCAAAAGCTCGCGACCCGTAGAAAGCTCCGCCGTCATAAATTCTCCGGTCGTTATGTCCGCAGTCGCAAGCCCTATCGCGTTTCCCATATATGCGATGCACATAAGGTAATTGTTGCGTCCCTCTTCAAGCGCGCCGGGATTGAAGTTCGTTCCGGGCGTGACTATCTTTATGACCTCGCGTTTTACAAGCCCCTTGCTTTCCTTGGGATCCTCGACCTGCTCACATATCGCCACCTTGTAGCCCTTCTCAACGAGCCTGTTTATATATGTGTCAGCCGCGTGATACGGAACGCCGCACATCGGCGCGCGCTCGTCCTGACCGCACGATTTGCCCGTAAGCGTAAGCTCAAGCTCGCGCGAAACGTTTATAGCGTCCTCAAAGAACATTTCATAGAAATCCCCGAGCCTGTAAAAAAGAATACAATCCTTGTATTCTTCCTTTGTCTCGAGATATTTCTGCATCATTGGACTGAAATCTGCCATTACATTACTTCCTTATCCGTCGTTTTGTCTGCCTCTCCTATATAGTAAAAACCCTTGCTCTGCGTGAGCCTGACGTTTACTATCTGACCTATAAGCGATTCTCCTCCCTCGAAATGAACGAGAGTATTGTTTGAAAGCCGCCCCGTCACAAGGCTTTTGTCCTGAGCGTTTATTTCCTCGACAAGAACGGGCAGAGTTTTGCCCACGTCAAGCCCGCAGCGTTTTTTCGCGCCCTCGCTTACGGCGGAAAGAAGCCCGTCAAAGCGTCTTTTGGTAACTTCGTCGGGTATCCTGTCCGGCATGGACGCGGCGGGCGTCCCGACTCTCGGCGAATAAATGAAAGTAAAGGCGCTGTCAAATTCCGCCTTCCTCACAACGTCGAGCGTATCCTCGAAATCCTCCTCGGTCTCTCCGGGAAATCCGACTATTATATCCGTAGTTATCGACACGTCCGGCAGATAGCTTTCCTTGGTATAGTGCCTGTTCATCGCCTTTAATATCCTGCTGCTGCCTGATTGAAGTGGCAGGTGTATATGGCGGCATATCTTGGGTATCTCCGCCATCGTTTCTATAAGCTCGTCCGATAAGTCCTTCGGGTGCGGCGTCATAAAACGTATCCTCTCCAGACCGTCTATCTGTGAAATACCGCGCAGAAGTTCGGCAAAGCTGACGGGATTTTCAAGGGTTTTTCCGTAGGAATTGACGTTCTGACCGAGAAGCATTACCTCCTTTACGCCGTCGGCAACCATTCGCTCGATCTCCCTGATAATATCCTTAGGCTCACGGCTACGCTCGCGTCCGCGGACATACGGCACTATGCAGTAGCTGCAAAAATTATTGCAGCCGAACATTATATTCACGCCCGATTTAAAAGAATACTTGCGCGAATTTGGAATATCCTCAACTATCCTGTCTGTTTCTTCCCATATATCGATTACCGTTTCGCCGGAACGCATTCTTTCGTACATAAGCTCGGCGAGCTTATAAATATTGTGCGTGCCGAAAACAATATCCACAAAACGATAGGTTTTGCGTATCTTTTCTATTTCGTCCGGCTCCTGCATCATACAGCCGCACATCGCTATCATCATGGACGGGTTGGCTTTTTTGTAATTAGAGAGCTTGCCTAATCTTCCGTAAACGCGGTTATTCGCGTTCTCCCTAACTGAGCAGGTGTTGTAAATAACAAAGTCGGATTCCTCAGTGTCCGTCCTTTCGTAGCCTATCCTTTCGAGGATGCCGGCAAGTTTCTCGGAATCTCTCGCGTTCATCTGGCAGCCGAAGGTCTGTATGTGATATGTAAGCTTTCTTCCCTCCGCCCTTGCTATATCAGCGGCGAGCTCGCGGACTCTGTCCATATAATAAAACTGTCTGTCCGGCTCATTCTCCGGCGGCAGTATAATATCCGTTCTGTCCGAATCTGTACAAGACATTTTGTTGTCCTCCTAAAATTATTATCAGTAAAATATTTAAGTCATGTGACAAGCCCGCCCGTTTATGTTGTTTATTTTGCCTTAGAACGCCAACATTTTGTTGATTTTTCTAATCTGCTTTTCGGCTTTCTTAACTGTATTTTCAGCATTTTCCTCTTTTGCCTTTTCAAGAACCTCTTCCCAGTCCTCTAATTCGTTCAGCAGAAAACCTTTATACTGTTCATTTGTCATTCCCATTTCTTCCATGACTTCCTCCTTTCCCCTCGGGTTTTGCCTGCCCTCCGCCTTTCGGATACTCTTGATTTATTTTTTTCTTTGGTTATACAAGTATCACAAATTGCGTAAAGCACCCGAATGCGGGCGTGCCAAACACCTCTACTCCCTTATCTGTCCGCTGCCGTAGATTATATACTTGGTGGTCGTAAGAGCCGCAAGTCCCATAGGACCTCTCGCGTGAAGTTTCTGCGTACTTATACCGATTTCCGCGCCGAAGCCGAACTCGAAGCCGTCAGTGAATCTTGTGGACGCGTTCACATAAACCGCCGCCGCATCGACCTCGTCAAGAAATTTCTGTGAGTTCGCGTAATCGTTCGTCACAATAGTCTCGGAATGTCCAGTGTTATACTCATTAATATGGGCGATCGCTTCATCCGTTCCCGATACGATCTTGAGCGAAACGATGTAGTCAAGATATTCCGTCCCGTAGTCCTCGTCGGTCGCTTCGTTTATCTGCGGCACGATAAGTCTTGAGGTTTCGTCCCCCCGTATCTCGACCTTGTGTTTAAAAAGCCTTTCGGCAAGACGCGGTACAAACTCGTCGGCAATGTCCTTGTGCACCAGAAGAGATTCACAGGCGTTGCAGACTCCTATCCTTTGTGTTTTAGCGTTCTCAATTATATCAAGCGCCATATCGAAATCGGCTGTCGCGTCCACATAGACATGACAGTTGCCTGTTCCGGTCTCTATGACAGGAATCGTCGCGTTGTTCACGACGGCGCTTATAAGCCCCGCGCCTCCCCTCGGTATAAGAACGTCAATATATTTGTTCAGATGCATCAGTTCGTCCGTCACCGCTCTATCCGTACTCTCTATCAGCTGAATGCAGTCGGGAGAAATTCCCTTTGCCTCCAGAGTCTCCCTGATAACGGCGGCGATTTCCTTGTTGGAGTTTATCGCGTCGCTGCCTCCCTTGAGGATAACGGCGTTGCCCGCCTTAAAGCAAAGTCCGAAGGCGTCGAGCGTCACGTTCGGTCTGGATTCGTAAATGATCCCGATAACTCCCAGCGGAACGCGCTTTTTCCCTATGCGCAGTCCGTTAGGGCGTTCCCACATACCGAGTATCTCTCCCGTGGGATCGTCAAGCGCGGCTACCTTCAATATCCCGTCAGACATTCCCTCTATTCTCTCCGGATTAAGGCACAGCCTGTCCAGAAGCCCCTGCTTCATATTGTTTTGTCTGCCCCTCTCCATATCAATGGCGTTCGCGCGCAGGATCCTGTCCGAGTTGTCTGTTACAGCCTTAGCGACGGCGCAGAGAGCGTCGTTTTTCGCCTTGATTCCAAGCCTGGCAAGCCCGCGCGACGCACTTACGGCGCGCTGTCCCATTTTCTCAAGTTCCGTCATATAAATCTCCTTCCTCTCACTCACCGTACATTCCAAAAAACTAAATCAGAAGCGGACGGTAATACGCTCCCTTGTCGGTCACTACCATATCGAGAGGAATATCGTTTTTATCCGTCTCAATACCGTCAAACACCTGAACGTCATAGGCGGCGCCTATCGTCGTAAGACCGGGGTGCTTTTCAAGAAAGCGGTCGTAATAACCGCCGCCGTAGCCGACCCTATTGCACATGGTGTCAAAGGCAAGCCCGGGCACTATCGCGATGCCTTCGTCGGTGTTCACAAGATTATACGGATTGTCAGTCGGCTCAAGGATACCCATGTATCCGAAAAACAGATCCTCCATCGACGCTATCCTGTAAAAGTTCATGTTTCCGCCCGATACGCGAGGCAGGGCGACCGTTTTTCCCGCTTCAAGAGCCGCAGTTATTATTTTGTCCGTATCGACCTCATTATTTATGCTTTTGTAAATATATACTGTTTCCGCCCGTTCAAACTCCTCAAGCCCCGTTACAAGCTCCGCGATGCGGGCACTCATAAGCTCCGCGTCCCTTCCGGACAGATTTTCCCTGAATTTTTTAACCTTTTTTCTGGCTTCGTCTTTGCTGATCATCAATATCCAAACTCTCCTATAATTGATTCGTCATTATCGATCCATTCGCTGACGTTTATTTCCCTGTAACTGTCTTTGTCGTCCCTTATTATCACCTTGGCGATTCCGGCGTTTATGACCGTTCTTTTGCACATCGAACAGCAGTTCGCATTCTTTATGTATGTAAGATCGGGAAGCTCAAGTCCGACAAGGTAAAGAGTGCTGTCGATCATGGATTCCCTTGACGCGCTGATTATCGCGTTTGCCTCCGCGTGTACGCTGCGGCACAGCTCGTAGCGCTCGCCCCTCGGAATATTAAGCTTGTTGCGGATGCAGTAGCCCAGATCCGAACAGTTTTGGCGGCCTCTCGGCGAACCGACGTACCCGGTGGAAATGATCTCGTCATTTTTGACTATGACCGCCCCGTACAGCCGTCTCAAACAGGTCCCGCGCTGTGAGACCGACTCGGCGATATCAAGATAATAATTGTTTTTGTCTCTTCTCTCCATATAAACCTCCTGATTTTACTCAAGATAATCATGTATGTTAAAGCTTTCGTCCTTGTGCGCGAGAAAAAGAGTTCCTATATTCTCTCCGTCCGCTATGCGCGTTATAACGTCGATGTCCCTGCTGTTCGCAATCACCATATCGGCTCCCGACGCCGTGGCGATAGCCGCCGCCGCAAGCTTCGCGGTCATTCCTCCGGTTCCCAGCCCGCCTGCCGAGCCTTTCGCCATTGCCTTGAACCTGTCGTCTATGCACGGCACTATCTCAATGAAACGGGCGTCCGGATTGACATTGGGATCGTCCGTAAAAAGACCGTCTATATCCGACAGAAGAATAAGAAGATCCGCGCCTATCAGAGCGCTTACAAGCGCCGAAAGCCTGTCGTTGTCTCCGAATTCTATCTCATAGGTGGATACAGTGTCATTTTCGTTGACAACCGGGATCGCCCCCAGCTTGAAAAGCTCTCCGAAGGTATTGCGGGCGTTAAGAATGTGCTTTTCGTTAAACATCGAGTATTTTGTCAGAAGGACCTGAGCCGCCATCTGATTGTACTCAGCAAAAAGCTTCTGATACGTCATCATCAGACGGCACTGTCCGATCGCCGCGCACGCCTGCTTCTGGGCAAGATTATCCGGTCTGTGGTTAAGCCCCACTGTCTGCCTTCCCACGGCGATAGCGCCTGAGGACACCAAAACAACGTCCTTTCCCTGATTCTTTATATCGCAGAGAATGCGCACAAGCTTTTCAAGCTTCTTGTAATTTATGTTTCCGGTGCATTCGTGCGTTATCGACGAAGAACCGATCTTAACAACAATTCTTTTTTTATCCTTGAGAAGTTCTCTGTAATTATCCATAATACTCCTGTGTCTCCGATATATTTTATAACGATGAAACTACCGCCTCCGCGGTTTTTATCCCGTCCACCGCCGCCGAGGTTATTCCTCCGGCATATCCCGCTCCCTCTCCGCATGGGTAAACGCCTTTTACCGACACGCTCTGGAGATCGTCCCCGCGCACGATCCTCACGGGCGACGACGTTCTGCTTTCAACTCCCGCAAAAACAGCGTCGGGCATATCAAACCCTTTTATTATTTTACCAAAAGATTTCATGCCGTCAATAATCGATTCGCATATAAATTCGGGTATGATCTCCCGCAGGTCGCATAATCCGTAGCTTCCTTTTATCTGAGGCGTAACTTTTCCCAGACTGAGGCTTGCGCGTCCCGCCGCGAAATCTTCGCTAAGCTGTATCGGTACGGCTCCGTTTCCCGCCCGGTAAGCGGCGGACTCAAGTTTTCTTTGAAACTCCATTCCGGAAAGCACTCCGCCTTTCCCGAAATCCTCAGGCGTAACCGTCGCAACGATCGCGCTGTTTGCGTTGCTTCCGTTTCTGCCTGAATAACTCATGCCGTTGACGCATATGTGTCCCGCTTCGGACGAGGCGTTTACCACATATCCGCCCGGACACATACAGAACGAATACACGCCCCTGCCGTTTGCCGCCCTTGCGGTCAGCTTGTAGTCGGCGGCGGGCAGCCTGCCGCTCTTTGGAAATCCGTAAGCATACGAATTTATCAGGCTTTGAGGATGCTCGACTCGCATTCCTACGGCAAAAGCCTTAGGCTCCATAATTAATCCGGCTTCATTTAACATCAGGAACGTATCGCGCGCGCTGTGCCCTATCGCGAGCACAAGCCTGTCGCAGTATGCCTCGTCTTTGCCGTTAACGCGAACGGCACGCACTGAGCCGTTCTTTATATCGATTTCGGTAATGCGGGAATTGAACTCCACTTTTCCGCCCAGGCTCTCTATCTCGCGTCTTATATTATACACTACTTTTTCAAGAATGTCCGTACCAATATGAGGTTTATTTATATAAAGAATCTCACGCGGCGCGCCGAATTCGGCAAAGGTCTCAAGTACCTTGCGTATACGCCCTGATTTTTCCTTAACAGCCGTATTGAGTTTTCCGTCAGAAAAGGTTCCGGCTCCGCCTTCTCCGAACTGAACGTTCGTATCGGGATCAAGCCCGCCGCCTTCCCAGAACGCTTTGACGATACGGCTCCTCTCGATAACCTCCGCGCCCCGCTCGTATATGACGGGCTTATATCCCGCTCTCGCGAGAAAAAGACCGCAGAAAAGTCCCGCCGGTCCGCTTCCGACGATAACGATCTTTTTATCCCTGCCGTAAACGGCCTGCGGAAAAGCGTATTTTTGCGGATCGGTATACATAATATTTTTATCGTTAAGTTCTTTGACCTTTTTGAATTCGTCGGTATCCGGACAGCTTACGTCCACGCTGTATACATACATAAGATTATCCTTATGTCTCGCGTCAATTGATTTTTTAACTATCTCATATCTGAAGCTGCTTGATTTAAGTCTCAGAGCGCGCCGTATCTTACTCTCAAGCGCCTCCTCGGGTTGGTCTATTTTAAGCTTGAGTTGATTTATCCGTATCATAACATACTCTCCGCGTATATTCTCCGCGGCTTTATTCCGTCCGCTGTAATCATCTGTTCCGCGGCTTTTATCCCAGCCAGCCTTCCGCTAGCGAAAGCCCAGTGCAGATTATATCCGCCGCATCTTCCGTCCACGTCAAGCATTTCTCCGGCAAAATAAAGACCTTTTACCTTGAGCGATTCCATCGTTGACATATTTATGCCGTCAAGGTCCACTCCTCCGCCGCACACCTGCGCGTTCTCAAATCCGTTGGTATCGTACGGCGTCACCGTAAATTTTTTTATTTTTGAAGCCACGCGCGTTATCATGCCGTCATTTATTTCTTTGCATAAAGCGGACGGACGCAGAGCGCATTCCTTAATAATTACGTTAGCGATCTTTTTGTTGAGAAGTCCCGCGAGCGCGGCGGTAAGCCCTGATTCTTTGCCGTGTCCGAACATTGAACGGAGCATTCCGTTAAGCTCGGTTTCCGTATAGTCGGGGCAGAAATCAATATGTACCGCGGGTTTTTCTCCGGCGTCGAGAAGTCGTTTAGTCCTACCGCTCAGCTGAAAAACAGGTATTCCCGAAATTCCGTAGTCAGTCAACTGAAGTTCTCCCCGTTCCCTGCATACGGTCCTTCCGCCTGCCGTAAGCGTCAGCTCCGCCTCCGTCCTCACCCCGTGCAGTTCTTTAAATAAAACGCCGTGGCATTTTAGCTGCACAAGAGAAGGGACCGCCTCCACGATTTCGTGCCCAAAAGCTTTTGCAAGCTTGTAACCGCTCCCATCCGAGCCTGTTTTGGGCGCGGCTTTTGAGCCTGCCGCAAGAATAAGGCTGCGGCAGACGTATTTACACGATTCTGTAATTACCTCGAAGCTGTCACCTGTTTTACGGCATGATCTTACGCGGGAAGATACCTCCTCCGTCACGCAAAGCCTCTGCATTTCCGCACGCAGACCGTCAAGAACCGAGGACGCCTGTTCGGAAAACGGATACACATACCCTGATTTATTTCGGGTATATATCCCTATGGAAGCCATGAAAGAGATGAGATCATTTGGCGTAAAATTTTGTATAACGCCGTAAAAATCGCTCTCCGAGGACGAATTGTAACATTCCCGCGATATATTTATATTGGTGAGATTGCATTTGCCGTTTCCGGTTGAGAGAAGCTTTCTGCCTACCCTGTCGTTATGCTCGATAACGCAGACGCGCGCGCCGCACGCCGCCGCAAATATTGCCGCGGTCATTCCCGAAGCGCCTCCGCCGATAACAATAATGTCGTAATCCATTTTTTTATCCTTTAAGTCGAGTAGGTTTCCAAAAAGTCGTAAAGCTCCTTCTGCGAGGTCAGTCTTTTGGTATTCAGCACTTCTATCTGTATCTCCCTCGGCAGACTGTAAAGGCTTATATCGGTATAATCGTAAAAGCTTCCGTCGCCCCTGAATATCACGATATAGCCGCGCTCAGCCCTCAGCATATACACATATGCCTCCTGCGCTCCCGCCGGCGTAAGCTCGTCAGTCCCGGCCTCGGTCTGCTCCTGCGCCTTCGTAACGTCGTTTATCTCCGCGGATATGATTTTGTACTCCCTGTTCACCGCGTTCCCGCCGGCATGATTGATCTTCGCCAGATCGTAAGCCATAGCCGCGGCTCCTATTGCCGCCAGCGCCGCGAGAAGCGTAAATTTAATAATAAATACCTTCTTCATAGTGTATTTATTATTGCCGCCGCAAATTGCATTTATTCATTCAGGCTGTTTTTGTCAAACGGGAAGGGAAAAAGCTCTCCAAACGGAATCCTTTTAATTCCTTTTTCGCTGTCGCAAAGTATCACAGTCCCGTCTTTATCCATAAATTCGCTCAAAAACTGTCTGCAGATCCCGCAGGGATATGTAAAGCCGCCGCCCGACGAAACGATCGCTATCCTCGAGACCGAGGTACAACCGCCGCTTACCGCGTTAGTCATAGCGTTTCGTTCGGCGCATATAGACGCGCCGTATGAAGCGTTCTCCACATTACAGCCCGAAAAAGCCTTTCCCTCCTTTGATAGCAGAGCCGCGCCCACCTTAAAATGAGAGTAAGGCGCGTATGCTTTTTCCATCGCGTCCTTCGCTTCCTTCAAAAGTTCTTCATCAGTCATTTTGATTCTCCGTAATTTATCTGAATATTCCGAGACCTGATAAAACAGCCTCCTGCTTTTTTTCCATAATTTCCGCCTCGGACTCCTCCATATGGTCGTAGCCCATCAGATGAAGCATACTGTGCGCGATGAGAAAAGCGTATTCGCGCGTCGCGCCGTGTCCGTATTCCTCAGCCTGAGCCTGCACCCTGTCGAGCGAAATAATAATATCGCCTAACATAAGCTCTCCGCTTTCGGGATTGAAGCAGTCGTCCCGATCTTCGAGAAAATCAAACTCTCCCGGCTTTTCATATTCCACCAAAGGAAAGGAAAGCACGTCCGTCGCTCTGTCGGTCTGCCGGAACTGTTTATTTATGGCGCGTATGGATTCGTCATCGACAAGCGTCAGGCTTATCTCCGCCTCATACGGACAGCCCTCGCTATCGAGCGCGGCATTCGCAACCTTCAACGCAAGCCCCTCGTAATCAAGTCCGAGGTCCTTATCGTATTCTTTTTCAAAAGCAAGCGTCATCTTTCGTTTCTCCCTCTTTTCGCGGACGCGGGAACATCCTGTCGGGAGCTTCTTGCCGCCGTCTTTTGCCTGTCCCTTTCGCGTCTGCTCTCGTATTCGTCGTACGCCTTGACGATCTTCTGTACGAGCGGATGCCGCACGACGTCCTGGCTTGTCAGTTTTACTACACCGATCTCCTCCACCTTAAACAGCACCTTGAGCGCCACGTTAAGCCCCGACTGCACGTCCTTCGGCAGGTCCTTCTGCGTAAGATCGCCCGTAACGATGACCTTTGAGCCGAAGCCGATCCTCGTCAGAAACATTTTCATCTGCGCGGGCGTGGTGTTCTGCGCCTCGTCAAGAATAATATAGGCGTTGTCGAGCGTGCGCCCCCTCATATAGGCGAGCGGAGCGACCTCGATAAGCCCTTTTTCCGAATTATGCAGAAAGCTGTCCGCTCCCATTATCTGATAGAGCGCGTCATACAACGGTCTGAGATAGGGGTCTATCTTGCTTTGCAGATCGCCCGGAAGGAAGCCCAGCTTTTCGCCTGCTTCAATAGCGGGTCTTGTGAGGATTATGCGGCTGACCTCGTTATTTTTGAACGCCTGTATCGCCATCGCCATAGCGAGGTACGTCTTTCCCGTTCCGGCGGGACCTATTCCGAACACTATCATTCTGTCCCTTATCGCGTCGATATACTGCTTCTGACCGACGGTCTTAGGTTTTATAGGCTTGCCGGATACGGTCCTTGCGATCACGTCGCCGTCAAGCTCGGTGAGTACCTCGGTATTGTCCTCCATTGAAAGCGCGAGCGCGTAATCCACGTTCTGCTCTGTGATCGTATTGCCGCGCCTAGAAAGCTCCAAAAGCTCCCCGAACACGCTGACAGCGCGTTTACAGGCAGTTTCCGAGCCTATGACCTTCATGCTGTCGCCACGCATGACCATAGTCACTTTAAGTGTTTTCTCGATTTTCTTCACATATGAATCAAAATTCCCGAACACATTGCGGCTGTGCTCCGCCGGTATATCAACGATACTTTCTATTACGCTCATTCCATATTTCCTTCGGTAGATTCTTCGGTTCGGTTTATAACGGGCGGCTGCTTTACCGTCGCCGCCTCGCGCACGCTTATCGCGCCTTCAGCCCTGGCTCCCTCCCCGCTTATTTCTATTTTAACACCATTTGATATGATTTGAACACTGTTTTCTTGCAAATTCTCAATATATTTGTCAATTTTTCCGTTTAATATGATGTTCAGCTCCTCGTCGGTATATTCCGACGGGATCATTTCATATTCTTTATAGCTGAAAAAAGCGTATGTGACGGGAACCGTCAAATTCTCGTACGGCTTGACGGTCTCATAATCCACTATCACGTCGTAATTCTTGAAATCACATTTGCCGACGTTATAATTTATCATTTTACTGCCGATTTTTATGCCCTGACGCTCCTTGACCCTCCCCGTGTAGGTCTTTTTTTCATAATTACGGTCAAGATAATCGTTATAGTAATATTCAGTCTCAATTATGATATCCGCGTCAGCCGCAATATATTTCACTCCAAAGCTCTCGCCGCTTTCATTCAAAGAATCAACCTTTGACGTAACGAGTACGTCGCCCGCCTTTACTTCGTCGCCCGCCTTTACTATCGGAGTTCCGCTTCTTGTTATAATGGAGCTTACGATGCCGTCCTTTGACGCCACGATGTCGCAGGGTTCCTCCTCTCCATATGTAAACTGTGTGTCCTCGTTTTCTTTGATATTTATAAGAAGCCTAGAGCCGTCGATGTCCGCCGACACCCAGGTTATTTTGTCAAACTCCTTGCGCAGCGCTGTTTCTATGTAAAAACATGAAATATCGCTTGTTTTCGTTCCGAAGGAAACGTCGAGCGACTCCACAAATTCGATGATCGTTTTGGCTGAATAATATGAATTTCCCTCCACCTCGATACGCCAGAGATACCTTGACATAAGAAAATTTATCCCGAAAAAAAGCAGTATTCCGCACACAAAAAACTGTCTGTTGCGGTTGCTGTAAAGCCAGAACGGCATTCCGTAGCGGTCCGCGACACTCACATGAACGCCGGACGCTCTGCGAAACGGTCTGATCTTGCGGAAATCCTCTATGCTCATCGCAGCGTAAGCCTCGTTATCTTTGAAGCGCAGATTGTAAATCTTCAGACCGTTATTTTTGCATATATTAAAAAAACGTTCCGTACCAAGCCCGTTTACCTTGATCCGTACCCTGCCGCGAAGAAATGTCCCGAATCCCATTCTATGACACCTCCAATATGCGTATATGCTCGATACAGCCCACTATTTTAATGTCACAGCTGTTCATGTATTCTATAAAAAGTCCGTTTCCTTCAAAAACAAGGATCTCCTTGACCGCTCTTATTTTTATCACGGCGCTTCCAAGCTCCATTATGGATTTGAAATTCTCGACATATGCCTCGCACTGCCCGTGCACGGTTAAAATTGCGTAATTTTCCCTGAGTTCATTGATTTCCCTGAATGACATTAACGCAGACGCACCTATGGCTTTTTATAAAAATATATGCAGACAAGAAAAAAAAATCCCCCGAATCAATATTTAATAATATCGATCCGGGGGATATTTCTCACAAGATAAATTTATGCAAATACCGTGGCGGCGATTTCTTTTTCCTGCTCGCACAAGGCGTTCAGTTCCTGCGTCATGGAATTTATCTTTTCCATATTGACCGACTGCGACCGAACCGCCTTGTCCATGCCCTCGATTCTGGAAAGAATATGCTCGATCGCCTGACGCATCTGATTCAGGCTTTCCGAGATATGCTCCGAGGTCTCGTTGCAGGAAACCGCCAGCTTGCCGACCTCGTCCGCCACCACCGCAAATCCCCTTCCCGCTTCTCCGGCTCTTGCCGCCTCAATCGAGGCGTTGAGGGAAAGCAGATTGGTCTGCGAAGCTATACTCTGGATCAAAGAGATGATCTCAAGCGATTCGTTTACCTTTTCATTGACGGAGGCAGCCGCCTTTGTAATGCTGTCTTGCTTTTCATTCAATCCCTGAACGTCCTCCGTTGTTTCGGAAACGACCGCGCTGATCTTGTCAAGACCGTCAGCCAGACTTTGTATGCTTTTTCCCATGTCGGCCTCAAATATTTCGCGGCTCCGCTTCTGCTCCGTCACGTCAAGGACGGAGGCCGCCAGAACAATGGGTTTATAAGACGAATCAAACACCGCGGTGACAGTCATCTTAAACCAGAGATAATCTCCGTTGGCGTTACGTATACGGAACTCCTCCTTAATCGGCGCGCCCTGAGTCCCCGAATTTACATAGCGGTAAATCTCCTCCATTACTCTTTTTCTATCCGCCTCATGTATCCTGTCGGAATAAGCATTAGGAGTATTAGGAAAGTCCTGTTCGCTGTGAAAGCCTAACAGTCTGCGGAACTGCTCGGAATACCAGAACGGATTTTCGGGGTTCGTAATATCTCCGTTCAATACATTCATGCTCCATGAGCCTTCATTAAGAATGGAATCAATAGCGTCATGGCGCTTTGTGGAAATATCAAGCTCCACCGCATTGTCGTGAACTACCGTTATGTTTGAAATAATGCCGATGAACTCAAAGGGCTTTCCTCCGCGTCTTACGATCTCGCCTGCCATACGCATCCAGCACAAGCCTTCATGCTTCGTCAGAAAACGGTATTCCACGTCAAAAACCTTTTTGCCCGTGGTATCCTCTATCGTATCATCAAACTCCCGCATCACACGGTCTTTGTCGCCGGCATGTATTTTTTCCTGCCATGCCTCCACGGTATCCGGAAATTCGACGCGGTCGGTATAACCCGTAATTTCCCGAAATTCATCGGTGAACACGACCCTGCTGATCTTCTGTCCCTCTCCGAAATACATGGACCACATACCGGAGTGATTTATCCTGTTGAGCATAGTCATATTTTCTCTGGCATGATTCAGTAATAAATTGGCGCATTTCAATACGTAGTTAAGGGATTTCATTACCTCCTGCGTACCCTCACACGCGTCTAAATTGGATATTTCATCAAATACGCCAATTTGGAACGATTTCTGAGCCTGTATATTCAGTTCGCCGGACAGTTGTTTCAGCCACTCGGTCTGCACTCTTTTTTTATGCATTTAAATATTCTCCTTTCAAACCGCTTTCTCTTCCCGTACTTTATAAACCTGTATAAATTATATCAAGCCTGCGCACCGCTGTCAAATATCTTAGAAAACGTATGCAGATAAAAACACCCTCCGGCGGCGTTTTTCAGCCGTCCAAAGGGTGTTTTATAATTCATGTTTTATTATGCTTCACATTTCGTATACTGCCCGGAATTTACTGTCTTGCCGTTTTTCTGAGCTTTACCGTAACAGTAAGTACTGCGGCAAGTCCGGCTGCCGCGATAAGCGCGATAAGCGCAAACGGCGTTGTATCGCCCGAAGCAACATCCGCAAATACAATTGCATAGGTGGAGAACTTATCTGTATTGAAGGTAAGTCTTGTTCCGTCCTCGCTGAGTTCGGAATCGATAACCTCCGCCTTTCCGTCATGTATTCTGACTACCTTATAGGTTCCGTTTACAGCTTTTTCAAGAGCTACCGAAACGGTTATCATGCCGTCGGTCTCGGAGATCTTGATAACGTCTCCGTCAACATTAGCGCCAAAGGTAATGTCAAGATAATTCATAACCATGAAATTAAGCTTGTCACTGTCAGCAATATTTTTAATCGCTTCATCAATAAGAGCCTTGTCCTCATCGGAAACTGTGGAGTCGATATTTGCTATGTTAAGCTCAATTTCAATATTTGCCGTTCCGTCCTCGATTGCAGCGAGCTGCTCCTCAGAAAGAACATTTTTGATAGCGTCAACAACTTCTTCCTTGCTCATCTCAATAGTAGGCTTGAAATCGCCGCCGCCTACGACGGTAATATCTCCTGCGGGAGGCTTGGGCTCGGTCTTTTCTTCAACCGTTACCTCAATTTCGGTTTCCGCTCCGTCGGCGGAAACGGTTATTACAGCTGTACCTGCGGCAACCGCTTTAACAACACCGTTCTCATCAACAGTCACAACAGCAGCGTCACTTGTAGTAAAAGTGAATTCCTGAACCGCGCCGTCGGGTTCAGCCTTTGCGGTAAGCTCTTTTTCATCACCCACCGTCATTTCAAGATTGTCGATCTCTTTTCCGTCAACCGATACCTTAACGCTTGAAGCCTTAAGAGCCACTACCGTAACCTCGCAGTCCTTCGTGAAACCGCCGTCAACGGTCTTAACGGTGACTTTCGTTTTGCCTACTCCTACGGCGGTTATCTTTCCGTCAGCATCAACAGTCGCAATGCTTTCGTCCGCGGATTCCCATGTAACGCTCTTGAGCGTCGCTTCTGCAGGGATTATTGTAGCCGTAACGCTCTTATATTCGCCCTTGATGATCTCAAGTTCACTCGGAATGGAAACGCCCGTTACGGGAGTATCGATAACAAGTTCCTCCACTGTAAAGGTAACCGTTGCCTTAACCGCAGCGTCCGCTTTAGCGGCTGCCGTTATCGTAACGGTCTTGGTTCCGGTAACATTGGCAAACGTAACCTTGCCGTTAGCGTCAACGGTCGCTACCTCCGTATCGCTTGACGACCATATTACGGTCTTGTCAAGAGCGTTGTCAGGAGTTACCGTAGCGCTGAGCCTTGCGGTATCGCCGCCCTTGACATCAGTATCAACGTCGGCAATAGTAATATTCGAAGGCTTTATAGCCTCTACATCTACAACAAATACCGAAACATTGCCAAACGCATCTTTTACGGT
>CAJTON010000019.1:52269-55237 GCA_910577605.1 uncultured Butyrivibrio sp.
CCTGCCGTTATAGCGGTTACTTTACCATTTTCATCAACACTAGCAACTTCCGCATTATCACTGCTGAACTCAACAGGTGTTGTTGAAGCGCTGGTTGTCGTAATGTTATAAACATCTCCATTTTTTAAAGTTGCGCTGCTTTCTGATAATTCCAATGTCGCGTTAGGATAAAAAGTATCTCCTACTATGCTTCCTAAAAGTTTATCTCCTTGATAAAAATCCATACTGAGAATTATAAAAGCATCTGCCGTAGTATAACCAAATCCTATCTCAAACCAGCCTTCTTCATTTGGTGTAACAGGAACCGTAACTGCAAACGTCCCTGTTGCTTCAAGCGTTACATCGGAATCTGTTTTTTCAGATCCGCCATAAGCTTTCTGTACCCATGAGCCTCCATTGGTATAAATCTGCATGCCGTTCCAACCATAATTCAAGTCAGTCACAATCATATCAACTTTCACATTATTAGCACCGGAAAGATCATAATTCTTAAAAATCTCACTTGAATTATTAACATATGCTTTCCAAGCATCAGCATATTCGCTGCCAATAATTGTCGATTGAACTTTTCTTTGATTAAATGTATCTCCAATATATGTTCCTAAATAAGTATCTCCTGCATAAAGTTCTATTCCATACAGAATGAAGACATCTGCAGTAGTATAACCAAATCCAATTTCAAACCAACCTTCTTCATTTGGTGTAACGGGAACCGTAGCTACAAACTCCCCTGTTGTTTCAAGCGTTACATCGGAATCTGTTTTCTCAGATCCGCCATAAGCTTTCTGTACCCATGAACCTCCATTGGTATAAATCTGCATACCGTTCCAACCATAATTCAAATCAACTACGCAAGCATATACCTTAGCAGAATCTATTCCTGTTAAATCCACATCCTGCAAGGATTCACTGCTGCTGCTTAAATATGCTTTCCACGCGTCGCTATACTCACTACCTAACGTCTCAGCCGCAGCCCTTGTTGTTGCAGCCTTCGCCTCCTTTCTCGACATAGCTCCGAAGCTTATGCCGCTTACCGCGATCGCCAAAGCCGCAACTCCCGCAATCACTTTTTTGAAAATTTTCATGCCTGTCCCTCCAATTTCCGCATAAAAAAATGCTTATTTGGGCTCTGAGCGCCTTAAAACCCCATTCGCTTAAAGCTGAAATAACCTTCTAAAACCGTTCAGAACTCTTGTTCTTAATTTTATCACTTAGATTGTATGTAAGTCAATAGCGATTCGGATAAATTTGACATATTTTAGAAGACAAATATGATTTTTTTGTGCAGATTTCAAAGGCAGAGATTATTATGCCTTTTCAGATTTGTTAAAATCTGTCGAATACATTTTTTGTCCGCAGCATTTTACCGCCACAATTCAATTCGCAAAAAAACGGCAGACCGTTTTTACAAAACGAGCCGCCGCTTCATTGCCTGCTTTATATATTTTTATTCAATTCCAAGTTCCCGTTTTACCTCGGCTATCTCTTCGGGCGTCGCCATGCTTAACTGCACCGCTTCCTCCTCGCTCATATGCTGGAGCAGCGCCGCGAATATTCTTTTGCGCTCTTCCGAACGACCTTCTTTTCGTCCTTCTTCTTTTTCTTCGTCCATTTTCATTTCAAGCGTCATATTTACTTATGCCTCCACAATATTTATCAAATCTTTACCAATCTGTCACATTGCCTTATGAAATTACCATCCTGTTTGATTCTATAAAATATGATAAGTAAATCAATATCATTAGCTCTTATGTTGATGTTTTTGTATCTGTTTTATTCATCATAATCCCTTTGGGTTATCTTTATGATTTATTTGATTAAACTCGGTAATAACAAATAGAACTCTTTTATAAAAGCAATACTTCAATTTCATGCTCACTAAATACGCCCGATTGCTTTAACAGCTTCTTAAAACACGCTTTTATCTTCTCTTTTGCTGCACAATGCTTTGCTTCATTCAGATATATAAGCCCTCTCACAATTTCCAATTGCCTTGCCATATCTCCCTCTGATACATTTTTATAAAACTCCACATCTACCCGTCTAAGCTGCACACCATTAGCCATTGTAAACAATTCCGAATGCTTATATATATACTCCTGCAGCACATTCCACATTATCTGCTTGTCCTTCATTTTAAGTGCTTCTTCTATCTTGTGCGATTTTAATTTAGATTGGGCGGCAACATCACGTGTTTTTTCAACCGCCTTAACAATATTTTTACAATATGTGACTACTTTTTCTTCATCAGTATATACTAAATTTTGTGCATATTGTTCCATGTTCCATATTCCTACCCTCATCATAATCCAACCACTCGTTTCTTAATAATTTTTAACCCTGTTCGTGCTGAGAAAATTTTTGCATCATTTGATGTTTTATCATTAACAAAACTACCCAAAATCTTTTGCTGCGACTCAGGTGTCCAATACACCTTCAAATTTTCTCTTGCTCGTGTGATTGCCGTATAAAAAATATTATGTGTGATCATTTCATCCACTTCTTTCGTAATAACAATTTTTACCGAATCATACTCTAAACCCTGTGCTTTATGAATGGATACCGCATAAGCAATTTGGAATGGTACATTAGTTTCTGCATCTTCATCATCGTTATCATCATCTCCGGCATTTTTCTTTTTTACTGCAAACCTTACAACTGACTTACCCGAATTTAATTTTGGCATAAGTTCAAGTCCTGTTCCTGAAACATGGATGCTATTTAACACCTTGTCAATTTCAATGGAAAAAAGCACCCTTTTCTCCTCTTCCTCAATATTTACTATTTTTCCTCCAAGGTTATTATATAGTATAGAATCATATTTTGAAGAATCACTAAATAAAATCGGATCACCTATTTTATATGTCCAAACTCCTAACACAAATGCTTTGTTCGGATTATCACTTTGCAAAAATCTGTTAATATTATTGATTCCATATAAACCATCATAATTAAGGCACAGAACAAT
>CAJTON010000020.1:0-12754 GCA_910577605.1 uncultured Butyrivibrio sp.
CCGCCAGTTCATCTGTTTTTGTATATAATTTCCCATATGTATCTGCATTTATATTTATACGGCGAGCTAGCAACTCGTGTTCTCTTCCTTCTGTTTTTATGCATGAAAGCAAATCATATATTGAGGGGTTATGGTTGCAAAGGCTTGAATTAAATGGCATTTCCTCAAATGGAAGAGTTTTAATATCTAAGTAAAGCCCTTTCATTCTATAATTTTCTTCCTTCGACAACTGCATTTTTATTATCTTATTGTTCAAACCATATAATAAATAACGAACACTATTACTTCCAAGTTTATCTGTCCTTATCCATCCTCTTGCTCTATCAAAGATGTCACATAAAACAATTTTTTGTGCCTTTTCTTTAATTTTTTCTTTAAACGCCTTATATCTTCTGTCTGAAAATTCTAAAATTTCAACCAAATTCAGCCCTGTTCTTGATATATAATTCATCAATCCACTATATTCTGAAAGATCGCTACGAACCTCGATATTATACCCAAATATTCTTGCAAAATTTTTCAACTCACACGGTCTTATAGATACACTCCATGCAGCCACAATCTTAATTGGCATAAATTTTCCGGATATTTCGATAATATCATCATCCAAATCTACTTTTATCGCATAATTAGCAGGAATCTTAAAGGCTGAGAATACCACCAACTTATTAAATTTACTGGACTCATCATTTGTTGGAATTAAAGTATTCTCATAATATACATGATGCTTCACAAAAAATGGTTTTGATTTTTGCACATAAAATCGTTCACTATATATCTCATAAGCTTTCTGATAACGAACTTTATCCAATTTCTCTACAATTTTTTCATAATACTGTTGCAATGTATCATCTAAATCAATTGGAAACTTGTCTATATTGGAAAGAATCTGCATCTGATATCTTCTATATACAAAATCTTTAATCTGTAGTAAATATTCATAATATTTTAAAAGCAACCGTTCTGCCCCATCATTATCCGGTGTATAATGAGAACGCGATTCCTGCAACATATAATGAAACTTCCTAAGAAAATAAAATTCATTGCTTGTCTTTAAAAATTCAGCAGCCTTCGGTATTGTATCATAATCTACAAAAGCATTTTCGTGTTGCTCTGAATACACCCTGACCGCAATATGTTCCACAAGGTTACGAAAATAACTCAGCATATTCTGTGCGACCTTATCTCTTGTCTTATACTCTAAATCGTCTATATTATCACATATTGCCTTATCATCTATTTTTATGTATTCATCTATTGTTTTCATATCATCATCTACTTTCTTTAATCTATTCGTTCATTCTATACAGTAATGTATATTTTTATATTAATTATCTGTTTTGAATTAGAAACTAGAATTACAAAATTTTTAGCAGAAGTCCACTGCCGAACAAATCAAACATACATATAAAAATAATGTACGAAGGCTTAAGCTACTTATAATACGCCGCTTTTTTGAGCATATGTACATCATTCACGCCCTGATAGTACCTTGCCATTTTTGCGAGATTGGGATTGACGGAGGTCTGCATTTCTATGTTGTACACCTCGTTTTCGCCATCCACATATACATCGAGCCGTATTTCCTTGCCGTCAATTAGCATTTGCTCGGATTTCTGCGCTGTTGCCAAAGCCACGCTTTTGATATGTATGTTCAGAATTTATTGTTCAATGATTTTCTCTTTTGTATTTTATTATATTATATAAAAATTTACGGGCGAAAGCAATGGATTTACGAAGCTTTTCAAAAGTTCGTCCGGTATAAGTGCGCAAAAAGGGACGCCGAAAATCCGGCGTCCCTTATCCGTCCCCCGGACCATCGTCCGCGGAAATTAATTATATTTACGTTTTCTTGCAGCCTCTGACTTCTTCTTGCGTCTTACGCTGGGCTTCTCGTAATGCTCTCTCTTACGGATCTCCTGCTGGATACCCGCCTTCGCGCAGTTCCTCTTGAATCTGCGTAAAGCGCTGTCCAAGGATTCATTCTCCTTAACGATAACATTAGACATTCTTAACTCGACCTCCCTCCGGTTGTGGATTGTGCAAGTCAACCGTCCGGGTATTAATTCTCCGACTATGTATCAGTCAAAGCAATGCACGATTAACATTATAACATATAATCTTTTTTCGTCAACCAGAATTTGAATTTTTTGTTAAAAAGTTGAACTGCGTACGCTCTAAAGCTGAGAAGCGAGAGTTTCTTTTGCCGCTTCTATTGCCTTTGCCGCGCCGTCGGGATCCTTTCCGCCTGCCTGCGCCATATTGGGACGTCCGCCGCCTCCGCCGCCGACCATCGGAGCCGCGGCTTTGATGATATTTCCGGCATGTACGCCTCTGCCCGTGAGATCGTCCGTCACGGCCGCCATAAGATTTACTTTGCCGTCAAGTACGGAAGCGATAACGACAACGCCGGAACCGAGCTTTGCCTTAAGCTCGTCTCCGAGCGAGCGCAGTCCGTTCATGTCCACGCCTTCAATAACCGTTCCGAGGAATTTAACGCCGTTTACAGTCTCCACCTTGTTCATCACATCGCCGAGAGCCGCGCCCGCCGCCTTGCTCTTAAGCGACTCGTTCTCGCTCTGCAGTGCTTTAAGCTCGGACAGTAAGTGACTTATCTTATCAAGAAGGTTCGCGGGAGTTGCTTTAAGCACCCTTGCCGCCTCCACGAGTTTATTCTCAATATCCTTATAATAACCGAAAACGCCGTTTCCTGTCAGCGCCTCTATGCGCCTTACTCCCGCCGCTATTCCGGCTTCCGATATGATCTTGAACGCCGTTATGACTCCGGTATTGCCCACATGCGTGCCTCCGCATAACTCTTTTGAAAATTCGCCCATGCACACCACGCGTACGGTCTCGCCGTATTTTTCTCCGAACAGGGCTTTTGCTCCTGTTTTTTTGGCGTCCTCAATATTCATTACCTTAGTCTCAACGGCTATGGCTTCGGAAATTTTTTCGTTGACTATCTGCTCGACCCTCTCGATTTCATCAGGGGTCATAGCCGAAAAATGTGTAAAGTCAAAGCGCAGTCTGTCGGGAGTGACGAGCGAGCCCGCCTGCTCCACATGGGAGCCGAGCACTATTCTGAGCGCCTCCTGAAGAAGATGCGTCGCGCTGTGGTTCTTGCAGGTATCCGCCCTACCCTCTGCGTCTACAGAAAGCGTTACCTCGTCTCCGACCGAGAAGGACCCTTCCGTAACTTTTCCGACATGACCGATTTTTCCGCCCTTGAGCTTTATAGTGTCAAATACCTCAAATTTCGCGCAACTTGCGGCGATAACTCCGGTATCTCCCTGCTGTCCGCCCATTGTGGCGTAAAAGGGCGTCTGATCGGTGATCATAGTTCCGCTCATGCCTTCCGAAAGCTCGCCCGTAAGCTCCTTATCGGTGGTGAGCACCGAAATTACGGAGCGCGCCTCAAACCTGTCATATCCGATGAATTCCGAGGTAACGGAGGTGTCTATCAAATCATATACAGTCGCGTCCGCGCCCATATAATTGGTCTCCCTGCGCGCGCTTCTCGCCGCCGCCTTCTGCTTGTCCATGGTAGCCTCAAAGCCCTTCATGTCAACCTCAAAGCCTTTTTCCTCAAGGATCTCGACAGTGAGGTCAATGGGGAAGCCGTATGTGTCGTAAAGCTTGAACGCGTCGGCACCGGAAAGCGTTTTCAATCCGTCAGAGGTAAGCTTTTCTTCCATATCTGAGAGGATCTTAAGACCCTGATCTATTGTTTTATTGAAATTCTCCTCCTCGGTGGTAAGAACCTTGAGGATGAGTTCTTTTTTCTCTTCAAGCTCCGGATAACCGTCCTTGCTGCTGTCAATGACCGTCTGCGCAAGCTTCGCGAGAAAAAGACCGTTTATTCCGAGCGTTCTTCCGTGTCTTGCGGCGCGGCGCAGAAGCCTTCTGAAAACATAGCCCCTTCCCTCATTTGAGGGAATGATCCCATCCGAAGCCATAAAGGTCACGGAACGTATATGGTCCGTTATAAGCCTGATTGAAACGTCATTCTTATCGTTCTCCTGATACTTCACTCCGGCAAGTTCGCATATATGGTCGCGTATCGCCTTCATGGTGTCTATGTCGAATACCGAATCAACATCCTGAACTACCACGGCAAGACGCTCAAGCCCCATGCCCGTATCGATGTTTTTCTGCTTGAGTTCGGTGTAATTGTGATGTCCGTCGCTCTCAAACTGCGTGAAAACATTGTTCCAGACCTCCATAAAGCGGTCGCAGTCGCAGCCCACCTTGCAGTCAGGCTTTCCGCAGCCGTACTTTACGCCTCTGTCATAGTAGACCTCGGAGCAGGGACCGCAGGGACCCGCGCCGTGCTCCCAGAAATTGTCGCAGTCGCCGTTTTCGTCGCGGTAAAATCTCGTTATCCTGTCCGCCGGGACGCCCACCTCTTTGGTCCAAATGTCAAACGCCTCGTCGTCGTCCGAATAAATCGACGGATAAAGCCTGTCCGCCTCCATTCCGATGACCTCGGTCAGAAACTCCCACGACCATTTTATCGCCTCACGCTTAAAATAATCGCCGAATGAGAAATTTCCGAGCATCTCAAAAAAAGTAAGATGCCTCGCAGTCTTACCGACATTGTCGATATCGCTCGTCCTTATACACTTCTGACAGGTCGTCACTCTTTTGCGCGGCGGAATCTCCTGTCCCGTAAAATAAGGCTTGAGCGGCGCCATTCCCGCGCCTATGAGCAAAAGGCTGTTATCGTTATGCGGAACGAGCGAAAAGCTGTTCAGCTTCAGATGATCCTTGCTTTCAAAAAATTCAAGATATTTTCTTCTTAATTCATTAACGCCATACGGTTTCATGGCATAGTCCTCCTGTGATAAAGCAATTTCCTGCCTCCGCGTCGCGGTTTGTCCGGCAATTTGCTTATATTTTATTCCGTCTTGCCGCTGTCCGCCGCCTCCATGGTCACGGCTGCCTCCGCCGCTTCCTTTTTTGCTTTGGATTTATCGTATACTTTGCGGAGCCTTGAACCGATAAATACCGCAAGAACAATGAGCGCAGCGAAAATTATAAATCTCACTATTTCAAAAATAATATCTCCTGCAAGCATACTGAGCGCTGTTATCATACGCAAAGACCTCCCTTAATGTTCCCGCGGAACTCTGTGTGCCGGACGGGACTTAGCTTATTTAAACTTTTTTCATAGTATCACAACGCGGTAAATTTTTCAAGTGTCTGACACAACATCCTCTATAAGCGCGTCTCCGTCCGCGGCGGCTGTCGCGAGCCTGTCGCAGCGCTCGTTGAACTCGTGTCCGTCGTGCCCTTTTACCCAGACAAAAATCACGTTATGCTTTTCCTTGACCGCAAGAAGTCGCTTCCACAGGTCGGGATTTTTGACCGGCTCGTTCTTTCCGCGTTTCCATCCTTTTTTGATCCATCCCTCTATCCAGTGCTTGTTGAACGCGTCAACAAGATATTTGGAATCGGAATAAAGCGTCACGTCGCAGCTTGTTTTAAGCGCCTCAAGCCCCGCTATCGCCGCCATAAGCTCCATGCGGTTATTGGTCGTTCTGACATATCCCTGCGAAAGCTCCTTCTCATGGACCGCGCCCGCGCCGTCCACATAACGCAGGACCGCCCCGTAACCTCCCGGTCCGTCGGGATTTCCCCTTGCCGCGCCGTCCGTATATATGCTCACCTTCATTGATAATGCCTCCATATTCCGGTGTTTATAAAATCGTTCGCCCTCTGCTCCGAATTGCGGATTATCCCGCCGTCGTAGCCGATTATCCCAAGCAGCTTAATGGCGTTCCTTGAGGTAGCGCGTCCTTTTTTCAGCTCGTACGAAAAAATAACGTTGTTGTCCCTGACTTCTTCGTCAAAATGATAATTGGAGTATATCTTTTCGAGTATATGAGTAAGCTCCACATCGTGCGTAGCTGCGAAGCACATGACGCCGTTGTCCGCGAGATTTTTGAGTATCTCCGAGGACGCCGCGATACGCTCGACCGTGTTCGTGCCGCGAAGCACCTCGTCTATAAAGCACAACACCTTCATTCCCGGCTCTCCCGCCGCGTCAACGATCCTTTTTAACGATTTTATCTCCACAATATAGTAACTTTCGCCGGAATCGAGGTCGTCCGTGAGCGCCATTGAAGAATATATGCGGTAAAACGGCGCTTTATAACAGTCCGCCGGACAGGTGTTCAAGGTCTGCGCAAGTATCGCGCCTATTGCAACGGACTTGAGGAAGGTGGATTTGCCCGAAGCGTTTGAGCCGGTGACAAGCACCGGTCTGCTCTCGCAAAGGGAATTGGCTACCGGCTCCTTTATGTTCAGATGATAGATGTTTCTAAGCTCCATTTCCCCGCCGTCGGTAAAAACGGGTCTGCACATATACGGCATGAGCCTGCGGAACGACGCCGCGCTTATCATCGCCTCGATAAGACCGAGTTTATCCATAAGCACAAGCACCTCGCCGTAATTGCGGTCAAAATGCTTTAGCACTGAATTGAACTTCATAAGATCGATGTGCGTGAACATTTTTATATATTCCATGATTATATCGGCAAGCGAACCGGAATTGTCCTTATGCGAAACAAGCACAAAGGAATTTCTCGTTATTTTGCCGAAAAGCGCCGCCGTATCCGCAAAATACTTATTGTATTCGGAAAGCTCCGGTATCTGCATACGGCTAATTTTTCCGGCTGTTTCCACCATGCACACAAGCTGTCTGACGCACTCGAAAAAGCTGTCTATCCTGCTTTTGCTCTTATAATATGATACGATGCTGACTCCGCTTGCTATTATGATAAGCCCTACGCCGAACACCGCGTCTATCGTGAATGTATAGACAAAAGCGAGTATCACGCATAACAGCATCAGAATATGGGGCAGATTGGACTGCGGCTTGAGTTTGAACAGATTATCCATATAATCGGAGATCGAGATCTTGCGCGTAAAGCCGATATTGCAGAAGCTCTGCATTATACGGGTCCGCTCGTCGTCATGCGTGTCGAAATACTCAATAAGGCGTTCCCGCTCGTCAAGAACCGACTTATCCGATATGGGTTTCCTGAGTATTTTGTACAAAGTATCCCTGCCGACGGAAGAATTTGTGTTATTTACCATAAGAAAGATCTTATCCATATCAAGGTCGTTCCATGTTATATCGTCAACAAAAAACTCCCCCTCTTTCAACGTGTTCCTGAAAAAATGGGATATGCTTTCGTATTCTTCATATGTGAATTCATATTTTTTTATCTGCCCGAAAGAAGCCAGAAGTCTGGCATAGAGATTCCTGCGCGACGCCGCCGACATGACAAAGCCGATAATTGCGATGACTGCCATGACTGCGACGATTATAAGTATTATCTGATAAACTTCCATTTTAAATTTTCCCCTTTTTGACGGTCAGACACAAAAACTACGGCTTATAGACGACCGTCTGGTCTTTCTTGGGCAGTATCCCCGTAAGATCCTGCATAATGTCAAAATACTCCCTCGCCTTTTTGCGGTAATAATGTCTGCGGTTGAAATTAAAGAATCCCTTAGGCTTTCCCAAAGGTATTCTCTCGTATTTAAGCGGCTGGTCCTTGAACTCTATCATAAAATAGGCGCTTTTTATCGCGTTGTCAGTCATGCTTATGACTTCTGAAAAGTACATGATAAAATAACCCTCGATATTTTCGACCGGATGCGCCGGAGAAACATACTTTTCGTCAAGAGGGCTGTACACATTTTCCCCGATATAAATAAGATTTCTGTCCCCGTCGATAAGAAGCGAGCCGTCAGAAGACCGCACGGTGGGCGTGCTTTCCTCCCTTAGCTTCCTGCCCTTTTCAAGACATTCAAAGCATTCGTCAAGCTCCTTTACCGTCAGCCTTCTGTTGTATTCGTTGCAGTGGCGGCTTTTAGCGCTGAACTTTTCGTATCTGCGTATTCCCCAGAAAACTTTGCCGTAGCATTCATTGCAAAGCCAGCCCTCCGCCATCCTGCGGCGCCCGCTTTTTACTTTGTGACAGTATATGCAGTCGGACGAATCAATAATTTCACTCATTTGTCAATCGCCTCCGTTCTTACATCATTAAACACCAAGCGGGAATAATTGTCAAATCAATTCAGTCTGCGGCGTTTCATGTTTTGTCAGACGTCCCCATGTTATTATGCGTATAAGCCGCCTGTAAATACGCGTAAGCGCTCTAATGTCGTGCGCGTCCTTTCTTCCGGAATAATTAAAGCGCTCATACGCCGTCATCGCTTTGTCCGCGAAATCCGCGCTTACTCCGTATTCATCTATCAGTATAGCGCGCATAACATCGAAGCTTATCACCAAAGACGCGTAATGCTCGCGGCCGCCCCGTCTTTTTCTCATCAGCCTTTTGCGGGCGCGGCGCGTCATCGTCCGGTACTGGAAGACCGCTCTTTTGTCGGCGCTCCACAGATACGCCCTGAATACATATATCAGATATTTTATCAGAAAAACTCCCGCGGCTATCGCTAAAACTATAAGAAGCTGTTCACCCATGCGGCTCTCGAACCAGTTCTGTATCGCCTCGCCCGCGCCTTCAAAAAAGTTCTGCCCGTCGTCCGGTCTTGTACCCGCCGCCGTTCCGAATCCGAATATATCTCCGAGGAAGTCCATTATCCCCGAACCTCCTTCCTCCACCGTCGTGCCGAGCGTAAACTCCACGGGGACCCAGCCAAGCTCTTTAAAATAAACCTCCACCCACGCGTGGGCGTTTCTGTCAGTCAGCTCTACAGTTACGGGTACGTCGTAATCAAGCCCCGAATATCCCTTATTCCACTCGGTATTGCCGCCCTCATACGCGCTTGCCTCTTCGTAGACCGTATAGTCAAAGCAATACCCCTCCGCGTATCTCGCGGGTATTCCCATGGCCCTTAGCAAAAGGCAGGCGGCGGAGGCGAAATGAACGCAATAGCCCTGTTTTTTCTCCTGTAAAAAATAAAGCACGAAGTCCCTGTTCGACGGCGTTCTGCCGGGAGAGACCGTATACCCGAATCCGGAGGCAAGATAATCCTGTATCTGTGCTATTATCATATCCGGACTTCCCTCAAAGCCCTGCTTAGAGCATATTTCCGAAAGCTCCCCGCGTATATCCTCCGGAACCTCGGTATATATCCCGTCGGCATAATAAGAGCCGGATTCAAGCCCGCCGAGCTTTCCGTACTCGTCAAGGTCCAGCAGACAGGCGTAATACCGCAATCCTGTGTATGAACCGTCCTCCTCCGAATATTCAATAAGCGGTACGAAGGTATCCTCCTTTGAATAATATCCGAAGAAACGCGCTCCCGAAACGGCTGTGTCACTAAAAATATTACTGTTTATTTCCCCGTATACGTCATCAAAAGAGGTCACGCCGATATTCCTGACAAGCATATTTACGTCAAGGATCTTGTATTCGTCCCATTTACCGCCCTCCGCCAACTGCGAAAGAAGTCTGTTCGTAACGTCGTAGCCGTATTCTCTTTTGTTATCCGCGTTTCCCCAACGGCGGTTCTCGGTATCGTAAACCGCTCCCGTATAAGTCGGCAGATAGACCGGTCTGTCGGTGTACGGCACAAGCGATATTTCAAGGTCCGTCTCATAATCGAGATAGACCGAGGAAATGTCTCCGAAAGAGCCGTTTGACATACCGCCCCTTCCTTGTGAAGAATTGCGCATAAAAAGACCGTCTATCCCGTGCATCGCCACGGTCTTTACTATCCTGTCCGAGGATTTTTTGAGCGCGGAATCCGTATTTATGAATCTCTTTGACATAAATCCGAAGCAGAGCGCCGATAAAAGCACCGCGGCTGCCGCGTATATCAGGGCTGCCGCCGCGCCGCCCTTGCGCTCCGGCTTTTCCTGATGAAGCACTATCACGGACGAACCGTCGCTGTCTTTGTACGAATGCCATGTTTTCTGTCTTTTTTTCTTATTCATGGGGACGGGATCGTTTTTTTCCGTGATAACAAAAAGGAACACGGCAAGCAGGAGCATGATGACGCTTATATAAGGCAGGTCGTCGTTTAGATAAATACATACCTCAAGAACCGGAAAAATCACGAAAAGCGGTGCCGAAACGCTCCTGCGCCTCGAGACCCACATATTGAAAAACATCGCGAGCACACTGCCGATAACGGCGAGAAAAACCGTTACCGACACTTCTCTGTTCTGATATATCTCGGCGTGCTGACGCAGATACGGCAGGTTCATCTCCTCCTTAACTGCCTCCGTCATTATATTCAAAACGGCGTTGTAGCCGCTGTTTACCACCACATACAGCCTCAATATCGACAGGACTATGACCGACATCAGAAGAATATATCCGACATTATAAACCGCCGCGTTCACATAAAGCAGCGCGAATGAAAAAGACGCCGCCGCGCAGACAAAAATAAGCACGGGATAACTGCACGGCATCCCGAAGGACGACGCGAACATACTTGTAAGTCCCGTTATAAATAGAAAAATTATCAGCCCGTTCCAAAGACATTTCAGCAAATTGTCCTTGAAGCTGCGTTTTTTGTCCGCCATCTGCGCGATCGTGATACCGGAGCCTTCAAGCTCTTTTTCACAGCTTATCCTGCGCCTTTTTTCCATACCGCTTCACCTCCGCGCCGCCGTCACAGCAGCACAACGGCGGCGCTTTTGTTTGCCGCCAGCACCCACGCCTCTTCTCCCGTTCTGTCCGCCGTCAGACAAAGCCGCTTTGACGCGCTCTCCTGCCAGTCCGGATACTCCGAAGCCTCCCCGCCGCTTTTTTCCTGATAAAAAAACATATCCTCCATCGCAAGTTTAAGAGAATACGAATTATCTATCCTTATTTTCTCCCAATCGCCCGTATACACGCTGTAATATACAAGCTCAAAGAAAATCTCCTCCTCAAGCAGTTTTTTCCCGAAGCCATAAAGCAGCTCGTAATATTCCGTCATCTGCGAAAGTCCGCCGCACACTCCTTTGCATATCAGCGAAACGCACGCTCCCACCTGCTTTGCGTATTCCTTCACTATCAGATCCTCGGATTTGCTGCTCAGCTTCCAATGCACCTGAGAAAGCCTGTCGCCCTCACGGTAACCCCGAAGTTCCTTTATCTCCGACACGTCGTCCCCCGCCAGCGGATCGTTGTACGCGTCCTTTTCGTCGGAAATGCCTAACGCCTCAGTATCCGCCACAACTCCTATCTCTTTCGGCATAACTATGATATTGACTGTCCTCGGACATTCAAGCCTTCGGGCAAAAATACCGAAAAAGTCATACGAAAACAGCTCTTCACACACTATTTCATAGACACCGCAGTAATCAAGCTTGAGGTCAAGCCTGTAATTCCTCGTTCCGTGAAAAACCGAATAATCCGTCCTAAGAAAATGGCTCTGACTTCCGTTCAGATGCCTTACCGCGTATTTTGCTGATATTCTCGGAAACGGATAAAAACCGTGCGAAGACACCTTGCAGACGATACCCGCGAAATCCCCCGCGCTTATATCAGTCTGCTCCGCCAGAATACCGACCTTTGGCACCGGAAAGTTTTTAAGCTGCATGACAAGCGCAAAAACGATGTAAAGCGCCATAGCCGCAATGAAAAAAAGCGCCGCTCTTCTGTGGTTGAACCAAAGCATAAAACAAAGCAGCGCCAGAACCGCGATATATGCAATTAAGGATTTAACTCTGACCTTCATAGAAACCGTCCGTACGCGTATTACATTTTAGGAAGTCCCGTCGCCCCAAGCACCTCCGAAAGCACGTCGCCAGCGCCCATATGCGCCGCCTTCGCTTTCGGCGAGAGCACGATCCTGTGCGAGCACACGGCGTTTATATTGGAAATAACATCGTCCGGCGTGACATAATCCCTGTCGTTTATAAAAGCCAAGGACTTCGCCATTTTAAGAAGCGCAATGCTTCCTCTCGGACTTAAGCCCAGATTGATAAGCGGATGATTCCGAGAATTTTCGCAGAAGCTTACGATAAATTCCGAAATCGACGCGTCCACAAACACGCCCTCCGCCTGTCCGCGCATCGACACAAATTCGTCAACCGTCATAACCGCGTTGACCTCGGGTTTTTCCGCCAGTTTTTTGTTGAGAATATCAAGCGCCGATTTGTGGTCGGGATAACCAAGCGTTAAACATATCATAAACCGGTCTAGCTGCGACTCCGGCAGTCTCTGCGTTCCCGCCGAACCGAAGGGGTTCTGAGTCGCGAGTACGATAAAAGGGTCGGGAAGCTTTCTCGTAACGCCGTCAACCGTGGTCCTGCCCTCCTCCATAACCTCCAAAAGAGCAGACTGCGTCTTCGGAGACGTCCTGTTTATCTCGTCCGCAAGAAGGAAATTACAGTAAACGGAGCCTTCATGGTACTCAAATTCCCCTGTTTTCGCGTTGTACATATTGAAGCCTAACAAATCGCTCGGCAGAACGTCGGGCGTAAACTGCACTCTTCTGTAATCAAGAGAAAGCGCCTTTGAAAGCGCGACCGCGAGCGTCGTCTTGCCGACGCCCGGAATATCCTCAAGAAGAATGTGCCCTCCAGCGAGCATCGCCGCAGCGACCGAAACGATCACGTCATCCTTGCCTTTAAGCACCTTCTTGATTTCTTTTGTCAAAGTATTTATCCGCGCGTTCATACACACCCCCGAAACGTATTTTATCCCTTAAGCCCTCTCGCCTGCCTGTCCATGTCCTCCACGACTATATCGTATATCTCGCCGAGCGTAGAGCAGTATTCCAGAAGCTTCCACGGCTCGTTCGTATGAAAATGGATCTTGATAAGCTCCTCGTC
>CAJTON010000020.1:12764-41601 GCA_910577605.1 uncultured Butyrivibrio sp.
GCGAGCAGACAGTCGCCCTTAAGGTTCTCCGTGATGTGATCGCTTATCGCATCTTCATCCAAATCCGTTCCCTCGATTAAAAGCTGCGTATCGTATCTGAATTCAAGCATGATATTTTCCTCCTCATCTTCCGCCGTCCAAAACAGTCCGGCGAATATGACTAAATTATATATCAAACCGAAGTAAAACTCAAGGAAATAAAAAGGACGGCATATGCCCGTCAAGGTCACTCTGCCGTCCTTATGTATTTTACTGCACTAGTCTGCAACATATCTGTCGATATTTTCCTCGGTAAATTCGTGCCACTCAAGCGGAATTGATCCGCCGATAAGCTCCTCTATGTAAGCTTCGTATTCCTCCTTCGTGACTGCTCTACCCATTATCTCATAATTTGAGTCAAAACTAATATCACTATTATCAGTGAAATATGCTACACTTTCAACGTACATAGCTCCTTTTGCGGGATACAGACGATTATACCCTGTCGAAAATGCTCCGCCCTCGCTTAGACAAATTCCGTTTTCATATACCTCATACGGAAATAGCCTTGGAGTAGGCTCAGTCAGGTAAACCTCACCGTCCTTGTAATGAAGAAATACATTTATTGAATCACCCCCTAGAACCACTTCCTTTGTCCCGTCCTGATCCAGATCAACGCATATAAACTTCTCCCATTTATCCCACGCCTCAGTCCATATGGGCGATATTCCCCACGCTCCCCTGTTGTATCTATGCAGATCTATCCTTCTGAGACCATCCGCAGTCATATCTTTGATCTCTTTTGCATAATACGGTTCATCGCCGTCGCGCAGAAAAAAGAATCTCTCTTCTCTTGTCAGCTCCAGCGCAGAGCGTTTTCCCTTCATCGCGCTTCTTATCGCCTCCGCCGCGCTCATCTCCTTGCCGTCGTCTTCAAGCGACTCGACTGTGTTGATTTCCTCAGAATATTCGGTCTCGGTTTCAGACGGCGGAGCGGTCAACGATTCCTGCTCTTTGTCGGTCCGGCGTTCGGCAGTTTCGGCAATGCTTGTTTCAATTGCGGTTGACGCAAAGCTTCCCTTCACGCAGGCGGTGCATACCGTTCCCATGACCAATAACAGTATATAAATAAAATATTTTTTCATCTTATTCTCCCTTTAACTTTATTGCGTTATAAATTAATTTGGCGTATGTCCTGCGTTCTGTTTTCTGCTTATCCTGTGCGCCTTCTATTTTATTAAGAAAATAAACCGCCGCCTTGTCATAATCCGTTTTGCAGTCAGCCATAAATTCCTTCCAAGCAACGACCAAATGTGAATTTTGAGCATACTTTCCTAAATGATCCTTCCCCCATGTACTGCTCAACTCATATTTAAAATATGCCAACTGTATGCCCATGTTTTTTTCGTCGGAATAACCGTTTGTCTGGGCAAAATTTTTTAGATATTGTCTCCGCCCATCCTTCCACTGCAATATACCTATCGTTCCCGTAAGTTTATTCTCTGACAGCGGGTTAAACCTGCATTCCTGCATTATATTTCCCAGTACTCCCGCTGCCTGATGCGTGGTACATCCCATGCCTTTCTCAAGAAACGTCAGTATACGCGCGAAATTCCGTTTTTTCTCAAAATCCGTGCTTTCGATCCCTAACGCTTTCATCGCGGCTGTGGACCTGCCGTTGTGGAGATTTGTGTAAAACGCCGCGCCAACCTCCTGTATCCAGTTTTTCAGCGAAATCGGGATTCCGCCGCTGACATCGACGACCTGACTGTATCCGCCTCTTGAGCCATAGGCTTTCTGAAAACATACGAGAGCATTTTTAAACCCGTCGCCGTAGGTTTCGTCTATCGCGCCGTTATAGAAACCCATATCTGCGAGATAAGTCTTGTATTTTCCGTATGTATCGCTGCCTGAGGCGGCGGCTTTCACCGACGCGGGGCTGTATGTGGAGAAATCGGGCGCAACAGTGTTTTTTTCATAAATTGCGGCAGTGTCGTTTATCGCACTGTTTCGGTTTGCTATATTTGTCGAGGGCTTATATGAGGATTGACGATTTAATATTTTGTCACTTATTTGTGTAACAGTGGGATTTAGGTCGTAATTTCTGTTTGATGATGTTCTAATTTTCATCATAGGATTTCTCCTTTGTCATATTTCTCATTACTGTACTGATGTGTAGTTTTATTATAGCAAGAACTTTGTAGTTTGTAAATATATATCATATAATATAAACAAACTTTCATCTACCATTTTTATTCTAATTTGTCAGACATTAAAAACCAAGCCGGATTCGTCCCTTTAGAACAAACCCGGCTCTGCCGTCTTTATATCATCCTGCCCTATTCTGTCAGATTATCAGACATACCAGTCCGCCGCTGCTTTCGTTCACGACCTTCTGCATCGTTTCCTGAAGCTTAACCTGACAGTCGTCGTTTATCATCTGTATTTTCGTGCGTATTCCGTCCTCGACAAGCTGACCTATGGATTTGCCGAAAATATTGGTGTCCCATACGTCGCCGTTCTGAGAATTTTCGGAAATGTATTTTATAAGGTCGGCTGCCTGAGCCTCACTGCCGACGATCGGGGAGATCTCGGTGCCTATATTTACCCGTATCATATGCACGGACGGACTTTCCGCCTTTATCTTCACACCGTATTTGTTTCCGGTCTTTATCACCTCCGGCTCGGAAAGGCTGATCTCGCTGCGCTCCGGCATCACTACGCCGTAGCCCTTTGCCATCGACGAGCGGGCGATGTAGCGCCCGTATTCTTTTTTCATTATCGAGAGCGAGCGGATCATCGCGATAAGCTCATATTCGTCGTTAATGTCCTCGCCGATAAGCTGGCTGAGATTGTCGTAGTAATATTTTTCATCAACCGAAATATTTATCCTCTGAACGCCGCTGTTGAAATCGAATACGTCGTATTTTATCTTTGAGATATATTTTGAATCGCAGGAGGGCTGCGAAGCGGTAATGTCCTTTATGTAGGTGACGGAATCCGTCACGGCGCGCGCGCAGGCGATTATATCCTGCTTTATCTCGTTGTCGGAAGGCAGCATCTCGACCCATTTAGGCAGATAAAATTCAATGCTGCAAACGGGAAATTCGTACAGTATCCTCAAAAGGATATTGTTCACATCCTCTTTTGTCAGCTGCTCGCAGTTGACCGCCATTGCGGAAACGCCGTACTTCTGAGCTATGTATTCGACGGTCCTCGCCGTCTCGTCGGCGGCGGGATTTCTTGAATTGACGATCACGACAAAGGGCTTATTTATTTTCTTAAGCTCGTTTATAGTCTTTTCCTCCGCCTCAAGATAGTTCTCGCGGGGCAGATCGCCGATGCTTCCGTCGGTAGTCACCACGATCCCTATGGTCGAGTGGTCCTTTATAACCTTTCCGGTGCCGTACTCCGCTGCCTGCGTAAACGGAATGTCCTCGACAAACCACGGCGTTTTTACAAGGCGTTCCTTTTCGTCCTCATAAATGCCCTGCGCACCCTTCACAAGATAGCCGACGCAGTCTATAAGTCGGAAATCCGCCTTGATATTGCTTCCGAGATTTATTTCCACAGCGTCCTTCGGAATGAATTTCGGTTCCGTCGTCATTACCGTTCTGCCGCCCGCCGACTGAGGCAGTTCGTCGATAATACGCTCCCGCTCATTGGGATTCTCAATAGCGGGAATAACCATCAGATCCATGAATTTTTTGATAAATGTGGATTTTCCGGTCCGCACCGGGCCCACAACGCCTATGTATATTTCCCCGTCAGTCCGGGCCTTAATATCCTTGTAAATGCTGATATTGTCCATAAAACTGCCCCTTTATACCGTAAATTTGTACTCCTTTTACAGTATATGAGGGGCAGTCATTAGTCATTCATATTTATTTACGCCGAAGGAATCAAAGACGCAGCGTCGCGCGTCAGATACGTCCGCAAAGCTGCCGTCCGCAAGCATCTGCGCCGCAGCGTTTCCTATCGCGGTCGCCTCCGCAGGTCCTGAATAAACCGTGCGTCCCGTGTATTCGGCGGTCAGCCGGTTCAAATACTCCGCGTTTGAGCCGCCGCCGACCACATTAACGCTGTCATAACGCTCTCCCGTGATTTCCTCGATTTCGGCGAGCGTCCTTGCATAGCACTTTGCAAGGCTTTTGTAGATCACGCACGCCGTTTCGTACAAGCCTGACGGAACCCGCTGTCCGCTCTCTTTGCAAGCGTCAGCGATCTCCTTTGTCATGCTCGCGGGAGCGAGAAATCTTTCGTTATAGCAGTCCACAATCGAAGCAATGCGCTGTTTTTCCGCCTCCGCGCATATTTCCGCATAGGAAAGATTTGTTTCGGCTTCTTTCTTAACGGACTGTATCATCCACATTCCCATTATATTTTTGAGGAAACGAAAGCTTCTCCCGTAGCCGCCCTCATTGGTCATATTGTGAAGCCTCGCCTTTTCGGAACAGTCCGCGCTTTCCCGCTCCACTCCCATAAGCGACCATGTTCCGGAGCTTATGTATACGCTTTTTTTGCCTGCGCTCGGTACGGCAAGCACCGCCGAGGCTGTGTCGTGGCTTGCGGGCAGCACGACCTTGCAGTTATATCCGACCGCCTCAATACATTCGTCAGTAAGGTCGCCTAAGACCGTCCCGGACATCGCCGGCTCGCCGAAGATCTCCGCCGGATAACCAAGTCTCCCGATCAGCTCATAATCCCATTTCCCCGTCGCAGGAGCTATAAGCTGCGAGGTAGTAGCGATCGTGTATTCGTTGACAGCCCTTCCCGACAGCCTCATATGAAAATAGTCCGGCGTAAAAAGAAGCCGTTTCGCCTGTTCAAAATATTCCGGATGTTTTGTCTTTACCGCCATAAGCTGATATACCGTGTTATACATCGCCTTCTGGATCCCGGTCCTCAAATAAAGCTCTTCTTCGGGAATGATCCCGTAAACAAGCCCGTCCATGCCCTTGGTGCGGCTGTCGCGGTAGCTTACCGTATTGCCGATTATGCGGTTGTTTTTGTCAAGGAGTACAAAATCGACTCCCCATGTATCGACTCCGACGCTTTCGGGTATTCTGCCAAGCTCTTTACAGCGCCGCATTCCTTTAATGATCTCGCCGTAAAGCCGTTCAAGATCCCAGCAAAGCTCACCGTCTTTATCAACTAGCCCGTTTTCAAAGCGGTAAACCTCTTCAAGCGTCATTCTGCCGTCGGAAAGCGACGCCAGCATATGCCGCCCGCCTGAAGCTCCGATATCTATCGCAAGATAATATTTCAAATTATTTGTCCTCCGGATGCGGATATTTCTTGTAGCCGGGGTGCTTTCCCGTAACCTTGTAGGACGAGCGCATGGAAATGAGCTTGTCGATATTCGGCTTTGAGATTTCCTGCGCGCCGCCTAGAAGATGGGCGTTAAGGCTTATTTTGGCAAAAAGCTCAAGCGTTTCCATTCTGTAATATGCGGTCAGCAGATCGGCTCCCACCGAAAGCGCCCCGTGGTTCTGAAGCAGAACGACGTCATGCTCGCCGAGATACGGCGCTATCGCCTCCGGCACCTCGTAGGTCGAGGGCGTTCCGTAGGGAGTAACCGGAATCGAACCGATAGCGATCACTGTCTCGATCATCGAGTACTCGTCAAGCGGCACGTTTGCCACCGCGTAGCCCGTCGCAACGGGAGGATGAGCGTGCAGGACAGCGCCCACATCCTCTCTCTCCTGATAGCATCTCAGATGCATTTTTATCTCTGAGGAGGGTCTGTAATCGCCGTTTGCTTCAATGATCGTCCCCTCCTTGTCGATATGTACTATTTTTTCCGGCGTGATAAAACTTTTGCTTATTCCGGTGGGCGTGGCGAAAAAGGTCCCGTCCTCAAGCTTCACCGAAACGTTTCCGTCGTTTGCGGCGACCCATCCAAGCTGCCACATTTTATGGCAGACGTCGCACATCTGTTCCTTTATATCCTCGTACATAAACTGTTACCTTCCTTATTACCTTATCGTCTTATAAAGCGGTCCGTAAGCCGCGCAAGCCCTGTAATCCTGTCCTTCCTTATCCATGCCGAACGCGTTCCATGACGAAGGTCTGAATATCTTACTCTCGTCAACATTATGCATTGCGACAGGTATACGGAGCATCGAGCAGAGCGTTATGAGGTCGGCTCCTATATGCCCGTAGGAGATCGCCCCGTGGTTGGCTCCCCAGTTGTTCATAACGTCGTATGCCGTCGCGAAGGGACCTTTCCCCGTCGTTATCGGGGCAAACCATGTGCAGGGCCATGTGTAGTCGGTTCTCTTCCACAGCTTATCAGAAACCTCGTCGGGAAGCTTTATCGTATAGCCCTCGCAGATCTGCAGCATCGGTCCGAGTCCCTTGACAAGATTCAGCCTTATCATGGTCGCGGGCATCTCCGCCCTCGTGACGAATCTTGACGAGTACCCGCCGCCCCTGAAATAGCCGAGGTCGGCGTAATTCCATGTCGTAGCGTCAAGGATCGCCTTCTGATCCTCCTCGGTGATCTCATACCAAGGCTTCATAACTCCGTTTCCGTCTGCGTCCTTTACCTCGCCGCAGGCGTCAAGACATGCCGCTCCCGAATTGATAAGATGTATAAAGCCGCCCGCTTCCTTTGCTCTGCCCTCTATGTCGTAGCCGGTGCTTTTTTTGACCGCCTCGGGGCTCCAGTAAGTCCTTACGTCCGCGAAAATCTGCGCCCTGTTGGTAAGCAGCTTCATAAATAGCATTCCGAGACCGTTGAGCGTGTCGTTCTCAGTAGCGAGTATATACGGCTCCCTTGCGCCGTTCCAGTCAAACGAGGTGTTAAGCATTGCTTCAGGGAAATCGCAGTTAGGATAAAAGTCCGTCCACTGTCTCTGCCCCTGAAAGCCTGCCGCTATCGCGTTGTGACCGACCTTTTCCTCCTCGCAGCCCTCCGGAAGATTCTGATTGCCGTTCATAAGGTCCTTTATGATGACCATCATTTTGACAACAAACTCCCAGTCCGAATCCTTATGCTCTCTCGATTTCTGTATTTCCTCGGGATTCTTGTCAAAGCCCTCCTTACATCTGGCTTTGGTCCACGCAAGCGCCTTCTGATACTCTGCCTCGTCGTATACGCCCTCGGTCATTCTTCTGATTATCTCAACCTCGTCCACCGATTCCACTCTCATTCCGAGATATTCCTCAATGAACGCGGGATCGATTATCGAGCCGCCGATTCCCATGGTTATGGAGCCTATCTGCAAATAGGATTTTCCGCGCATGGTAGCCGCCGCGACAGCCGCGCGCCCGAATCTCAAAAGCTTTTCCTCAACATCTGCGGGAATCGACGTATCGTCCGCCTCCTGCACGTCGTGTCCGTAGATTCCGAAGGCGGGAAGCCCCTTCTGCGCGTGCGTCGCAAGCACCGACGCAAGGTAGACCGCTCCGGGTCTTTCCGTTCCGTTGAAACCCCACACCGCCTTTATAGTCATGGGGTCCATGTCCATAGTCTCCGAACCGTAGCACCAGCAAGGCGTAACTGTAAGAGTGATGTCAACGCCCTCCCTGCGGAATTTGTCGGCGCAGGCAGCCGCCTCTCCGACGCGCCCTATCGTGCTGTCCGCGATGACGACCTTTACCGGCTCTCCGTTGGAATATCTGATATTATCCGTAAAAAGCTTTGCCGCCGCCCTCGCCATATTCATGGTCTGCTCCTCAAGCGACTCTCTTACCTTGAGAACTCCCCTTCTGCCGTCGATCGTCGGTCTGATTCCGATTACGGGATAAGTCCCCACATATCTGTTTTCAGCCATAAAAACCTCCTAGAATTTTATATAATTATTATAATATACCGCAGCGGAAATTTCCAGCGGCGTCTACTTAAAAAACTGCGTCAGCTCCGACCTTGAGCTTATGTTCAGCTTGCTGAAAATAACCTTGAGATTGGATTTCACCGTGCTCTCGGCGATAAAAAGCATCTCGCCTATCTCCCTGTTTGAATAGCGCTCCGCCGCAAGCCTCGCCACATCTATCTCGCGCGCCGTAAGCCCGAAATTGTCCTTGCTGCGCACATTCCTGTTAATAGACTTAAAGCCCTGCTGATACTTTCTTGCCACACTCTTTATTTTTTTGATAAAATCCCTGTACTCCAAGCCGAACGTTACATCGTCAAGAAGGTCGTCGATGTATGACGAATTCTCGACAAAAGGCATTATAAAGCCGTCGTTCTTTGCGGCATACAAAGCCTCTCCGAGCATTTTAATCGCCTTCTGCCTGTTCCCAAGCTCTTTGTTGCACATTGCGATAAAGATATATGTATATATTTTGGGCATCGCGCAGGAAAAAAGAGAAGCCGTATTGAGAAGCTGCCCGCTTATCCCCAGAAATTTCTGATATTCTTTATTAATATACAAATACTTGGAATAAATTATATTAGCGTATCCTAATGTAATAAGATTCACCCGGTTCTGTATCGCGATACTGTCCGTAAGCCACTCCGCTATCTTGCCCGCCTCGTCGGAAAGCGCGTACATGAATGACTCGCTCATATCGACCATATTCACATACTCGTTGTCAAGCACGCCGCTGCTGTATTTCACCTTTTTGCGCAGGGAATCTATATTTTCTATGTATCCGTCGCAGTCCCCGTCAAAAACGCTGCTCCTCGTAAGCAGAAGAAGCGCCCCTATGGTTATGCAGGTCTGCTCCTTTGAGTCTGACATATAAAGCGCCTTATGGCAGAGTATTCTGCTACCCTCAAAATCTCCGCGGTTGTACAGCACCTCCGCCCTGAAAAGAGCCTCCGCGCCCTTGCCGTGTCCCCCGGAAAGCTTATAGTAATCCGTCATCATGCCGTCGATATAATCCACCTCTTCGTCCGGACTTTTATCCTCCCTGTGAAAAATATGCAGCATCGAGGGACAGCCGAAGGTAAACGGCACCTTTGCCGCAAGCGCAACCGTGCAGGTCCCCGCGTACTCAAGCGCCTTTCTGTAAAATCCGTGCATCATAAGAATATTGCTGTATTCCGTATATCCACGCACATAATAAAACGTGCAGAGAAGATTTCTCCTCTGACGCTGTGTAAGCCCCTGCCTGCTCTCGATGGAATAAAGCGTGGACATAAGATTTTCGGAAAGATATTCCCGCTCATTGTACATAAAAAGCACAAGACACATGATAGCCGAGAAATATCCGTAATTATCCTTTACGGAATCGGGACAGTCGCGTACAAGCGCGATAAAAAAGTCCTTGTTTTCGTCGTTTATATAAGGATAAAACTCATCAAACGAAGGCAGCGAGCCGTATATAAGCTCCCACGCCTTAGCGGCGTAGTAATGCTTATAAGCCGTAAAAATATTGCCCCTCATTTCATATATTTTTCCCGCCTTGATTATCATTCCGCTTTTTTCGTCGGCGCGAAGCAGCGAAAACTCCTTCTGGAGATAATCTATAAAAACATTATGTATGAAATAACTGCGCTTTGATTTGTCAAAGCGTATGAAATCAAGACTTCCGAGAATACTTTCTATGCGTTCCGCGCTCATGCCCTCCGGAGCCGCCGCCATTGCCTCGCGGAGCGTAAAGCTCTTTATCCTTGAAAGCGTTATAAAAAAATATTTAAGCTCTTCGTTGAGCTTGCCCCATACGGTCTTTTCCACCATGGCGTCGATAGACGCGTTATTGTCAAAGCTTCCGTTTTCGGCGTAATTTATCATCTGCAGATAGATTGCGGAAAGCCACCCCTCCGAATACTCGTGAAGCTTCACGGCGTTTTCGTGGGAAAGCTTTATGCCGTGCTGTTTAAAATATTCAACGATATCCTTTACTGAAAGCTGCATATCCTCCTTGCTTATGTAAAGTATCTTATCAGGCTCCGATATTTCATTCACATCCGTATTTCTGTATTCCTGAGTCGTAAAAACAAAATGAAGATTTTCGGGAAGGACATCCGCGGTAGTGTCGGCAAACACCTCAAAAAATCCGCCGGGAATAAGATGGCAGTTTCCCACTACGACAAAGGTAGGATAAGAAACCTCCGTCTTTTTAAGAATACTCCTCAGCTCCGCCAGATTTTTCTCGCTCTGAGGGAAGCCGAGCTTGCGAAGGCTGTTTCCGGATTCCCCGTCAATCTCTTCAAACGTCTCGCAGAAATCCGACCAGAATATTTCCCTCATGCCGTTCGAAACGTTTATCCAGTAAAATTTATCGTTACATTCGTGAGAGTATTCCTTTATCGCGTCGGTCTTTCCGAAGCCTGCCGGCGCGTTCACTACCGTGATCCCGAAATCCCTCATGCTCTTTAATTTTTTATAAAGTCTGTCCGTGATATAAGCAATGCCCGCGTTGTTTTTGCCAACTTTATTCACAGTCTTCCTCCGTTTAAGTCCGCTTGTAACCTTTATTCAAAAGCTCATATCAGTTAATCCCAAGGCAGATCAGGATTCTCTATCTTTTTGTCGCGCTGCATAAGCTCCATGACCTCGTCTCTTGCGCTGCCGTTTTCAAAAAGCACCCTGTTGACGCTCTCCACAAGCGGAAGCTCGACCCCGTATCGGTGAGCAAGTCCGAGCGCCGCCTTTGCCGAATACACGCCCTCGACGACCGTATTGACCTCGTCCATCGCCTCCTGCATCGTTTTTCCCTGTCCGATAAGGATCCCCGCCCTGCGGTTGCGGCTGTGCATACTCGCGCAGGTAACGATGAGGTCGCCTATTCCCGACAGCCCGTAGAAGGTCTGCATTTTGCCTCCCATTGCCACTCCGAGCCTCGTTATCTCATGTATGCCTCTCGTTATAAGAGCCGCCTTCGTATTGTCCCCGTATCCTAGACCGTCCGCAACGCCCGCGGCGAGCGCGATAACGTTCTTTAACGAGCCGCCTAACTCTATTCCGATAACGTCAGGGCTTATATATACCCTGAAAACATCGCTCATAAATATATTCTGCAAATATTCCGCGTACTCTCTTGTGTGGGCGCCTATAACGCAGGTGGTCGGTATGCCCCGGCTGACCTCCTCTGCATGGCTGGGACCCGAAAGTACGGCGACGCCCGCGCCGGGAATCTCGTCCTTTATTACAGCCGTCATCGTCATAAGCGTATTTTCTTCTATTCCCTTCGCCACATTGACGATATTCAGCCCGTCTATCTCCTACTTCCTTAGCCGTTTTCCGTATATGCTGGGAAGCGACCGCAAAAACAAGTACGTCCGACTCGGAAACGACCTTTCTGAGGTCTTCGGAAAGCTGTATCTCCTTGGGGATGGGGACTCCCGGAAGAGACCTTTTATTCTCGCCGTCCCGTCTTATCCCGTCAAGCTCCTCCTTTATTTTCGACCATACGGTGACCTTGCTGCCGTTGCCGTTCAGCAGGATCGCAAGACCCAAACCCCATCCGCCTGCTCCGATAACTCCAATTTTACTCATCTTTTTTCTCCTTTTCGGATTTTTTGAAAGAAAGGCTGTTCTCCGTACCGTTCCACAGTCTGACTATATTTGCGTGGTGCCGCGAAAAACCAAGCACCACAAAAGCGAACATCACCGCCGTAGCCTCCGTCACCGCAGCGCTGCCCGAAAGCCCGCTTATCAGCCCGTAATGTCCCAGAAGCGCGAACGCCGCAAACTCTACAAGCAGCATTACGAGCGAACCGGCGGACACATATTTTGTCACCGTCACCGTGGCCGCGAAAGCGATAAGCCCTACGACGCACATCTGCCAGTTAAGCAGCGAAAGAATAACTCCCGCTGTCGCCGCTATTCCCTTGCCGCCCTTGAATTTAAGATACGCCGGGAAATTATGTCCCAGCACTACGCCCACGCCGGAATACAGTATCAGCATCGTGACGCTGTCCGCGTGCGAATCCTTATATATAAGCCTTACGACAAGTGACGCGAGCAGCGCCTTCGCCAGGTCCCCGAGAAACGTGATCAGTCCCGCCTTTTTGCCCAATGTGCGCAGAGCGTTCGTCGTACCCGCGTTGCCGCTTCCGTAATTTCTTATGTCAATATGATGGATCTTGCCGTAAATAAACGCCGTCTGAAACATTCCGAAAACATATCCGATGGCAAGGCATATCAATCGTTCCATTAGCGTCTACTTCTCCTTTTCACTGCGTTCGCGTATCAGGAATTTCAGCGAAGTTCCCCTGAACCCGAAAGCCTCGCGTATCTTGTTCTCAATATATCTGGTATATGAGAAATGCATCAGCTCCTTGTTGTTTACAAAAACGACAAATGTCGGAGGCTTCACTGATACCTGCGTCATGTAGAATATCTTGAGCCTCCTGCCCTTGTCCGACGGCGGCTGCTGAAGCGCCACCGCCTCGCTCAGTATCTCGTTGAGCACTCCGGTCTGCACTCTCATGTTCTGGTTCTCGACCACCAAGTCTATCATGTCGTAAAGCTTAACGAGCCTTTGTCCCGTTTCTGCCGAAACAAACATTATCTCCGCGTACGGGATAAAAGAAAGTATGTCCTTTATCCGCTTCGTATGCTCATAAACGGTCTTGTCGTTTTTCTCTATGGCGTCCCATTTGTTCACCACGATTATTATGCCCTTGCCGCGCTCATGCGCTATTCCGGCAATTTTGGCATCCTGCTCTGTAACGCCCTCCGTAGCGTCTATCACGACCAGCACCACGTCCGCGCGTTCGACGGCGGTCACCGCCCTGATTATGCTGTACCGCTCAAGCTCCTCTTTTATCTTGTTCTTACGCCTGAGTCCCGCCGTGTCTATAAAAACATATTCCCTTCCGCCGTATTTTACGACGGTATCTATCGCGTCCCTCGTGGTCCCGGCAATATCGGACACGATAACGCGGTTCTCGCCGCTTAATTTATTAATTATGGAGGATTTACCGACATTGGGCTTGCCGATTATCGCCACGCGCGGTCTTTCGTCCTCCAGATCTCCCTCGTCTTCCCTGTCAAAATGCTTCACGACCTCGTCAAGCATATCGCCGAGTCCGAGCTTGCCGACAGAAGAAACCGGATAGGGCTCTCCGATGCCGAGATTGTAAAACTCATACACGTCCGGCATCATTTTCTCGAAATTATCCACCTTGTTCACTACAAGCACCACGGGCTTGCCCGAGCGTCTGAGCATATCGGCAACCTTTGAATCGGAATCCACCAGTCCCTGCCTTACGTCCGTCATAAACATGATAACGTCGGCGGTAGCTATCGCCACCTCCGCCTGCGCCCTCATCTGCGACAGTATTATGTCCTTTGAATCGGGTTCTATTCCGCCCGTGTCTATAAGAGTAAAATTATAATCAAGCCATGTCACGTCCGCGTATATCCTGTCCCTCGTCACGCCGGGGGTATCCTTGACTATGGATATTTTTTCTCCCGCAATGGCGTTAAAAAGCGTGGATTTCCCGACATTGGGGCGTCCGACTATGGCTACAACCGGTCTGCTCATAATATCAATATACCTTTTTCCTTTTCAATATACTTAACTATCATAATATCAATATTTTCCTTCTTTGTAAAGATTCTCTTGACTATGTTTTTTTTGACATTTATACTTTATCTGTGCAGGCAGATCATATTGCTTTGCCGCCCCTTCGGGCATATCACTATGCGCGCAACCGCGCAGAAAATACGAGGATTATATACGATGTCAGAAGATATTTTCAAAAATACGATTCCCGTCGCTCCGTTAAAGCTAGCCGTTATGCCTAACTGCGCGCATCTCGGCGATTCGGTAGACCGGTATATTTCAAATCTGCGTAACGAACGCACCCATAACCATGAATCGAATCTTGCCTTAAAGGGCTACTATGAGGATTCGTACAGGGTAGAGGTCTCCTGCCCGCGTTTCGGCTCCGGCGAAGCAAAGGGAGTTATAGGCTCCACTGTGCGCGGCTCGGATTTCTTTATAATGACAGACGTGATGAACCATTCGCTCACCTACACGGTCACGGGACACACCAACCATATGTCGCCCGACGACCATTTCCAGGACCTCAAAAGGATCATTTCGGCAGCCGCCTGCTCCGCGAAGCGGATCACTGTCATAATGCCGTTTTTATATGAAAGCAGACAGCATAAGCGCAACAAGCTTGAGTCGCTCGACAGTTCGATTGCGCTCAACGAGCTTATACAGTACGGCGTAAGCAACATAATAACCTTTGACGCGCATGACCCCAGAATAGACAATTCCATTCCTTTGAACGGATTTGACAATTTTCTGCCGCCATATCAGTTTATAAGAGCGCTTCTCTCCCACAACAAGGACATAGTTATAGACAAGGACCACCTCATGGTCATATCGCCCGACGAGGGAGCCATGCCACGCGCGGTCTATTTCGCGGGAGTATTGGGCGTTGACATGGGTATGTTCTACAAGCGCCGCGATTATTCTCAGGTAATAGACGGACGCAATCCCATCGTAGCCCATGAATTTCTGGGCGACAACGTAGCGGGCAAGGACGTGATAATCATAGACGATATGATCTCTTCGGGAGAAAGCATGCTCGACACCGCGAGAGAGCTTAAGGAACGCAAAGCGAACCGCGTATTCATCTGCACGACCTTCGGTCTTTTCACCGACGGACTGGACAAGTTTGACAAATACTATGACATGGGCTGCTTCAACGGCGTGGTCACAACCAATCTTACCTACCGCGCGCCCGAACTCCTTGAGAAACCCTATTACTATGAAGCGGACATGAGCGCGTTTCTCGGCACTATAATAGACTACCTTAATCACGACATTTCAATCGGCGGCATCATGGACCCGACCGAAAAAATACAGTTCCTGCTCGACGAATACAACAAAAAGCAGGAAAAGGAATTTAAGTCCTTGTCTTAATCCGCGATCTGCAAAAAACCGCACATGCCTCCCCTCTGACCTTTGCTCGCCCTGTGTGAAAAAAGCAAAGAGGGGTTGCAGCAGGTGCATATATCCGTCATTCCTATATTCTTCTCCAAAATTCCAGCGTTAATAAGATTTATTTTGTTTGCCGTATGCAGATCCAAAAGAAATTTGCCCTTATACGGCTCTATGGGGATGAGTACGCCCCGTAAAAACACGTCCTCGCCGTACTTTTTTGCAAACTGTCCGGCTACGTCCTCTCCTACCTCATAGCAGCTGCGGCATATGGACGGTCCGATAAACGCCCTGATATTTTCCGGCTTTGAGCCGTACAATTCCAAGAGCCTGTTCACCGCCGCCTGCGCAATATTGTTCACGGTCCCGCGCCATCCCGAATGCGCAAGACCTATCGCCTTTTTCACAGGGTCCGCAAGAAATACGGGAACGCAGTCCGCATACGTCGTCACGAGCGCGATTCCCGGCACATCCGTAACAAGACCGTCTACTCCGTCAAAATCGCGGGGACGCACGACTCCCATTCCCCTATGCGCGTCCGTCGCCTCCATAACGTTCGCCGTATGAGTCTGCATCGCGTACACCATATCCTCCGGCGCGATCTTCAGAGCGCCGCCTATCAGACTGAAATTGCGCCGCACCGCCTCCGCGTCGTCTCCCCTCGTATAGCAAAGATTCATAGATCCGTAAATGCCGTGACTTACGCCTCCTAACCTCGTCGAAAAACCGTGTCTCACGAAATCCAGTCCGTCAAAGCTTTTAAATGTTATGTAAGGCACTCTGCCGTAATGGAACACGGTGGAGCCGCTTGCGCTAAAATACTTTATTTCCATATTGCTTCCCCATTATTTTTTGCATACCCCGTTACATCGGTTTAAGATTCTTATTGAGCCTGTCAACCATCCACGCGATCCGTTTTTCCCGTCCGGCGTCTGTTTTTGCGTCAAGATACGCTTTCGTGTAGGTTTTCTTCACAGATAAGGACATGGCGCCAAAATTAGTAAAGGCAGGCTCGTATCCTTCCAGAATTTCAGAAAGCATGGCTATCTGCTCCTCCGTGACCGCCGCGGGCTTTTGAGCGTTCCACTGCCCGTTTTTCTTGGCTTCCTCTATCTTCTTTCTGCCGAAATCAGTCATAAGACCGCGCTTTTCAAGGCTTTCCGCCAGCGCCTTATTTTTCTCCGACCATTTGCTCTTCTCCCTGCGCATGGAAAAATATTTTTTGTATGTTTTATCGTCTATGCTCTGCATCTGACCGTCGATCCAGCCGAAGCAAAGAGCCTCCTCAAGCGCTTCTGCCGCCTTTATCGTTTTCGGTCCGCCCGCTTTGCCGAACAAAAGCCAGACTCCTTCGTCCGACAGACAGTGCCCGTTAAGCCATTCCCTGAACTGCTCTCTGTCGGCGAATTCCATTATATCACTCATCGTCCTCTCTCCTTCGCTTTTTTGCGGTTATAAAAGCCGCCGCGTAAAATACCGCGTATAATCCCAGTCCCAAAAATACAGCGTACCAGTCAATACGAGAATATATCAGGCTTACATATCTGTCCAACGGAGTAAAAACAAACGCCAGCGCTACCGAAAAAAGCACACCGGCGGCCGAGCACGCCAGAATCTCCTTTTTCTTATAATACGCTGAAATATACTGATAGAACCTCGTCGCATACATCCATACCACAAATACCAAAAAAGCGTGGGTCGCTCTTTCCGAAAGTCTGCCTTTTAATACGAAAACGAATAAGACCGCAAAAATAACTGTGCCGATCAAGGGCGATAAACCGATCATCACGGATAACGGTTTCGTTATCTTTAACGTTCTCTCCTCCGGGCGGTACCTGCCCGATCTTATGCTGACAAAAGAAAAATATACCGCTAATATAAGCAGCGGAATTATTCCTGACATTTTATTCCTCCTGATTCCAGTCCGGCGTTTCCGCAAATTAACGTGAGTCTGCTTCACGCCTCAAACGCGTTCTCTATATGCTTTATCCTGCCGTCCCCGTAAACGGCTATAACGTCGAACCTGCACGGCTTGTTTTCCTCATATCCTCTTATGTAGCGGTGATACATCGCGGCTTTTATGATCCTCTGCCGCTTTCTTGAGTCCACAGCCTCAAGCGGGTCGCCGTAGCCGTAACCGCTTCTGTATTTCACCTCACAGTAGACCGTAACGCCGTTTTGCTCCGCTATTATGTCGATCTCCCCGCCGCGCGCGGTAAAGTTCATCTCCGATATGATATAACCCAAACGGCGCAGATACTCCGCCGCAATCCCCTCGTAGAACGCGCCCTTAGCGCGGTTGCTGCCGACGGGAGCAGCGGTTTTCACACCCGCGCCGCCTTTTCTATCTGCCGCCATTTATTTTTCCTTTTATTTTATCAAGATTATCGACAAATACAAGTATCTCCGCCACGACCCCGTAAAGCTCCGGCGGTATCATATCGCCTATCTCAAGCTTTGAGAGAGTGTCCGCGAGCTTGGAATCCTCATAAAGAGGAACGTCGCTCTCCTTTGCCTTCTCAATGATCTTTTCTGCTACAAGCCCCGTTCCCGACGCTACGATAGAAGGCGCGGTATCTCCGGGATTGTACTGGAGCGCTATCGCCTGTTTCCTTTTTTCTTTTTTGTCTTCCATTTCTGCCATAGCTATGCCCTCACGTCAAAAGTAGACCGCTTGATATGCGCCGGAGGCAGCTCCTCCTCGATTACCGAGGATTTAAAGCTGTAATCCTTATTGCTTATCTCTACCACGTTAGTAACGTTGTAACCCTTGCGGTTAAGCGCGGCGGTCAGTTCTCCCATATGCTCCTCTATGTAATCGAGTATCTCCTCGTTCGCGACCTTGAAATCCGTGGTGACATTGTTGCTTTTGAGCGCGACAAAAATATCCATCGGACCGAGATTATCCATATCAAGATGCAGCAGCGCCTTAAGCTCCTCCTTTGTCTCGCCGCGGTTTCTTTTGTTGGTATATACATAAAGATCGCCGTGCGCGTTCTGCCCCGACATTTTTATCGGAATCTGCACAAAGGACATAAAATGGCTTGCGTCGTTAAGAAAATGAACGTCGCCCGAAGTCTGCGCCGCATTCTGCGCTATCGGCGCCATTTTGGGATCGCTCCCGAATTTCTGCGCAAGATTGTTGCTGTCGTTGATTATTTTGGCGTAAAGGCGCTTGAGCGAGTCCTTGTTTATGTCCTCCGGCTTCAAAAACATCTCCTGCCTCACCATATTTTCAACTGCTTTGCCGAATTCCTGACCGGAAAGAAGCTTTCCGATTGCTTCTTTACTTACCTCCGGCCTATCCATCAGCGAAGACAAGCCGTCAAGAAATTCCTTCGCCGTTATCTTTCCCTCGCTCACTTTGTTGGCAAAGCTCTTTACCTGCTCCTGAAAAGGCGTAAGCTTCTCCTGCTGCTGCGCGCCGTCCGTTTTGGCAGAGGTATTTGCGAGGCTCTCCGCGGTTTCTGCCTGAGCTTCGCCAGCTTCCGCATCATTCTCTGCGATTCCCGCCATTTCTTTAAGCTGTCCGGCAAGACCGTCTAGAACCTCCTTGTCCATAGCCGCGCCCATATTTTCAACCGATTCTGGAGGTGTTCCGTACGAAGAAATAAAGTCCTTTATGAACTGCGCCGCCTCTTCGGGCGAATCTGCCGCAAGCTCTAAGGCTATCCGCGCCGCGTCCCCCGCGAGTTCTGTGGCTTTACCGCTTATACCGTCCCTGAAATCATAGTAATCATGCAGCGCGCTTACGTTTTCCTCCGTGACGGGGATCCCCATTTTGCTCATAAGCACCGCGTCCTCCGGCGTGGCGTTCGGAACCGAATCAAGAAGCCTTATGTATCTGTTAAGCGTATTCGCGTCTATCGGCATGTTCTGCTTCATAAGGTTATGAACAAGGGAGACTGTCGTTTCGTTTACCGAAAGACCGGCGCTCTGGATCGCCTGACGCACCGTCCTGTCGTTCATAAGATTCTTGAGATTCTCGGAGTTGACCGACTTTAAAATTATCTGCTCGCCCGTGTTGTCCTTTATGGAAAACGACGCGAAATCGCCTATATTAAAAGAAAGCGCATCCGACAAGGTAGCCGTCACCATCGAGCTGTTGGACAGCAGGAGCGTTATCTGATTCTGCGTTATATTCGTTATTTTTCCGGTAAATACATCTCCGGCGTTAAGCTTTTGAAGCAGGGCGATTCCAGCCTCCTTTGAAGGCATTGCCGTCTGCGGCGAGGATACCTGAACGCGTCCGCCCGCATTCTGCCCCTGATTAACGCTGCCGTTTTCCGTATTCTTTGTCTGATTGACTCCCGAAACATTGATATTCATATCCCACCTCTAAAATCCGTTCCTAATTGCGCGAGCCCAGTATTTTGCCTATAAAGGTGCGTCTGTGTATGGGACAGGGGCCGTATTCCCTGAGCGCCTCTATATGCGCCTTGGTCCCGTAGCCCTTATGCCTCGCAAACCCATATTCAGGATAAAGCTCGTCGTACTGAGCCATTATTCTGTCCCTTGTGACTTTAGCCATTATGCTTGCCGCAGCGATCGACTGAGATTTCGCGTCGCCCTTTATTATCGGAACCTGCGGTATCTCCACACCCGGAACCGTAACCGCGTCGTTTAATAATATATCGGGCGAAACCTTCAGATTCTCAATAGCAATGCGCATGGCTTCGTAGGTAGCCTGCAAAATATTTATCTCGTCGATGCGCTCCGGCGGCACGATTCCCACGCCCCACGCGACCGCGCCCTTTGCTATCTCGTCGTAAAGCACGTCGCGCATTTTCTCGCTCAGTTTCTTGGAATCGTTTATATATAAAATACCGCAGTCCTTAGGAAGTATGACCGCTCCCGCGACCACGGGCCCGCACAGCGGACCTCGCCCCGCCTCGTCGATCCCGCATATATTGACGTAGCCCGCGGCATAGTTTTCGTTTTCTATTTTCTGCATATTGCGGGTCCTCGCAAGCTCCGCGTTAAGACGCTCCTCCTTAGTCACAGACTTTCTCCCCCTTATCCTCGTATTCGTCAGCCGACTCGATAGTTATCCTTCCCAGTTTGCCGCTTCTGAAATCCTCCATCAGCACTGCCGCGGCTTTGTTATAATCAAGCTCTCCGCCCTTCATAAGACAGCCTCTTGATTTTGCGATGCCCTCAAGCACCGATTCTTTATCACGCGCGTTTATTTCACCGTAGCGCTTCGCAAGCGCCTGAGGATATTTTTGACTCAGGAAAAGCGCAAGCTCTCCTGCAAGCTCCGTCATATCTATTATATTATCGTTTATCGAGCCTATGAAGGCAAGATGCGTTCCGACCGCCGCGTCGTCAAGCTTGGGCCACAGTATCCCCGGAGTATCAAGAAGCTCGACGTCCTTATTGAGCCTTATCCACTGCTTGCCCTTGGTTACGCCCGGCTTGTTGCCCGTTTTGGCGCACGAGCGTCCCGCGAAGGAATTGATGAAGGTAGATTTGCCTACGTTCGGTATTCCCGCGACCATCGCCCTTACCGGACGGTTTATAATGCCGCGTCTGCGGTCGCGCTCCTTTTTTTCCTTGCAGGCGTCCGCGATAACGGCTGAGACCGCCTTCATATTAGCTTTGTTTCTCGAGTCCGTCTTGAGTACATGCGCGCCTTTTTCGGTAAAATATCCGACCCACTCTGCGTTGCGCGCCTCGTCCGCAAGGTCGGCTTTATTTAAAATTATGAGCCTTGCCTTGCCCGCCGCCATCTGGTCTATATCGGGATTGCGGCTTGACACCGGGATCCTCGCGTCCACTATCTCTATGACAAGGTCTATCAGCTTTATGTCCTCAAGCATCGCCCTTTTTGCCTTGGTCATATGGCCGGGATACCAGTTGATGCCTGGCTTTGCCGTATTCTGCTCCATTGCAATCACGTCCTTAAATTATATTAGGCACAATTCCCTTTTTTATCTGTTTCCTGTAAAACAGATTCACGAAAAAGTAAAAAAACGCCTGAAACGGTCTTCTGAAAACAGAGGAAGTCAAAAGCGTCCTCTTGATTATACAGCGCACCGAATAAACCTTATTGTACAAATCCCAATACGCCTTTGTCAACTCCTCCGGCGTCATGTTTTTGGGAATGTGGACCGCCTCACAGCCGTTATACGAATAAATATCGGTATTGTAAATGCGGTTCTGCGCCTGCATTTCATCGAAAAATTTCGTCCCCGGTATGGGCGTAAGTATGTAAAAACGCGGAACGGCTATGTGATTGTCCGCTATAAAATCAGCGGTGTTTTGTATGGATTCAAGCGTGTCTCCCTCCGCCCCGACCACCATCTCCGTGGAAATATCTATTCCGTGCCTGCGTATTATCCTTATCTGCTCCGCGTACTTATCCGGGTCTGCCCACGATTTGTTCATGCTCACAAGGCTTTCGCGCGTTATGCTCTCTAAGCCGAAGCTCAGGACATAACAACCGCTTTTTGATATTATCTCCAAAAGCTCCTCATCCTTTGCGATGTCGATTGAGCACTGCGTCATCCACTTCATTTTAAGCTTTTTTATCTCGGCGCAGAGCTTTACGGCGTAATCCCTGTCCGAAAAAATATTGTCGTCAAGCAGAAGAAACTGCCTGAAGCCAAGCTCCCGTATCCTCTTTATGTCCCGTATGACCTCGGAAATCTCACGCTTGAGATACTGTCCGCGGTAAAGACAATATATCGAGCAAAAACTGCAAGTCTTAGGACAGCCGCGACCAGCCTGCACAGGAAGGAAATTGCCTATTTTTTTGCCAAGCAAAAGCTCGTAACGCGGAAGCGGGGTTTTCAATTCCGTCAGCTTCTTTTTATATACCTTCTTGAGCGTGCCGTTTAAATAGTCCTCAAGCATCTCGCCCCATGTTTCCTCGGAATCGCCTATCATAACGGAATCGCCGTACTTCTGCGCCTCCTCAGGCATAAGACTGACCATATAGCCGCCGAGGACCACTGTCTTGCCAAGCTCACGGAATTTCTTCGCTATATCTATCGTCCTTATCACGGCGTGTCCCATGCTGCTGATTCCTATAAGCTCCGCGTCGGTGTCAAAGGGCACGTCCTCAATAGTCTCATAGCAAAGCTCGACCTCGAATTCCGGCGGAGTAAGCGCGGCTAAAAGAGGCAGTGCAAGTCCCACAAAATAAAGCTTATCCTTTTTTATGAGCGCGCCGCCCGAATCGTAGGGAGTCGGCTGTATCAGCAAAATTTTCTTTTTCATAAACGTTTTCCCTCTATCTGCCCTGTATCAGCTTCTTAACGTACTGTAAATTGACCTTGAACGCGCCGCCGCTTAGCTTAAGCGTGTCCCAAAGCCCGTATTTCCTGACCATGTACCACGCGCTTTTCGGATTTACCATAATTTTATAATAAAGCAGCATCGTATAAAAGTAAAACTTTCTCACGGATATTTTGGACGGACGCACAACAAGATGCGCAAGGTCCCATTTCTCGTATTCGTCCTCCCGTATTATAAAATCCTTCCTGTACCGCTCGTACATCTCCGTTTTACGCAAGGGCGTAAGCGGCTGAAGATTAACGAATACTATTCCCAGCTTCTTTATCCATCTGCCAAGAGCCTCAAAATCCTTTCGCTCCCAGTCAAGCCCCGTGATAAAGGTCCCGTAGCACTCAACGCCGTATTTGCGAAGTATCCTCACGGCTCTCTCGTTCATCAAGACATCTGTGCGTTTGTCGTAGCTGTCAAGCTGTTTTTTGTCGCAGGATTCAAGCCCGACTATGACCGCACGCAGCCCGGCTTTGGTAAAGCGCCTTATGACGTCCTCGTTTCCAGCTATAAAATCGGCGCGTCCGTATATAAGATAGCGCTTGTCGATGCGCTCCTCCTTAAGCCTGCGGCAGAATTCCAGTATTCTTTCCCTGTCCACAAGGAAATCGTCGTCAACAATATAGATCTCCCTCTCCTTTATGCCCTTAAGCTCGCTGATTATATCGTCAAGATCGCGGCAGAAATATTTCCCGTCCGTGATCTTCCTGCAAAAACAGAATTTACAGTTGTAGGGACAGCCGAAGGAGGTCTTGATAAGGCTGCAATTCTTATGGAACATATAGTAGTATTCGGAGCGGTACCTGTTTACCTTGCTTCTGTCGGGGAAAAGATAGTTAAACGACGTTTCCTTTTTTGGAGCTTCAAGCTCTTTGTCGTATACGCAGGGCTGTCTTTCCGGCTCGCGTTTATTCTCAAGGCTGTCAAGTATTCCTACAAAGGTCCTGATGCCGTTCGCCCTTATGATATAATCGATCCATGCGCATTCAAAATCCTCGGGGCATACCTCGGCGTGAACGCCCCCGACAAGCACCTTTATCTTTGGCGAAAATCTCTTTATCTCCTTTGCGTAGCCCTTGATTATATTGACGTGCGAGATGTAGCCCGTTATCCCCACCGCGTCAGGTCTGTATTTTTCCAGAAAAAAAGAAAGACTTTTTTTCTCAAGTATCATGTCGATGATCTTCGTCTTATGTCCGCGCGCCTCGGCGTTTGACGCGAGATATTCAAGCTCAAGCGGCTCGCATACCATCACGTTCTGAAGCCCCAGCGTGTCCTTATGAGGTTTGGGTCTTACCAGTAATACTCTCATTTTCTTACCCTTCCCGCGCTTCAAGATAAAACAGCGCGATGGTCGGCATATACCGCCGCTCCCTTATGATTTTTGTTTTTCTCACCGTAAGCCCCGCGCCCTTAAAAAGCCTCTTCATTTCTTCTATCGACGGATACTGCGCCCTGCTGGTCGTCGCCTTTAGAAAGAAATTGATTATCATATCCTTAAGGTCGTTGGTGGAGGAATTTACAAAGACGAGCTTTGCGCCCCTGTCGCACATTCCCGCTATCTTTTTGAGCGCGCCCGCCTTATCGGGAAAATACGGGAACGCGTGCGTGCATATGACGATACCGTATTTGTCCTTGGACGAAAAGCGCTCTATCGGGCAGACCCTGAATCTCACGTTGGAAGCCGTATTTGAGCTTCGCGCGATTTTTATCATATTGCCCGCGACGTCGATACCGAGATAGCGCACGTCCTTATACCTGCCGCTTATCTCCCGTATAAGCTGTCCGGTGCCGCAGCCGATCTCAAGTATTCCTGCCTTTTCGTCAGCCGCAAGCAGGGGCAGCACAAGCTTAAGCACCTCGCGCCTCGTCGGACCGAGCGAATATTTCTGGACCCACAGACGGTCATATCGGCGCGCGAGCTTTTCCCACACCTCGTACCTCATCGGTCTTTTCGTACAGCCGCGCCACGGCTTACCTGAATTAAAGACTTTTTTCATTTTTCCCTCCTGAAGATCCCCTTTAACACCTCGAACCAATAATCGAACGAAGCCGCGACCGCCGCCCTGATATAAGAAAAAGACAGTATCCTTTTTCTCATTATCAGCATTGCGAGCTTGACATAAAGCTTGTAGAACTCCTTGTAAAACGTAAAGCGGCTCATCTTCGTGGGCGTGATCGTCAGATGCACGAAATCCCATTTTCTGTAATCCTGCGTGACTATCCTGTCCTTGTATTTCTCAAACTGCTCCGTACCCGGCATCGGAGTAAGTATAGAGATCGTGGATAAATACAGCTCATGTTTTCTGATAAATTCATAGAGCTTCTTAAAGTAGCTTCTGTCAGCGTCTATGTCTATCATAAAAAGTCCAATGCAGGTTATCCCGCTTTCCTTAAGCACCTCAAGCGCCCTGAGAATAATTCCGACGCTGCTGTCCTTATTGTATTTCTCAAGCACCTCGTCGTCTATGACCTCAAGCCCGACCGCGCACATCGTAACGCCGATTCCCGCCAGCTTTTTCATGTATTCAGGATTCGCGGCAATAAAATCAGCCCTGAAATACAGGGAAAACTTCTTGCGTATCCCCGCCTCGCCTATAAGCCCTATGAACTTATCAAGCTTTGTTTTATCGACGTAAAAGGTATCGTCAACTATCCAGATATTATCGCATTTGATATTCTTTATCTCATCTACGACGTTTTCCGGCTCCCTGCAAAGATATTTCCCGCCGTTTAAAAGCGTCGAGAAGCAGTAATTGCAGCTGTGTGGACAGCTGTAACTCGCCTTTAGGATCGCGCAGGATTTCATGGTGACGTACTTGTACTTCTTGATGTTCGCGTAAAAATGCTCCCTGTCGGGAAACGGCAGCGCGCTAACGTCAAATATCTGCCTTTCGTTTTTGCGCCATTCCTTCCCGTCAAAATAACAGATACCCTTTATGTCCCTGAGATCCTCACGCGAAGCTTCCAGAATATCCTCAAACGGTCTGAAGCCCCCGCTGTGGATTATCACGTCCAGACCCTCAATGTAAAAATCCTCCGGCATGACCTCGGCGTGCGGTCCGCCGACGACTGTAAGCGCGGACGGGGCGTATTTTCTTACCGCCGCGGCATACTTTCCGACCGCGCGTATATGTACGAAATTCGCGGTAAAGGCTACGATGTCCGGCTTAAAGCTTTTTATCACGGACTTGAGCGATTTCCCGCTCACCGTAAGGTCGCATATCCTCGCATCGGCGTTCTTTCTACCGCATACGGCGCTAAGATATTCCAGCTCAAGCGGCTCCGTCCTTATCAGCGATAATTTGGTGAACACGTTTTTAAATTCAGGTTTGACCAGTAATACTTTCATCTTTTTCCTCTTTAAAAACACGGTATTGCGCAAATCCGTACTTGTATTCCAGCAGTCCTTTTCCAAGCCTGACCAAAAGATTCAGCAGCTTGTTCGTGTGATGCGCGTAAAAATATCTCGGCTCAAGACGCGCACCGAATTTTAACTTGGTCTGCTCCGAGGTCTGACCGAAATCTATGACCGAGCAGCGGTTAGCGACCGCATACTGAATGATATTGTAAAGCATAAAATAATAAAGGTCGGCGGTCTTATAAGCGTAATCCATGCCGCAGAGCATAAATATCAGCCTGTCCCCGTCTTTTCTTAGCAGTACGAAGCCCCTTAACGTCCCGCCCTCCCAGAAACCTAAGGTTTGCGCGTTTACCCCTTCAAAAAAGCCCTTTTCAAGCCTCTCAAGCTTGTAATCGGATTTCTGGTATGTGTTAAGATACAGTCTGTATACGTCGGGCATTCCGCCGTCGGCCGGTCTTACCTCAATGCCGCGGCAGGCTTTTGCGGCAAGCTTTATCCGCCTTCTGTACTGGCTCCTTAACGCCCTAAGATAATCCTCAGCCGTCTCAAAGCGGTTCTCAAAAACGCAGGTCGGCAAAGTCTCCCCGACCGTCATGCCCTTCAGAGCAAAAGGGTTTTTGGCGTTCAGCACAAGCTTCGCGCCCTTTATCGACTTTATGTACTCAAGCATGAAGCTTTCGTTATTGGTTACGTAGCCGCAGTCGCTTAACGAACAGGGATAGCCGATCACCTTAAGGTTAAAGTACAGGCTCTTTTTGCCGAAGGTAAGTATATTCATCCTGTTTCTGTACAGGACAAAAAAAGCGAAATCGCCTCCGCGCCTTATATAGTGGTATTCCTGCTCAAACGGATTCTCTTTTTTGAGCAGCTTGAGCATATCTCTCTCAAAAGGATACGGCAGTTCTTCGTCCATATGCCCGCGTATCCCGTCAAACGAAGCGCTTACATACGCCTCCATACCGTCACAAGGCCTTCTCATACACCGCATACTCCTTGTATTCACGATCGCACAGCGCCTGACAAAAGCTGTTTGAATCCTTATTCTCATCAAGTATCCACGAGGTCTCCACCCTGTCCGTTCCGTAATTTTTCAGGCTGAGGAAAACCTGATGTATAAGCCCCATCGGCAGCCCCGCCTTCCTGTACTCCTCCAAAACCCCGTATTCCATGATTTTGGCGGCGCGGATTTTTCGGTTATATAAAATATTCCTGAAAAAATGCTTCGCTCCGAAAATCTCCCCGCCCTTTGCAAGCTCGTTGAAATCGGGATACCACATGATGAAAGCGACGGGTCTGTCCCCGTCGAAGGCAAAAATAAGGGAGTCCTCCTTCATAAAGAGAAACAGCTCCTTAAGCATCTCCCTGTCCTCTTCATAATTGCGTTTAAAATAATATCTGTGCCCCTCAAAAGCCTGATTGTTCAGATCCGTGTATATCCTTGAATAATAATCGAATTTCTTTTTGTCGAAACGTCTGAATTCATAATTCCTGTTAAGCTTCTCTATTACTCCCTTATATCTGTCAAGCCTGTCGTCAACAGCTTCTATAAAATATGAATTAAGTTTTATCACATCGAAGCCGGCGTCCCTGAAATAAAAATTGTAAAATTCGGGATTTGCCGCGGCGGAGAAGGAATTTATCTCTCCGTAATGAGAATTAAGAAATCCAAGACCGTAATTCACATGACCGTTCAGACCCGCAACAAGCCTGCCGCATTTATTTTCCCTGCCGAAACATACCGCCTTATCTATAAGCAGACTGACAGCCTGCTCGTTATTCTCAAGGCTTTCAAAAAAGCATATCTGTATGTATTCGGGCAGGTCCCGCGCGTATACGACTATGCCCTGACAAAGAATTTCTCCGTCCCGCACAATGTTCAGAGGATATATCTTTTTGTCCCTGATGAAGCTCGTTTTGCCCGCGAACACTTCTTTTATCATAAAATAACTGTTATCGACAAATATGCCTCTGTCCTTATAGAGCTTTTTCCTGAAATCAAGAAATCTCTTCTGCTCTTTTTTGTTATCCGCAAGTACCGCTTCCATACTTTCTCCGTTCTAGTGCTTTATCCTGCCTTCAAGATACTCCGTAAGGTCCCCTACGGTATTGAGCGAGCGGTAGCTTTCCTCCTCGATCTCTATGCCGTATTTATCCTCGATCAAGGCGATTATATTGACAAAATCAAAGGAGGTCAGATCAAGGTCCTTCTTAAAATTCGTACTTAATTCTATATTCTCTATCTGATAATTGTCTTTAAGTATTTTGGCAAGCTCTTCAAACATAGTTGCTCCTTATTATTTTCTTAGTGCTTGTTTTATCAAATTCCCTGTCCTCAAGCTCGTAAGCGTCGATACGCATATAGTACGGAAGGCTTTCGTTTATCCTTTTTATATCCTCTTCGATTCCGCCGCAGCCACCGTCCGTAAATATCCTTGCGACTATAAGACTGCTGTTTTTATTGCGTCTTGCTACTATAAGGCATTCCTTTACATACGGCAGCTTCATAAGCTCGTTTTCTATAAGTTCCGGTGAAAAATTTTTGCCGTTTTCCAGTATGATAAGATTTTTCTTTCTTCCGGTCACATAAAGAACATCGTTTTCGAGAAATCCCAGATCGCCCGTTTTGTACCAGCCGTCCGACATTGCCTCCTTCGTCGCCGCCTCGTCCTTATAATAGCCTGACATCACGCAGTTTCCCTTGACAAGTATCTCTCCGTCGGGCGCGGTCTTTACCTTGACGCCGTATACGACGCGTCCCACGCTTTCGGGTATATTGTCCGCGGCCCTGTTTACGGAAACAAGCGGCGAGCATTCCGTCAGACCGTAGCCGTTTAAAAGCTTTATCCCAAGCTCTTCAAACCTTTCGGCGTAAAAAGGATCGAGCGGCGCTCCGCCGCAGGATATCAGTCTGAGCCTCCTGTTTATAAGTCCTCCGAAGAAAAGTCGGCGCAGATCGATCTTCACGCATCTAAGCGCGTTGCTCAACGCGATCATCCTGCGCAATAATTTTTCTTTGCCGCGCCTTTTCGCCTCTCTGAGGATATTGTTGTAAATGCCCTCCGCCACCATCGGCACAACGCCTATATAGTAAGGGTCATAAAATTTAAAATCCTTCGCAAGCTCTTTCAGGCTCATATTTATACACACGGTATTCCCGTTGTAAAGAGGCGTCAGCACTCCGGGATTAAAGCCGTAGGTGTGATTCATCGGCAGTACTTGTAACGTCGGGGTTTTCAGATGATTGTTTTGGATAGCGGCCCTTAAATTAGAAACTATATTATACTGAGAAAGCATTACGCCCTTGATATTTCCGGTCGTGCCGGAGGTAAACGCCAGCACCGAAAATCTGCGCGGGTCAACCTTCTTTATCTCCTCAAAAAAAGTATCCGTATCGCGCGATGT
>CAJTON010000020.1:41611-52733 GCA_910577605.1 uncultured Butyrivibrio sp.
CCCTGCGATACCGCAAAACTCCCTATCAATATTTATGCATAAAATATCAGAAGCGCACGACATCGCTTTTTCTTTGGTCCTGTCGGTGTAAAACAAAACCCTGATGTCAAACTTTGCCAGCAATTCTTTAAGCATATCGGAAGTGATCTCTTTATCTATCGGCGCAGCCACGTTGCAAAACGCCGCCGACAGATAGATCGGTATGTACTCGTATCTGTTCTCGGACAGTATGCCTATGTTGGTATTCTCGATGCCGTTCTGCCTGTAATAGCGGTATAGTCCGCATATATGCTCAGTTAATTCCCCGAAGCTCACGCTGTACGGTATTTTGTTAAGGCGGTATTTCACCGCCGTTTTCCCGCACCGCCTGCTGTAATTTGCATAAAGCATCTCATAAAAGCTGTCGTATTTGACAACTTTATAATATGGAATATTTTTCATCTTATCTCCGACCGCGCCCTTTACCGCGCGGCTCCCGTTGTACTTTCCGTACTTTCAGGCTCCGGTGTGGTCTGCTCCTCGGTCTTCGGCGTTTCCGCCCTCGGAAATCCGAAATCCGAAAGCGGCATCGTAACCATCCATGCCCTGCCGATTATATCCTTCCGGTTCACGAACCCGACATTTGAAAAACGGCTGTCGTCGCTGTTGTTGCGGTTGTCCCCCAGCACAAAGAACTGGTTTGATGAGAGAGTTACCGGCTCCGCGGCGATTCCGGCGTTATATATCTCCGTATCTATCAAGTCTGTTTCAAGTCTCTTGCCGTCAATGTAAACCTTTCCGTCCTTTATAAGCACCGTCTCGCCCGGCAGGCCTATTATCCTTTTTATGTAAAATTCGGATACGTTGGCGACCTTAGGCTCAAAAACAATAAGGTCGTATCTTTCCGGCTCGCGGAACTCATAGCAGACCTTATCTATGAGAACGGTATCGCCGTCTTTAAGCGTATTGTTCATGGAATGCCCCGCCACCTTCGTGCTGTCAAAAAAAGCCACGACAAGCAGATAAGCGACGCAGACGATCATTATCATATCCACGGCAAGCTTGACAAACGGCTCGTACGGTCTGTATATTATTTCACGTTTCTTAAAAGTAATCATGCCTTGATCCTGCAAATCATTCGTTTAAAAAATTTTACCATACTTTAGGATTCGGGGCAACCGGAAAATACAGTATGCTACCGTTGCGTATCCTTTTTTACGGAAAACATAAGATGAGGCATATCAACTCCCCTGTAATGCTTTGTCCACCTGTCTGTGACCTTCATTCCGTTTCTCTGCGCGACCCTCTGCGACGCCGTATTCGTATCGCGGATTATCGAGCAGACCTCGTCCGCGTTCAGCCTGTCAAAAGCATGATCCCTGCACGCCTGCGCCGCCTCGGTCGCAAAGCCCTTATGCCAGCAGTCTCTTCTGAGGAGATAACCGACCTCAAGCACCTCCTTATCTTTCCAAGGCTGGACCGTTACTCCGCACTGTCCTATCATCTCGCCGTTTTCTTTTAGGATCACAGCCCAAAGCCCGAAGCCGTATCTGCGGTAACGTCCTATCTGTCTGTCGAGCCATTCCTGCGTTTCAGCGTCGTTAAAAGCTCCGTTATAGGCATACATAGTTTCCTCGTCCTGCAATATCCTGCTTAACGCGTCAAAATCGCCCTGTTTCATCTCGCGCATATACAGCCGTTCTGTTTCCAGAATGTATTCCGTCGTATTCCCCATATGTTTACTGCTCCTTTCCTGCCGTCTGCCAAAATAAAAATGCAAGACTTTGCTCCTGCATTTTTATTGTCATCTGTCTGTGAAATTATTTACGCACCTCGCTCAGGTCCGCTTCGACCTTCCTGCCTATACTATGGTAAGCCAAAAGCACCATGAAGACCGCCGCGATAACCAAATATCTGGCTATTATGTTCCTGCCTCTCGCCCATCCGATAAGTCTTGAAACAAGCTTGTTTTTCTCTTCCTCCGTCATGCCGATGCTGCCGTCCGCAAAATAAAGAAGCAGATACAGCATTCCGGCTATCATCGCAAGCGTAGCGTATATCTGTACGCGCGCGGTATCTCCCGTCGCTGGGAATTTGTCCGGCTCTGCGGGCTTATCCGGCTTGTCGTCCGGTTCCGGCTCCGTTGGCTTAGTCGGTTTCTCCGGCTCCGTCGGCTTTTCCTCGGGAGGCGTAACGGGAATCGTTTCCGTCCTGATATAACCGCAGTCGCCGCATATCCATGTCTTTACGCCCGAAGTATTTCCGTCGGGCGGCGTTATCACGGGCTCCTCGCTCATTCTGTGGGCGGTCTTTTTGTCCGCCGTCCGGCAATTCGCGCATATGTGCCAGTGTCCCTCGGAATCGTATTCCCATTCCGACGTATCAAAATCATGCGCGGTCTTTTCGATTTTCTCTTCGATGTACGAGCCGCAGTCCTCAAGGGCGCAGTAAATTCTTTTAACGCCTTCCTCGGTACACGAAGGTTCTTTGACGATCTCCTGTTTTCCGGTGTAATCGTGGGTATGACCTTCGGTCAGCTTGTCTATCTGCGCGGTTTCTTTTCTTCCGCATTCCGTACACTGACGCTCCTTTTCACCGTACTCCGAAACCGTAGGCTGTTTAGTTACCGTCCATTCCCCGTAGGTATGAGCACCGAAGCCGTCCTTACGGCTGTTGTCGGTTATCGGGCAGTCAGGCGCGCCGCACTCATGCCAGTGGTTGTCGTCGTCATATTCGTATTCGTCGCTCCAGTCATGGATATGATCAGGTATGTATGAAGCGTATATGAAGGTCTGACCCGTCACGCTGCGGTCAAAGTCAAACGCCGTTTTTCCGTCTTTTGAATCCGTCCACTTGTCAAAAACATATCCTGCTTTGACAGGAGGCGTTATAGGCGCGGGCATTTTTGCTCCCGGCTCTTCATAGCTGACCGAAAGCTCGTTATCCTCGTCCATAAAATGTACGGAATAAAAAGGAAGCTCCGCCTCGCCGTCAGCATCGTTTATTTCAAGCACTATGTCGGTATCTCTGACAGGTTCGTTATTTCTCAGGATATTGTATCTGCCGTTCGGAACATTTTCAGCCGTATAAGTAAGACCGCTTTCCCTTTTAAGGCTGATGATCCTCGTCGGGTCGTCCGCATCCCGAAGGCTGAAATTTCCTATACTCTGCGCGGCTTCGTCCGCGCCCTCCATGAGTTCCTCTCCGTTGACCGTGACTTTCAGCGATGCGGTATAGGTCGGAGACGAAGTCCAGTTGGCGTAAATGATTTTTGAAGAAGTGTCGTTTATGTACCATGAGTCGTTCAAATCACCGTGATCTCCGCGATCCGATCTCCAATTACTGAATTTAAAGCCCGGCTTGGTAGGAACTTCTCCTTTATAACTTGCGTTATGGTTGTAATGTACATACTGTGTGAAAATCACTTGGTTGTTCATTGCATCCCTGAATTCAACGGTAAACATACGGGCCGACGTTATTATTCCCCAGGTATTCTCATAACCGGGACCGTCTATGCTGTTAAAATCAATCCCGTCAAACCTGTAAATCGTGTGAATGTCATCCTCCGCGTAAACATCGTATACCCCGACCGGAAGATTCTTGGCGACATAATACATATACTCGATTCCCGCATTAGTACCGACCTCACCCGTACAGTCCAATTTATATTTCACGCCCGTTTCGGTATTCTCCGCTATAAAATCACCTAAAAGCTCCGTATTATCCGGTCTTTCATCAAGTCTTACACCCAGACGCAGATAATACGCGTCATCTTTTCCAAGAGAACGCGGAGCCGCCATCGCCTCCTGCGGCAAAATTCCAATAATCAGGATAACGCTCAAAAAAATCACAGATAACTTTTTTAACACTTCTATGCCCTCCGATAATTTGCTTTCTAAATTTTATCACTTAGGGCATATTTTTTCAATATAAAAAAGTTATGCGTAAATTCCGGCGCAGTATTTTTCAGCCTGTATGTTCCACATTTTCGCATACGTCCCGCCGTGGGCGAGAAGCTCTTCATGCGTGCCGCTCTCGGCGATACGACCGTTTTCAAGCATATTTCTGTTAAGGCGGCACTCCGCGATCGGATCAAGGGCGCTTGAAGGCTCGTCGAGTATAGCTATGTCGGACTTTATGGGAAAGCGGCAGCGCGAACACCTGCAAGTCCTGAAACACCGTACCGAAACGGCTGTGAAGCGATTTCGGCTCGTATTCTGCGATGTTTTCTCCGCTTATTTTTATCTCGCCCTCCGTGGCATCATAAAGACCCCGCATAGGTAAATCCCATATTTTTTATTTCAATGTCCGAGAGGCTTTCGGCTTTTATAAGCTCCTCTTTGTCCAACGCCGGCGTATACGAAAGGAACTCGCGCAGATTGCTGACGAAAGCGCTTTCTTTTGCGAGCGACACAAGTATCTCCACGGCGTCAGAGGTACGCCACGCTAACGCGCTGAGCGCCGGAATCATCGCGATATACGCCGCCGCACGCATATCCGTGCTTCTGCCCAGCGCAAAAGCTATGTACAGATACTGCAGCACCGTAGAAAGCAGACTGTAAAGTATCCATTTGACCGAATCAAGCACTGCCAATCTGCGGCGTATCTCCCGCGTTCGCCGCTGCATTCCTTCATACGCCTTTTCGTGACGCGCAAGCAGCAGCCTGCCGATCGAAAAAAGCCTCCGTTCCCCGGCATATTTTTTCTCGTAAAAAACACGCTTCGCGTATCCTCCGACCCTTCCGTCGCGCGTGTTGGAAAAATCAAGCTGATAGTACAGATTTCCTTATCACTCGCTTGTAAAAATCCTGATACATCTTTGACATGAATTGTTTTTCGCACAGATGATGAACGGCGGCTGTGATATGTATGCAGACATGCCCCAGACACATCGCTCCTACAAACGCCGCCAACGCCGTAAACGGCGTTTTATTTTCGATGGAAACATATATCCACTCGGTCAGGTACACCGAAAAGACCGTCCAGAAAACATTCTCGACAATCTCCTTGACAAAGGTGTATATGACGTATCCCCTGCTCCCGTGCGTCAGTATTTTCAGCATATAAAATACATTTGACGCGGACGAGGCTGTTTTTTCTTTACCGTTCTTTTTTCATCCCCCGTAAAAATAGGTAAAAATAAAATACCATTACTTTGGTCTTTTTTCAAGTATTGCAGATGACGTCCGCAAAAACCTGCCGGACAAAATCAGCCGAACAAAAAAGGACCCCGGTTCATAAAAACCGGAGCCCTTTTAGGAGTCAAAATTATCTGAGAACTTCCTTGACCTTAGCTGCCTTGCCTACTCTGTCTCTCAAGTAGAACAGCTTAGACCTTCTGACCTTACCGCGTCTTACGACCGTAATGTCCTCGACAAAGGGAGAATGAAGGGGCCATGTCTTCTCAACGCCTATACCGTTGGAAATCTTCCTCACGGTAAAGGTCTCACGGTTGCTTCCGCCCTGTCTTTTGATGACCGTTCCCTCAAAAACCTGAATTCTCTCACGGTTTCCTTCTTTGATCTTAGCCGATACCTTAACGGTATCTCCGACTCTGAACTCCGGCACGGATTCTTTCATCTGAGCCGCTTCAATGTTCTTAATGATGTCGTTCATTATTCTTTCCTCCTGATATATGACGTTCTTAATACACAGACGTAACAGCGGACCGCCACTATTGAGCTGCTTATGCAACTGTTGTATTTTACCATACCGCCCGCAGTAATGCAAGCGTTTTTTGATTTTTTACTGCTTTGGCAGCTCCATGGCATAGACCCTGTCGTCACCGCAGAGAAAAAACAGCCTGCCGTCTTCATAATAATATTCTTCTATTTTTGCCCCCGCCGCTTCATGTTCCACCGAAAAAAACTTCACGCGCTCCCATTCGACTCCGTCCTCGGATACGAATAAGGCGTAAAGCCGGTTCGGCTCGTCTGTTTTCATCTCTATAAGCTCATAGTATTTCCCGCCGCACTCCACCGGCGCAAAGGATTCGCGCGTATTTTTGCCTATGTCCGCCTCCTCCCAAGTCCTGCCGCCGTCAAGAGTACGGTGTAAGGTGGAGCCTATCCTTATATCGCCGCCGATATAACCTATTTTATCCGTAAGCATTACAAAATGTCTTGGATATATTTTGATTTCAGAGGAAATATCCACGGTTTCATAAGTACGCCAGCCATCCTCGGTGATATACAGCAGTTTCCCCATCATACCGCCTGCGGGGCTTCCTTCGGAAAGAACAGCGCCGAAGCTTTCATTGTGCATATCCAAAAACAATTGGTCCGCAAATTTGGCTTCAATGGGAACGGATCTTTTCACAGCGTTACCGTCCCTTATAGAAATACATATTTTCACTCCGTTTTCGTCAGATTCATAGTCGACCGCATACCCGTAATTATCCTTTTCGGGAGCGGAGAACTTATCGGTGTACAAATAAGGCTCGTATGTCTCGGTCTTGCCGTGTCCGCGTCCCGAACAGGCGGTAAAAGAGAAAGCGGCTGCAAGCACGCAGATTAAATATATAAAGATTTTTTTCATTATTTACCATGCTCCTATGGAATTTATGCCTGTCGCTGCTTCTCTTCAATGTATCTCTCCAAATACCTTCTGTCCGCCTCACTCAGCCTTGCGTCCGCAAGCAGTTCCGGTCTTTTATCATATGTCCGCTCAAGGGATTTCTCGCGCCGCCATTTGTCGATATTGGCATGATGTCCCGACAGAAGCACCTCGGGAACGCTTTCGCCCTCAAAAACCTCCGGTCTTGTATACTGGGGGTACTCTAATAAGTTGTCATAAAAGGTTTCTATCTCGGAGGAGCTATCGTTGCCGAGAACTCCGGGAATCTTGCGCGAGATCGCGTCGATCATAACCATCGCGGGAAGCTCGCCTCCGGTCAGCACATAGTCCCCCACCGACACATGATCGGTCACGATACGGTCAAGCACGCGTTCGTCAACTCCCTCGTAATGCCCGCACAAAAAAATAAGATTCGGAACTTTTGAAAGCTCCTCCGCCATTTTCTGATTAAAAAGGCGGCCTTGGGGCGTAAGGTATATAACCCTTATTTCGCCCTCCATTTCGCACGCCGCCGACCTGTACGCCCTGTAGACCGGCTCGGGACGCATAACCATGCCCGCGCCGCCGCCGTACGGATAATCGTCGACATGACCGTGTTTGTTTTCGGAAAAATCCCGTATATTTGTAGCTTTTACGTCTATGATTCCGTTTCGCACCGCCCGTCCGGTGATGCTCTCGTTAAGACATCCTAACACCATTTCGGGAAAAAGAGTAAGAACGTGAAATTTTGTCATAAATCCAAAAGTCCTTTCATCACATGAACCCTGATAACTCCGGCCTCAAGGTCAACGCCAAGAACACATTCCCTGATCGCCGGGAAAAGATATTTCTTTCCGTTATCCGCCGTCAGCTCGTACACGTCGTTCGCGCCTGTCTGCAGTACGTCGGTAAGCACGCCTATCACGTTTCCCGACTCGTCCACCGCCTTAAGACCTATAAGGTCGCATATAAAGTATTCGTCCTCGTCAAGCTCCACGGCGTTTTCGCGCGTGACATAAAGCTCGGCGGACTTGTATTTTTCTACCTGATTTATATTGTCAAACTGCCTGAAACGGAGTATCACCATATTTTTAAAAAAGCGCGCTCCCGTAATGTCAAGCTCGATTTTTTCATTTTTGTGAATTAAAATACATTTTTTCAGCTTTTTAAAGCGCTGCGGGTCGTCGGTGGTAGGAAAAACCTTTACCTCCCCGCCTATTCCGTGTGTAGAAGAAATGACACCCACTCTCAGCAAATCGTCCATCGTGATCTCCGTCCATAAAATATATTTTTCTCATAATCAAACAAGGCTGTCCCCTGCGGGACAGCCTGCTCTGCGTCGGCTACATAATGTCAACAATAACCTTTTTATCTTCCTTGGTCGCAGCCGCTTTGACGACCGCGCGTATAGATTTGGCTATTCTGCCCTGCCTTCCGATCACCTTGCCCGTATCGGAAGCGGCGACCTTAAGCTCGATAACGATCGCTTTTTCCTTAACGGTCTCGGTGACAACCACTTCATCCGGATTATCGACAAGAGCCTTTGCAATGACTTCAACTAACTCCTTCATCTGATTACCTCCTGACCTGCATAGGCAGATTATTTCTCGATTCCGGCAAGCTTGAAGATTTTGCCTACTACCTCAGTGGGCTGCGCGCCTGATGCGAGCCACTTCTTAGCAAGCTCTTCGTTGACCTGAAATGTACTGGGGTCAGTGTTAGGGTCGTAGGTTCCGATTTCCTCGATGAATCTTCCGTCTCTGGGAGACCTTGAATCAGCTACGATAATTCTATAAAAAGGAGCCTTCTTCTGTCCCATTCTTCTCAATCTGATCTTAACTGCCATTTAGTTCACCTCCATAAAATATTCTGATTTTGTGTATTAAAAAGGAAATTTGAATTTTCCTCTTTTACCTTTGCCGCCTAACATTCCCGGAAACTGCTTCATCATTTTTTTCATCTGCTCCTGCTGTTTGACGAGCCTGTTCACCTCGGCTATATCCACTCCCGCGCCCTTCGCTATGCGGTTTTTGCGGGAAGGATTCAAAAGATTGGGATTCGCCCTCTCCTTAGGCGTCATGGAAAGGATGATAGCCTCCACCTTATCTATCTGGCGCTCGTCCACATTGTCGACCGCGCCCTTCATCTGGCTGTTCATGCCCGGCATCATATTCATCACGCTGCCCAGCCCTCCGAGCTTTTTGACCTGCCTGAAGGATTCCAGATAATCGTTAAAGTCAAACTCCGACTTGCGGAGCTTGCGCTCCATTTCTTTTGCCTGCTCCTCGTCGATGTTCGCCTGCGCTTTCTCTATAAGCGTGAGGACGTCGCCCATACCGAGGATCCTTGACGCCATTCTGTCGGGATAAAACTGTTCCAGATCGGAAAGCTTCTCTCCCATGCCTGCATATAATATCGGCTTACCCGTTATCGCTTTTATAGACAACGCGGCTCCGCCTCGCGTATCGCTGTCCAGCTTTGTCAGAATAACTCCGTCTATTCCTATCAGCTCATTGAAAGAGCTTGCCACATTTACCGCGTCCTGTCCGGTCATGGCGTCCACCACGAGCAGGGTCTGAAAAACCTCGACCTGAGCCTTGATTTCCTTTAGCTCGTTCATCATATCCTCATCGACATGAAGTCTGCCCGCAGTATCAAGTATCACCACATTATTGCCGTTTTTCTCAGCATGGACTATCGCGGCTTTGGCAATGTCCGCGGGCTTTTTGTTCTCGCCCATCTCAAACACGGGCACGCCCTGCTTCTCGCCGTTTATCTGAAGCTGTTTGATCGCCGCCGGACGGTACACGTCGCACGCGACAAGCAGCGGTCTTTTGCCCTTTTCCTTGAGCTTTCCGGCGATCTTCGCGGTGGTTGTGGTCTTACCGGCACCCTGAAGTCCCGCCATCATTATGACTGTCGGTTTCCCGTCCTTGCGCAGCGCGATTTCGGTCGTTTCGCTGCCCATCAGCGCAACCATTTCCTCGTTAACTATCTTGATAACCATCTGACCGGGAGTAAGGCTTTTCATAACATCCTGACCGATAGCCCGCTCCGTCACGGTATTCACAAATTGCTTTACGACCTTGAAATTAACGTCCGCCTCCAGAAGAGCCATCTTGACTTCCTTTAACGCCGCCTTTACGTCAGCCTCCGTCAGCCTTCCCTTGCCCCTGAGGTTCCTGAAAATATTCTGTAATTTATCCGATAAACTGTCAAACGCCATATGTCATACCCGATCACAATTCGTCCATTATCTCGCCCGCTATACCGCAGATCTTCTGCGCAAGCTCCGAATTGCCTTCCTTCGCAAGCTCGCCGGAAATATCATATATCCGGTTCACCCTGTCCTTAACCGCCATAAATTTACTTACGAGATGCAGCTTCTCCTCGTACTCCTTGAGCGCCCTGTCCGCGCGCTTGACCAGATCATGCACTCCCTGTCTGCTTATTCCGCGCTCCTCGGCAATTTCGCCGAGAGAAAAATTGTCAAGCACATACTCCTCAAAAACCGCCTTCTGATGCTCTCCCAGCAGCTCTCCGTAAAAATCATAGAGCATCGCCTGTTCAACTATTTTCTCCATACTTTAAACACCTTGATTAGGATACAGCAAAAAAAAAGCGGTGTCAAGTGTTTTTTCTTGACACCGCGGGAAATCTGTACAAATTTTAAAATTCTAATTTCCGGAGGCTTAGTTTTCATCGGAATCGGGCGTGACTCTAAACTCCGTCCAGTCAAGTCTCTTCTCCCAAAAATGTTCAAGATATGTTCCGTACTCGGCTTGATCCACCTCATGTCCATCGGCATAATATTTGAATTCGCCATTGTCCTGTCGTTCGTGATCGGTAATTTTGGTTTCAATAATCTTTTCGGTATCAAAGCCGTATCTGAGCAGATAAGACGGATACATCGCTCCGGCGCTAGCCAGTACGTCGCCGTCTTTACTTACATTTACCCTCAAAGATGGATGCCTGTATGCATATGCCTTGCCATCTGTATGTTCATGAAAAATAACTCCTTGATGAAAAGATATCTCCGGTTGAAAAGCATAAAATAATTCTTTTTTTCCGTCATTGTCAAAATCAACTATTACATATGAACACCACTCTGCAACGCCACACTCATTCTCCTCATCACGGGTTTCTTCTTCAGCATTGTAATCTTCACCATATGAATATATTATTTCATATAATATATATTCGGACAACTTCATTTCCTTCTGCGTCTGAGTATCGATAAATTTTCCGTCTGACAAAAATATATTTTTTATTGAATCCGGAATATCCGATTCCTCAAATGCTTTTTTTGCTTCCTCGGCGTTATACTCGGCTTCCGTTTCAACAATAGTCGGCTTTTCGACAAGCGCCTCCGTTGTCTGTTCCTCTGTCGTATTTTCAGTCAGCGATTCGGCTTCTGCGTTATCTGAAACTGTTTGCGACGGCTTATTTACGGCATTTGAAGTCGAGCTTCCCCTAGTACAGCCTGTAAATGTAAGCGTTAAAAAAATGCCCATGACGATTAATGACGATTTCTTCATTTCATAACCCTCCCCTGTTATAATTTATACATAAGCTGATAAATTTCATT
>CAJTON010000021.1:0-19276 GCA_910577605.1 uncultured Butyrivibrio sp.
TTTTTACCCATCGATCTTCCGTTGATAAAAAGCTCGGCAAACGGCTGGTTTGTGTAAACCATTACGTCTATAAGCTGTCCGTCGTTAAAATCCCAGTAGGGCATCAGATGGAGCACTGTTTTGTCCGTCCATGCAGCCTGATATAAGTAGTAGCTGTCCTTTTTAAAGCCCGCCGTATCTATCTGTCCGTAATAGGAGTTTTTGGTGGAGTAGGGGCTTGGCTCGCCTATATAGTCGCTGCCGGTCCATATGAACTGCCCGGCGCAGAAGGACGTGTCCCTGTCCGCAATAATCGAGGTCTGCGCGGTCCTTTCTGTCAGTCCGGCGCGGCAGTTCTCAAGCGAGGAACACTGTAAATCGTCGTGAGTTATGTAAGCGGCGGATTTCGGGAAGTGATAAATATTCCGGCTCTGCACTCTGGCGGCGGTCTCGCTGCCGTAAATGCACCATGCGGGATACTTGGCGTGATGAGCGTCATAGAGATACTCGGCGTAGTTGTAGCCCACGGCTTCTATCTCATGGGCGCAGTTCTGCGCGCCCTCCCACTCGATATAATTGGAGCCGATCGTCGTAAAAGCGTTATGATTGTAATCGTGAAGCCTGACCTCGCCGCATAGGAGCTTTGTCACCTCTAAGCCGCGCGCGGAGGCGTGCGTATCGTAAATTTCGTTTCCGACGCTCCACATTATGACGGAGGGACGGTTCCGGTCGCGCCTTACCCATGAAGCCACATCCTTTTTATACCAGTCGTCAAAAAAACGGGCGTAGTCATAGTCGGTCTTTTTAAGCTCCCACATATCGAAAGCCTCGCTGTCAACAAGCATTCCCATCTCGTCGCACAGATCCATAAACTCGACCGAGGGCATATTGTGGGACGTTCTGACAGCGTTCGCGCCCATCTCCCTCATGGCGGCGAGCTGCCGTCTTGTCGCCGCTTTATTCACCGCCGCGCCGAGCGCTCCGAGATCGTGGTGCAGACATACGCCTTTTAGCTTGATATTTTTTCCATTCAGCCAAAAGCCGCTTTCCGGCTTGAATTCTATCGTTCTGAAGCCGACTCTGCAAACCGAGCTGTCTGTTTCTCTGCCTTTGTCGAAGAGCTTTGCTTCAAGAGTATAAAGATGGGCGGTTTCAGTATCCCAAAGCCGCGGGTTTTCTACGTAAACTGTAATTTCAGCGTCCGGCTTTCCTGACACGCCAAGAAGCTCGCCGTTTTCGTCCTTAACGGAATAGCTCACCGAAAGCCCGTCAGGGTTTCCTTCGGCTTCGCAAAAGAGCTTAACGCTCCAGCAAGCGCCGTCAGGTTTCGCGGAGAAATAAACACTATCTGATTTTATAAACGCGCCATCATGCTCAATAAGGTAAACGTTTCTGAAAATTCCGGCTCCCGAATACCAGCGGGAATTGGGTGCGCGGTGCGAAACCTTTACGACGATTTCGTTTTCTCCGGCAGCGATATGGTCCGTTATGTCAAACTCAAAAGAGGAATAGCCGTATTTCCATTCGCCCGACTTTACACCGTTAACATAAATCTCGGTGTCCATATAAACGCCGTCAAAACGGATAATGCGCGCGGTATCGGCGTTCGCCGCAAAGAAGGTTTTCCTGTACCATCCGGCGCCTGTCTCGTAAAGGTCGCCTGTCTGATGAATGAGCCAGTCGTGCGGAATGTCGACGCGCGCCCATCCGCCGTCCTTTAACGCGTCCGCATATGAAAGATCAACGTCCGTTTTCTTGAAGCTCCAGCCGTCGTTAAACAATTTTTTCATTTATAAGCCTCCGTAAAAGCCCGCAAAGCAGGGCGGTACTGTGATAACACCGTTTGAGCTGTCCGCGTTGCCGCCTATCGAATAGATAGGAGTTGAAACGGGATAGGGACAGGTGAATTTCTGCTCCTTATCCGAGGGATTTATGATGACAAGTATTTTTTCGTCTCCGCTGCTTCTTAAATAGGAGAGAGGGTATGAGTTTTCCTCTGCGTGAATAAATTCGATCTCGCCGCAGCTCTGGAGCGCCTTGTGAGACTGACGTATTCCGATAAGTCTGCGCACCTCGCTGTAAATCGAAGCGTCGTCAGCCGTCTGTTTTTCGACGGTAGGTCTGTCCTTGTCTTTGTCGATAGGAATATAGAGTTTTTCAGGCGCGGAGCTTCCGAAGCCCGCGTTTGTCGTGCCGTCCCACTGCATGGGAGAGCGCGAGCCTGTGCGTCCGTAGCCGCCCTCGACTGAGGTAAGGTTTTCAACGTATCTCATGCCTATCTCGTCTCCGTAGTATATGAAGGGAGCGCCGGGCATCGAGAGCAGGAAAGCGAAGGCTATTTTGATCTCGTCCGGATTCAGGCTGCGTGCGAGTCTGTCCATGTCGTGATTGCCGGAGGGAATGCAGATAAGCCCCTTGCGTTCGGTCTTCTGATAATTTTCGATATATTTACGGACAAAAGCGGAAGCGTCGCCCTTTCCTCTTGAGGAAAAATAAGGCTCCTCGCAGCGGAAAAGATCGTTGTAATGCGAGGGTCCGAAATGAAGCAGGAAATCCATATGGAAACCGCCCGTAAGCGATTTGTCCGGTTCTCCCCACTCGGACACCATAGCCGCGTTTGGAAATTCGCTGTCAAGAAATTCGCGTACCTCCTGCCACAGTTTTATTGTGCCTTTGCCGTCCTCGTCGTTTTTGACGAGCGAGCCTGCCATATCCACGCGGAAACCGTCGCAGCCCAAGCCGAGCCAGAAGCGCATTATGTCCTTCATCGCCTCCAGAGTGGCTCTCGGTCCTTCGTCGTCCATGGACTGCTGCCATTTTTTGTCGGGGTCGGGCTTGTAAAAGCCGTAGTTGAGCGCGGGCTGGTGCGAGAAAAAGTTTACGGCGCAGGAGCCGTCCCTGTCGGAAATTCCCCTTATGCAGTTCATACCGTCCGGATGTACCCATATGCCGTCGGTCCATACATATCTGTCGGTAAATTCGTTCCGCCCGGCTTTCATGGATTGTTTGAACCATTCGTGCGTTACCGCGGTATGTCCGGGGACAAGGTCAAGAATAACGTGCATTCCAAGCTCATGGGCTTCGTCGAAAAGTCTTACAAGGTCCTCGTTGGTCCCGTAGCGGGGAGCGACGGTGTAATAGTCCTCAACGTCATAGCCCGCGTCGCCGAACGGGGATTTAAAGCAGGGATTGAGCCATATGGCGTTGCAGCCCAGATCCTTTATATAGCCGAGTTTTTCGGTGATTCCGTTTATATCTCCGATTCCGTCCGCGTTAGTGTCCTTAAACGATTGGGGGTAAATTTCATAAAATACTGCGTTATTAAGCCATTCGGGCATGATCATTCCTCCTCTTCTAAATACGATTCGCATTCTTTTATAACGGCATACATTGCTTTTGAGCCGGGAGCGCCCTTCGTAAGACGCTTTTCCACACAGGTCTCAAGGCTTATCGCCTCGTATATGTCTTCTTTGAATACGGGACAGATCTTCTTGTACTCTTCAAGCGGAAGCTCATCGAGCGAGATGTTTTTTTCAAGGCAGAGAAGCACAAGCTGTCCGATTATGCCGTGAGCGTCACGAAACGCCACGCCTTTGTTTACTAAATAATCCGCGGCGTCGGTGGCGTTTGTAAAGCCTGCTCTGGCGCTTTTTGCCATAATATCCTTGTTGAAGGTCATAGTGTCCGCCATTCCGGTAAAAAGAGCGATGCAGCCGTTCGTGGTATCTATCGCGTCAAACGTAAGCTCCTTGTCCTCCTGCATATCCTTGTTGTACGCCAAAGGAAGCCCCTTCATTGTGGTGAGGATAGCGGTGAGAGCGCCGTAAACGCGTCCGGTCTTGCCGCGCACAAGCTCGGCGATGTCGGGATTCTTTTTCTGCGGCATTATTGAGCTTCCGGTGCTGTACGAATCGTCAAGCTCCACAAAACGGTACTCGTTGGAGTTCCATATAATGATCTCCTCGCAGAAGCGGCTTAAATGCATCATTATTGTGGAAAGCGCGCATAGATATTCGATTATGTAATCTCTGTCCGAAACGGAGTCCATGCTGTTGCGCGTCGCCTCGTCAAAGCCAAGAAAATCAGCCGTAAATTCTCTGTCAAGCGGATAAGTTGTTCCCGCGAGCGCTCCCGCGCCTAAGGGACAGGTATTCATTCTGCGGTAAATGTCCGAGAGCCTGCCGCGGTCGCGGCGGAACATTTCAAAGTACGCCCCGAAATGATGAGCGAGCGTTACGGGCTGCGCCTTCTGCAAATGCGTGAAGCCCGGCATATATGTGCAGACGTTTTCTTTCATGATGCGGAGTATGACCTTTAAAAGCTCCGACAAAAGCCCGTCGGTTTCCTTGACCGCGTCGCGCACATAAAGTTTCATGTCGAGGGCAACCTGATCGTTGCGGCTCCTTCCCGTGTGAAGCTTCTTTCCGGTGTCGCCTATCCTTTCGATAAGGGTCGCCTCGACAAAAGAGTGTATATCCTCATACTGCGGGTCTATCTCAAGATTTCCGTTATCTATGTCCGATTTAATACTCTCAAGACCGTTCAATATGGCAAATCTTTCTTCATTTGTGACGATTCCCTGCTTGGCGAGCATATTCACATGAGCGATGCTGCCGTCGATGTCCTGCCTGTAAAATCTTTTGTCAAAGGACAGCGAAGCGTTGAAATCGTGGGCAAGCTGGTTTGTCTCTTTGGTAAAACGTCCGCCCCAAAGCTTCATTATTTCTCCTCCTTAACGTCGTCTTCTTTATTTTCCTGAGGCGGCAGGGAAACCGCCTCCTGTTTTTGTGTGTCCGTATCTTTTGGCGCCTCCGTTTCAGCCGTGTCCGTCACGCGGTCCGGTGTTTTGCCTGCCGGCTTTGCGTTAAGCGCCGGGGAAGTCTCACGGGGCGCGTCTTTAAGCTGCGTAAGCTCGCGTTTTGTTTTCAGACGGAAAACAATGCATCCGGCGAGTATCAGCAGACATATGCCCGATATCACTGCGCCGGTCTTGAATCCGCGCGGAACATATCTGAACTCGACTGTATGCGTTCCGGCGGGTATGTTTATCGCTATGAACGCGCCGTTTCCCGTGGAAGTAAATTCCGTTTTAACGTTATCCACATATACCGTATAGCTTTCGTCGTACGGTATTGAAGTGTAGAGCAGACCGTCCTGAGCCGCCGTCACATGACCGAGAATGTCGGTGCTGCTGTATCTTGTTATGGTGAAGACTTCCTCGGAAAGCGCGTCGTAAAGCTGTGTGAGCTTATCGGTATTAAGTACATAAGCGTACATCTGGAGATTGCGCGTTCCGTCTCCTCCGGATTCCGCGACATGGATCCTCATATCCTTATTGACGTATCCGAGGTCGATCATTCTGCCGTGATTTATGCCTGTGAAGGTCTCTGAACTGCCGTCGATGGTCACGGATATGGTTTCTATCGACTTGTTCATAATGTACATATAAAGATAGCAGTCTTTTTCGGGCACGATTGTAGCGGTGGTAGCGTTGTCCTCAAACGTGATCCTCGTGAAAAGATCCTCAATTCCTGCAGCGGCGTTGGCCCAGTCATTCTGTACTATGAAGGGATTCGCGTCGTTTATCCTGTCAAATTCCTCGTTGAAATCCGAGGGCAGCATAAAGCCGAGCGGGAGAGCGTAATTGTTTTTGTACAGATATTCGCCGTCAACGCTGTTTACGAAGGAATAAATTCCGTCCGATTTGATTTCCTTATTGCTGAGGAGATATTTTACGTTGAAGATCGAGTATACAAGCGGCGTAGAGCCGTTTAACGCGTAGGCGTTCGTGGAGTGCTCAAGTCCCATTTTATCGTAAAACGAGGTCAGCGACGCGTATGCCGTCGATGAAAATACGGAGCCGCCCTTGAAATGGTGCCATGTGTCGTCGTTTTTGGTGCGGTAACCCCGGAATTTGGTGGTTCGGTAAAAAGCGTCCTCGCCTTCAATATCCTCGGCGTTTTTAAGTAAGGTCCCGACCTTGTCAAAATCCGAGAGATAGTATGTGCGCCCGGTCGTGGAGTAGCCCGTGTGGTCCATGTTTATGGTGCATTCCACTATCGCGACGGCAAAAAGCCCGATCATAACGTAATTGACGTTGATTTTCTTGTTGCGCATGATGAAAGCGATAAGCGCGTATATTCCTATAAAGATCGCGGTAACATAAAGCACTCTGAAATCTATGTCGTCGTCGGTAAGCGTGTTTCCGAGATAGATAAGAAACAGCAGCACTCCCCACATACTTCCGGCGATGTGCGAGCTTTTGTATTCCTTGATATGAAGAAAAGCGTCGTAGCATATTCCCAGAAGCAGGAAGATGTAGATAAATGACTGGCGGCAGGGCAGCGAATTCGGGTAATGGAAGCCGTGCCAGATGAAGTTAGGTATATTCATATTGAACGCCGTGAAGAAGATAAAGAGTGCTAATACCTTGGAAACCTTCTCGCGGCGCGATATTTTTTTGTTCATTATATAAAGCGGGAAAAGCAGCAGAACGGCTACTCCGCAGTATACGTTGGGAAGATGGTCGAGTCCGAGACTTACGTCTATATTTATAAGGTGTCTTTTTATTATGGTGATAAAAGAAAAATACCTGTTCATCACCTTGGGGAAATTTATATTGCTTGAGGCCGTGTATTCAAGCGCGTAGACCTCCGGAAGCAGAAGGATGGCGGCAAGTCCTCCGGCTAACAGCGAGTACATTATGAAGCGCAGCACCGCCTTTAAATAGTCGGACTTATCGCGGGGGACAGGTCTTGACACTATGATGACAACGAAATATATGACCATGGAAATGCAGACCATTATCGCGATGTAGTAATTTGAAAGTATTGTAAGACCAAGCGTTACCGTGTACAGAAGTCCCTTGCCCTCGTTCACGAGCTTTTCAAGACCGAGTACGACGAGAGGAAGCAGAAGAACGCAGTCAAGCCACATGAGGTTCCAGCTGTACGCCGCTATAAATGCGGACAGTCCGTAGAAAAGCCCGAAAACAGCCGCCGAGATATGACGCTTCCCGTTGTGCTTGCAAAGATAGTAGGTACAGGAGAGGCTTGCCCCGGCAAGCTTCAAAAGAATGATGACGTTCATCATTTCAATCATGTATTTCTGGGGAAAAAGTCCGATAAACCAGTTGGTGGGACTTGAAAGATAGTATCCGAATACGGCGAGGAAATTCGTTCCCATTCCTATGTTCCAGCTGTAAAAAAGGCTTTCGCCGTTGCGAATCTTATTCCACAGCTCCGAGAAAAACGGGCAGTATTGGTGGTACATATCGGAGCGCAGATAACATTTGTCTCCGAAAGGATAGATCCCTCTTATCGCAAAAATCGCCGTCATTATGACGAGCGGTACTATAAATGCCATTACATATACGGCCTTGCCGTGCGTGAGGTCATGGATCGCGTTAGCGCGGGCGGCTTTCTTACCCGTGGATTCGATTTTAACCGGTGTATTGTTGCTCATCAGTTTCCTCCTTCTTTTTGCGGAAAATAATAAATTTGCTTATAATGTAATTGAGAATGAGGACTACGACGTTTGCCGTAATCTTGGTTATCCAGTAGTTTATGCCCATCACGGAGTAGCCGAGGCGCATTATAACGGTTTCGACGACGAGCGTGGAGAGCCTTCCGCCGTAAAACAAAGCGGCTTCCTTTACTATGGCTTTGAAACCGTTTGCGCGGGATTTAAAGACCCATATACGGTTCGTGACATACGCGAAGGTGACGGCGCATATCCATGATATTACGGTGCTGACGTCCGAAACTACGCTGTCGCCGCAGCCCGCGCGTTCGAGCAGGAATTTCGCCGCCCCCGCCGTCGCGAAGCTCACCGCCGTCGTGAGCACTCCGAAAATAAGATATGTGACGGTTTCTCTATTTATCAGCTTGCGAAGAAGTTTTTTCACAGTCCTCCACCTCTTCCTTCCGGACTTCCTGTCCGGATTTGTCTTTGGCAAGATTGCTTTCCTTAGCGATATATATCGGTCTGTGCTTTATTTCGGTGAATACGCGGGCGATATATTCGCCCACTATTCCTATTGAAATTTCGATTATTCCTCCCAGAATAAGCAGTATGATTATAGTCGAGGCGTAGCCCGGCGCGTCTTTTCCTACGACCAAAGTCCTTATCAGGATAAAAATGGCGTATATTATGGCGGAAGCGGAGATTATAAAGCCCATGACGGCTACGAGCTTGAGCGGAGCCACGGAAAACGACAGTATACCGTCAAGAGCGTATCTCATAAGCTTTTTGAAATTGAACTTGGTCGTTCCTATCTGTCTCTCGACATTCTCGTAAGGTATCCATTCGGTGTCAAATCCTACCCACGAGAAAATTCCTTTGGAAAACCGCTGTCTTTCCGAAATCGACACGATCGAATCGACCATCTGTCTTGACATCATTCTGAAATCAACCGCATTGTAGGGTATTTTCACATCGGTCAGGCGGTTGTTGAATTTATAAAAGGCGCGCGAAAAGAAGCTGCGGATCTTTTTCTCGCCCTTGCGGTTGGTCCTGTAAGCAGCACAGCAGTCATGCCCGTTTTCTATGCTTTCTATCATTTTCGGAATAAGAGCGGGCGGGTGCTGTAAATCGGCATCCATAACTATGACATAATCGCCGTCTGAGCCTTCAAGTCCGGCGTATATTCCCGCCTCCTTGCCGAAATTTCGGGAAAAGGATATATATTTTACGTTGTCGTAGGTCTGTGCCATGCCCTTGAGCACTATCAGAGTGTCGTCAGAGCTTCCGTCGTTGACAAAAATATATCTGAAAGCGTACCCCTCAATGCCGTTCACGATCTTGTCCGTTTCACGGTAGAAGGCTGTCAGCCCCTCCTGCTCGTTGTAGCACGGGACCACAATATCAACATATTTCATACCGTAACCTCCATTAACTGTTAAATTATATATTAATTCCCTCATATAGTCAAGTTTGGCAGTTTTTTCCGGCGTTCATTCCGGCATACGGAAAATAAGTTATAAGGAGATTGTTTTTAGCGAAAGACTGTGCTATAACTTTTAAATGAGTGAAAAGATGAATTATTCAGGGGAAAAGAGATATGGAAAAAAGAAGAACGATAAGCATTATCAGTTTGATGTTTATTTTGCTGATGATCATCAGGGCGATGGAAATTATTTTTGTAAAAACCGATCAGACATGGGTAGGAGAAAATATATTACATAAAATCTGCTGCATTTTGCTGATATGGATCGCGCTCTGTATGCTTAAATCTCATTGGAGCGATTTGGGATTTTCAAAAAAAGGGTTATTTACCGGTTTGAAATACGGTCTTTTTCTTGGCATAAGCACCTTTTTCCTCTCTTACGCTGTGGAGTTTATTGTATTGTTCGCAATGGGGAAACACCCGTCGCTGCGGTTTTATATTACAAATTTTTCGCTTACGCAGACTCATACGAACGGCAGTTCCTTGTTGGCGGTGCTGGTATGCGTTATCGGCAACATTGTAAATGTCTGTGCGGAGGAGGGGCTGTTCAGAGGACTTTTTTATAAAATCGGCATACAAAACTATTCCCAAAAGACGGCTAATATGATACAAGCTCTGCTTTTCGGAATATGGCACATTACCAACGTGATAAATCCTCTGCTTGACGGCTCCATGAATATTGGCACGGCGGTTTTTATGGGAATGGGGTATATACTTTTGTCCGGGATCTTAGCCTATGAATGGGGAATGTGCGCGGCATTGTCCGGAACGCTTTGGATAGGCGCGTCAGAACATTTATTTAATAATTTCATAAGCAATTCCTTACATACAGTTACAGAAACAGGGGCGGATGAATTGATGATAATAAGAATAACCTTATCAAATATTTTATCATTGCTGTTTGTTTTGATTTTTTCCCGAAAAAAAAGAGCATAGCTGTCCGCGCTTTATTTTTATCCATTCGCGCTTTGCCGTTAATTTTTTATGGAAAACTGCCGATACAATCATTAAAGAAAATTCCTCCGGGCGTTTTGCGCGCTGCGGGGAAGTCGGGGCATAAAAGCCTTATCCGGCAAACGGATTTGACCGGAATAATCATATCAGGGAGGAAAAGTTATGAGCACAGTGAGAGAGACAGCCTATACGCAGGCAGCGTCACAGTATCAGGAAACGAATCAGAGTAAGAACGTTTCAAAGAAGGAAGAGACCTCGGACAAGAAAAAGGTTACTTCCGGCAGGACCTACGGCGAACCCGAACTCAGCGAGGCGGGAATGAAGTACTATAATTCGCTCAGACAGAAATTCGGCAGGATGAATTTTGTCCTTGTTTCGTCCGACAAAAAGGCTGAGGCCGACGCAAAGAAAGGCAGTTTTGCGGTAGCCGGCAAGATGACGGTACTTATCGACGAGGAAAAGATCGAGCGTATGGCAACCGACGAGAAATACCGTAAGCAGGTCGAGGCGACTATCGCCAATGCGTCGTCGGGAGTTAATCAGCTTCAGAAGCAGCTTGCCAAGAGCAATACAAAGGTAAACGCTTTCGGAATGTCTATCAAGAAAGACGGTACGGCAGAGTTCTTCGCCGTTATGGACAAATCCTTCAAGAGCCAGAGCGAGCGTTTGGCAAAGAAACGCGAGGAGGCGAAGAAAGCAAAGCGCGAGGAGGCAAAGAAAGCCCAAAAAGAGGAAGCCGCCGAACGCATCAAGAATCGCGCGGAAGAAGATGACGAGGATACGGTTACTATAACCGCAAGTTCTCCGGAGGAGCTTTTAAGAAAGATTCAGGATTATCAGTTCAATCTTCAGAGCGACAATGTTGTGACAGAAGAAGAAAAGCAGATAGGACAGAAGTTTGATTATTCATTATGATCCGTAAAGAAACGGGGCCGCAGTACTGAGCAGTCAGCGCGCGGCTCCTTTTTTGTGCAAAAAACACGGGGCTGCCGCTTAGCGAATTTTTATTCGTTAGAACAGCAGCCCCGTGTTTATTCTCAAATTCATTATTCGATGAATTTAACGGAGACGGAACCTTCCGACAAAGTTTTTAAGCTCGTTGGCGCATTCGGTGAGGTCGGAGCCGGAGGCGGCGTTTTCCTGCGCCGCTGCCGCGTTATTTTCAACGACCTTGACTATTTCGTCAGTCAGGTCATCAATAGTGTCGATCGCGTCTTTTTGTTTTCCGACGTACTTCTGTATTTCCGCAACCTTCTGGGAAGACTGTCTGGAAATGTCAATACCTTCTTTAATTGACTGAGAAGCTATTTTGGTAAGGTCGGAACCTCTTGCAACCGTCTGTTTGGAGGTCTGAACCAACTCGCTTATGTTTTCGCTTGCTTCCGAGCACGCCTGCGCAAGAGTGTTTATCTCGGACGCGACCACGGCAAACCCCCGTCCCGCGTCGCCTGCCCTTGCCGCCTCGATTGAGGCGTTTAACGAAAGGAGATTGGTCTGCTGAGCTATTTCGTTGATGGTCTTCATGATATTGTCGATACTGTCTGTGGTTTCTTCTATTTTGTCCATGGCAAGCTCAAGCTCGACCATCTTGGAGCCGCCCTCCTCAAGCTTCTGATTGGTAAGTCCTACGCTGTCGATAGCTATCTGGGTATTGTCCATGATCGATTTTATCTGCGCGTCAAGCTCTCTCATGTTCTTGTTGAGGTTAGATATGGCGGCGGACTGCTCGGAGGTGCCGGAAGCGACCATTTCGGAACTTTTCTGAATCTGGTCGGAGTAGGAAAACATTGTGTCGGCATTTTCTCCTATCTTTATAAATACGTCGTTAAGCTTGTCGAGTATTGTGTTAAGACCGTTTTGTATGTCAAGGAAATCTCCGCGGTAATCGGCGTTTGAAGCAACGGAGAGATCGTAGTCTGCGATCCCGCTTACGACATTTTTGATGTCCCTGATATAATAATTAAGCTGTTCGACGGTACTGTTGAGCGAATCGCTCAGAGCGGATATTTCGCTTATATCGGTATCGTCAGAGAAGTGGACGCTGAGATTGCCGTCGGCAAGCAGCGGAACCGTGTCGCTGACCTTTTCGATGGGCGCGAACCAGAGGCCGCAGCGCTTTCTGTTATACATACGGAAAAAGAACACCGCGCCGGCGCTTGCCGCCAAAATAAGCAGTACCAGGATAATTACGCCAGAGTATACGCTTATGACGGGCTTTACCATCACAAGTATCCAGCCGCTTACGTCCGATCTGTAGGATATAGCGGTCTTGAGACCTCCTGCATAGTCGATGATATTGTGGACCTTTCCCGCGTCCTCGTACAAGGATTTGTAAGCGCCCTTCGCCGCTTCGGTCATATTTGCGCCGCTGTCGGCAGTCAGAGTAAATTTGTCGTTAGGGTGTACCATTATAACGCCCTCGCCGCTTGCGAGCATGAGATAGCCGTTGCCTACGTCCGAGTGTGAAACGAGGTCGGTTATGTCGCCGATAAGAAAGTCTATTCCGACAACTCCGGCGGTTTCCCCGCCTATATTGACCTCCTCCGAAACAGTGACGCAGAACTGCCCGCTTACTTCGTCAAGATACGGCTCTGATATATATACGCCTTCCTCCATGGCACCCGTGTACCAGCTGCGGTTCGTGAATACGGAGCCCTCGTCGGGCGTCCATATTCCGTCAACCGAATTGTAGTATGATAAGGCTTCGTTGTTGTGGCAGTAGTAGGCCGCCGCAATATGAGGGTCGGATCTGACTATTGTTTCGGCTAAGGATATTTCGTTTTCGTATCCGTCAAGCCTGCCTGTTTCCATGGAAAGGGCGAATACCGCGGCTTCTCCTTTGATTCCGGCAATGTATCCGTCAATTTCCTTCTGATAAGAATTAAGATAGTTTTTCATGCTGTTTTTGCTGGAGGCTACCGCGAAAACAGTGCTTCCCGCTATTGCAAGCAGAGCCATTATGCATATGACGGTAAGAAGCTCCCTGGAAAAAAGCTTTTCGATTCCCTGCATATAGGTTTGTTTGTTACGTACCTTTCCCATAAAAACAGACCTCCCGTTTATTTATTTTTGTTTTCAAGCTCTTTCATTGCCCTTACTTTAAGCGAAAGACCGAAAAGATTTATGAATCCCTCAGCGTCGTGGTGATCGTAAAGGTCTCCGGTAGTGAAGGAGGCGATAGACTCATTGTAGAGCGAGTTGGGCGAAGAAGTTCCCGCTTTTATGATATTGCCCTTATAGAGCTTGAAGCGGACTTCTCCGGCCACTTTTTCCTGAGTTTTTTCTATAAATGCCTGAACCGCTTCGCGAAGCGGAGTGAACCATTTGCCTTCGTAAACTATCTGAGCGAATTTGTTGCCCATGTCAAGCTTCATCGTGGTGGTGTCCCTGTCAAGGACAAGCTCCTCAAGCTGCTGATGAGCTTCGTAGAGAATGGTTCCGCCGGGAGTTTCGTATACGCCGCGGGATTTCATGCCGACGACACGGTTTTCCACGATATCTACGATGCCGATACCGTGCTTTCCGCCGAGGGCGTTAAGCTCTCTTATTATATCGGAAACCTTCATTTTCTTTCCGTTGACGGAAACGGGTACGCCTTTTTCAAAGGTCATAGTAACATACTCGCCCTCTTCGGGAGCGTCCTCCGGAGTCACGCCGAGAACGAGAAGATGCTTGAAGTTGGGCTCGTTCTCCGGGTCCTCAAGTTCAAGTCCCTCGTGGCTGATATGCCAGAGATTGCGGTCGCGGCTGTAGCTTGAATCCACGGAAAAAGGAAGGTTTATGCCGTGCTGTCTGCAATACTCGATCTCCTCCTCGCGGGAATTCATCGTCCACTTGTCGCTTCTCCACGCCGCGATTATTTTAATATCGGGAGCGAGAGCTTTGATGGTAAGCTCAAAACGTATCTGGTCGTTGCCTTTTCCGGTCGCGCCGTGACAGATCGCGCTCGCGCCCTCCTTGCGCGCTATTTCCACAAGTCTTTTGGCGATCACGGGTCTTGCCATTGAGGTTCCCAAAAGATATTTATTCTCGTATACCGCGTGAGCCTGTACGCAGGGAACTATATATTCGTCGCAGAATTCGTCCGTGAGGTCTTCTATGTACAGCTTGGAGGCTCCGCAGGAGAGCGCTCTTTCTTCAAGTCCGTCAAGCTCCTCTCCCTGTCCGCAGTCGGCGCATACGCAGATCACTTCATAATCAAAATTTTCCTTGAGCCACGGAATTATCGCCGTGGTGTCAAGTCCGCCCGAATAGGCGAGGATAACTTTTTCCTTCATATTTTATTTCCTCCTGAAAATATTTGTTTAAATTATTTTCATAATACATCAAAAAGTTTTTTTATGCAATATATATTTGGTTTTTTCTTGAAAAATAAAAAAATGTTGCATATTATGCAGAATATATGTATAATTATGAGAAAAATAAAAAGCCCCTCCTTGTGACGGCGGCGGAGATTTCCGGCAGGCGGGCGGTTTTTTTATACAAAAAGGCTTTACAGCAAAAGCGCATAGTAATAAGATAAAACATTAGAGATCATTCGGAACAGGAGAAAAAGATCATGATCAAGGCAGGTATTATAGGAGCCACAGGTTACGCGGGAAACGAGCTTGTGAGACTTCTGCTCGGACATAAGGACGCGCAGATAGTGTGGTACGGTTCAAGAAGCTACACGGGGGAGGATTATGCGAAGGTTTACCGCAATATGTTCAGGCTTGTGGACGCAAAATGCATGGACGACAATATAGAAGCGCTGGCGAAGGAGGCGGACGTTATTTTTACGGCTACGCCGCAGGGTTACTGCGCGTCGGTGCTTAACGAAAATATCTTATCGGAGACAAAAGTCATCGACCTGAGCGCGGATTACAGGATAAAAGACGTAAATATTTATGAGGAATGGTATAAGATAGAGCATAAAAGCCAGGAACTGATCAAAGAGGCGGTTTACGGGCTGTGCGAGATAAACAGGGAGAAAATAAAGCATACAAGGCTTCTTGCAAATCCCGGCTGCTACACTACCTGCTCGATCCTTACCGCATATCCTCTGGTAAAGGAAGGGCTTATAGATCCGGATACGCTGATAATCGACGCGAAGTCGGGAACCTCCGGCGCGGGACGGGGCGCGAAGCTCGACAATCTTTACTGCGAGGTCAACGAGAATATAAAGGCGTACGGAGTGCTAACGCACAGACATACGCCTGAGATCGAGGAGCAGTTACGCCTGCGGCAGGGATGTAAAAATTATTTTCACGCCGCATCTTGTACCCATGAACAGGGGCATTCTAGTAACCGCCTACGCGGATATGACGGGAAATTATACATACGAAGAAATCCGCGCGGCATATGAGAAATATTATAAGGACGAATATTTCATAAGGCTTCTTGATAAAGATGAATGTCCGCAGACAAGATGGGTCGAGGGCAGCAATTTCGTCGATATAGGCTTTAAGCCTGATAAAAGGACGGGGCGCGTCGTGATGATGGGAGCCATCGACAATATAACAAAGGGCGCCGCGGGGCAGGCAGTACAGAATATGAACATTATGTTCGGGCTTGACGAGAGCGAAGGACTTAAGGCGGCTCCGGTGTTCCCGTGATAATTTAAATAGAAAAGAGGAAAGCATATGGTAAAAAATATAAACGGCGGAGTATGCGCCGCAAAGGGTTTTAAGGCGAACGGCGTAAACGCGGGGATCAAGAATAACGTCAAGAAGGATATGGCGCTGATATACAGCGAAGCGCCATGCAAAGCGGCGGGAACCTTCACGACCAATAAGGTCAAGGCGGCTCCGGTAAAATGGGATCAAAGGCTTGTGCGAGAGTCTGAGTGCGTTCACGCGGTAGTGATAAATTCAGGTATCGCAAACGCCTGCACCGGAGATGAGGGCTATGAATGCTGCCGTATAATGTCGGAAAGGACGGCGGGAAATCTCGGCATCTCAGAGGATTCGGTGCTTGTCGCTTCGACAGGAGTTATCGGAAAGCAGCTTCCGATGGACGTGATAGGCACTGGAATCGACGCTCTGTGCAGCGGCGGAGCGGGCGGCAGCGAGGCTCACGCGAGGCTTGCCGCCGAGGCTATCATGACCACCGATACGAAAAGCAAGCAGGCAGCAGTAAGGGTGGAGATAGACGGAAGCGAAGTAACGGTAGGCGGAATGTGCAAGGGATCGGGAATGATCCATCCGAATATGTGCACGATGCTCTGTTTTATCACGACTGACTGCGCGATAAGCAAGGAGCTTTTGCAGAAGGCTTTAAGCGCCTCGATAGAAGATACCTTTAACATGATTTCCGTAGACGGGGATACCTCCACGAACGATACGGTGCTTCTGCTTGCCAACGGGCTTGCGGGCAATAAGGAAATTACGGTCGAAGACGGGAATTACGAAAAATTCCGAGAGGCTCTTTATTATGTCTGCGAGGAACTGTCCAAGATGATCGCGGGAGACGGAGAGGGCTGCACCTGCCTTTTCGAGGTGCGCGTCGAGGGAGCGGTCTCTAAAAACGACGCGAGGACCCTCGCGAAATCGGTAGTTATGTCAAGCCTTACAAAGGCGGCGATCTACGGACATGACGCGAACTGGGGCAGGATACTCTGTGCCATGGGTTATTCCGGAGCGGAATTTGATCCCGAAAAGGTGGACATATATTTTGAAAGCAGGGCGGGAAGGCTTAAGATAGTCGAAAACGGAATGGCTGCAGATTACAGCGAGGAAAAGGCGACGGAGATACTGAGCGAGGAGCATGTTATCGCGGTATGCGACTGCAAGCAGGGAGAATACGCCGCCGCAGCTTACGGCTGCGACCTTACGCACGAGTATGTCAATATAAACGCGGATTACAGGTCGTAGACAGACGATATTTTGGGAGGATATGAAAATGAATAATCTTGACAATGAAATGGCGAAGGCGCAGGTGCTTATCGAGGCGCTTCCATATATACAGAAATTCAACCGCAAAATAATAGTCGTAAAATACGGCGGCAGCGCGATGGTTGACGAGGAACTCAAAAAAAAGGTCATAGAGGACGTGGTGCTTTTAAAGCTTGTTGGCTTCAAGCCGATAATCGTACACGGAGGAGGCAAGGAGATAAGCAGATGGGTCGATAAGGTCGGAATGGAAACTAATTTTGTCGGCGGGCTTCGCGTGACCGACGCGCCGACTATGGAGGTCGCGGAGATGGTGCTCAACAAGGTCAATAAAAGCCTTGTAAACCTTATTTCACAGCTAGGCGTGAAATCCGTCGGTATCAGCGGAAAAGACGGAGGTATGCTCAAGGTTGATAAAAAGCTTTCGCAGGGGCAGGATATAGGCTTTGTCGGCGAGATCAAGGAGGTAGACCCGAAGGTGATATACACGCTTCTGGAAAACGATTTCCTTCCGGTAATATGCCCGATAGGGATTGACGACAGTTTCAATACATACAATATAAACGCGGACGACGCGGCGTGCGCGATAGCTAGGGCGGTAAACGCCGAGAAGCTCGCTTTCCTTACGGATATAGAAGGAGTGTACAGGGATAAGGACGATCCCGACACGCTGATCTCCGAGCTGGTGCTCGACGAGGCGGAGGAGCTTATAAACGGGGGCTGTATAGGGGGCGGTATGCTGCCTAAGCTTACAAACTGCATAGACGCGATACGTCAGGGCGTATCGCGGGTACATATCATGGACGGAAGGATTCCGCACTGCCTGCTTCTGGAGATTTTTACTAACAAAGGAATCGGAACCGCAATTCTCAACAAAGGAGCCGAGAGATTTTATGTCGCAGACAAGTAATATAATTGAAAAAGCCGAAAAAAATATAATACATACTTACAACAGGTATCAGGTGGCGCTCGAAAAGGGCGAGGGAGTGTATCTTTATGATGCCGAGGGCAGGAAGTATCTTGATTTCGGTTCGGGAATAGGAGTTTTTGCGCTGGGCTACGGCAATAAGGAATACAATGATGCCCTGAAGGAGCAGGTGGACAGGCTTGTCCACACATCAAACTATTTTTATAATGAACCGGCGGCGGAGGCGGCTGAGAAGCTTGCGGGAGCTTTAGGACTTGCAAAGATTTTTTTCACCAACAGTGGAGCTGAGGCTGTGGAGGGAGCGTTAAAGCTCGCGCGAAAATATGCTTATATAAAGTCTTGCGAGGGCGGAGCCAAAAGAACCGGAATCATAGCGATGGAGCATTCTTTTCACGGAAGGACCATAGGCTCTCTTTCGGTAACCGGAAATCCGCATTACAGGGAGGCTTTTGAGCCGCTTATGCCGGAGGTTTCTTTTGCGCGCTACAATGACCTTGAGAGTGTAAAGTCGCTCGCAAACGAAAACACCTGCGCGGTCATTATGGAGACCGTTCAGGGCGAGGGAGGTATAAGACCCGCTGACGAAGCGTTTATAAAGGGCGTTCGCGCTCTCTGCGACGAAAAGGATATTCTTCTTATTCTTGACGAGATACAGTGCGGAATGGGAAGGAGCGGAAAGATGTTCGCTTATCAGCATTACGGTGTAAAGCCCGATATTGCCACTACCGCGAAGGCTCTCGGCTGCGGCGTGCCGATAGGCGCGTTTGCGGCTTCCGAAAAGGTCTGCGACGTTCTTGAGGCGGGCGACCACGGCACGACATACGGGGGCAATCCGCTCGCGTGCGCGGCAGCGTCAAAGGTATTCGATATTTTTGAACAAAATAAAATACTTGAAAATGTGGTGGAGGTTGGTGCATACTTATATAAGAGGCTCGATCAGGTGGCAAAGAACTCTCCTCACATAGTCGAGCACCGCGGCATAGGTCTGATGCAGGGACTTGAGTTTGACGGTCCTGTCGGAGGAATCATCGCAAAGCTTCTGGATTGCGGGCTCATCACGTTTTCCGCGGGGAGCAATGTTATCAGATTCATACCGCCTCTTGTGATAAGCAGTGAAAATGTTGACGAAATGATTGAGAAACTTACGAAATGCATTTAAAAAACGGGTGGATAACGGATATATGAATAAGAAAGTAATACTGCTTGCGGCAGGTCTTACGGCTCTGACGCTTAGCGGCTGCGGCGTAAAATACGCCTATGAGCTGACCTCTCCGGAGGAAACTACCGTAAAGGAGGAAGAGGCTGTAAGCCTTAACGTCAGATATTCGGACGAAAGGTTTACCGACTATCTTAAAAGCTGTGAAGAAGCATACGAAAAGACGCATAAAAATGTCGAGGTGACGCTTGAGCTTGTGCCGCCGGAAAATTATATTCAGGGTATAAGCGACGACACGATAAGGGGCGGCAAAAACGTGGATGTGTATGTCGCACAGAACAACGATCTCGGAACTCTTTATCTCGCGGGGCTTGCGGCGAAGAATACCGGACATGAGTATACAAATAATTATTACTGTCAGACGGCGCTTGACGCGTGCTCAT
>CAJTON010000021.1:19286-22845 GCA_910577605.1 uncultured Butyrivibrio sp.
CATATAAGGGAAGCCTTGTTGCGTATCCTTTAGGTTATGAAACGAGTTTTCTGGTATACAACACGGAATTTTTATCGGATGAGAATGTAAACACTTTTGCCAATATTCAGAATTACTCGACCGAGATGGATTTTTCTTCTGAGGAGGCGGCTGGCATCGAAAGCATTTTCAGGTGCGATATAAGGCGCATGTTCGGCAATTACGGATTTATAGGCAGCGGCATGAGTCTCGGCGGAGTATGCGGTGACGACCCGTCCGATTTTAGTGTGAATAATAAGCAGACTGTAAAGGCGGCTGAGGATTACCTTGCGCTTATAGACTATTTCAGTCTTAAATCAGGTGTTTCTTACGAGGACTGCGTAAAACAGTTTACCTCCGGCAGGATACTTGCGACCATAGTCGGATTAGACGCGGTGGCCGATATAGAAGCCAGTGATGTGGAGTACCGTATTACGGGATTTCCCGATTATGACGGCAAGAGCAAAACGGCTCCTCTTTCCATTACCACGGCGCTTGTGGTCAATCCCTATTCCATAAATCAGACGGCTGCGGCTGATTTCGCGAAGTACGCTACCTATGAGTGCGCGGATAAATTCTATGCCGGTACGGGAATGCTTTCGACAAAGCGCGACGCGTACTGCGATAATCCTGAGCTGGAGAACGTGTACGATTCGTACGACAAATCAGTTTCCAAAAACAAGCTTTTGTACGGCGAGCAGGTATACCCTCTTATCGAGATAGCGATACACAATATCGCCGCCGGGGAGGACATAGAAAAGGAGCTTCAGAAAATCGACGATTATATGAAAAAACAGCTTCAATGAATTAAACCTCCGGAAACGGTTAAAATAATACGGCAAAGCCGGCATATCACCATGTCTGCTTTCGCCAACTGTTTCGGGAGGTATTTTTATGTGGGGATTTTTGATAGCACTTTTGTCGGGACTTCTTATGAGCGTTCAGGGTGTTATGAATACGGGAGTGACAAAGCAGACAAGTATATGGGTGGCGGCTGGCTTCGTACAGCTGACGGCGTTTGTGGTGTGCGTCATAGCGTGGCTGGTTACGGGACGCGAGAGCGTCAGCGCGCTTTGGCATGTATCGCCTAAATATATACTTGCGGGAGGGGCGATAGGCGCTTTTATAACCATCACGGTCATCAAGAGCATGGCGCTTCTCGGCCCGGCAAAGTCGGTCATGCTTATTGTAGTCATGCAGATAGTGACGGCTTATCTGATAGAGCTTTTCGGACTTATGGGTACGGAAAAGGTGAATTTTTCGTGGGGAAAGGTCATAGGCGCGCTGATATGCATAGCCGGAATCATAGTTTTCTGCATGAGCGGACAGAACGCCGCTCAAAAATAAATAAAAAATAAAAACCTTGTATTTATATTTTTTCTTGGTTAAAATAAAAATGTGCATAAAGGGGAATTATGCTGTCCGGTAAGGAGAGCGTATGCATAAAAACACTAAAATCATACTTGGATTGGCGGGAGCGTGCGTAATTATTCTCGCCGGTCTGTTTTATATGCTGCGGCATTCGGGGAACGCGCAGGGCGGCGCGCTGCTTGAAACGGATGTTTTCGCGGCGGAAAGTACGGAGACGGACAGTTCTGACGCTTCAGACGGCGAGGCTGAGGAGGCGCGGACATTTTTTGCGCGCGTATGCGTATATGTATGCGGACAGGTCGCTTCTCCGGGGTTGTATTATCTTGAGGACGGCGCGCGTGTGGCGCAGGCGTTTGAAGCGGCGGGAGGATTGCTGCCTGACGCCGATATTTCGGCGATAAATCCGGCGGCTTATGCCTCTGACGGTCAGAAAATCTACGTTCCGGCTTTTGGTGAGAGCGCCGCGTATATTACGGAAACAGAGGATTTCGGCGGTCATACCTCAGGAATGATAAATATAAATACTGCGGATGAGGCGCTTTTGTCAACTCTTCCCGGAATCGGGAAGGTAAAGGCGCAGAGCATCGTTGCATACAGGGAGGAAAACGGCGGCTTTAAGGCGGTTGAGGACATAAAGAACGTAACGGGGATAAAGGATTCCTCCTATGACAGGATAAAAGATTTGATATGTGTCTGAAATCAGGTAAGTCCCGTTCGGCGCAAAGAGCCTTGCGGGAATGTTAAAGGACGAAAGGGGAACGGCATGAGCAGAGTGTTGGTGGTTGACGATGAGAAAGCGATCGTAAAGGGAATTAAGTTCAGCCTTGAACAGGACGGTATGACTGTGGACTGCGCATATGACGGCGAGGAGGCTTTGAAATTCGCGAGGGAGAACGATTATGACATCGTACTTCTTGATCTGATGCTTCCAAGCATAGACGGCCTTGAGGTCTGCAGCAGGATAAGGGAATTTTCGGATATGCCCATAATCATGCTTACGGCAAAGGGCGAGGACATGGATAAAATAATGGGGCTTGAGTACGGAGCGGACGATTACATAACCAAACCCTTCAACATCCTTGAGGTGAAAGCAAGGATGAAGGTCATTATGAGACGCAACGGTCATCTGAAGCAGAACAGGGAAGAAACCAAAGAGGCGAGGATAATAGAGTCAAAGGACCTTAAACTTGACCGTGACAACAGACGGCTTTACATATGCGGAAGCGAAGTGAACCTTACGGGAAAGGAATTTGACGTGCTTGAGCTTCTGATGATGAATCCGGGAAAGGTGTACAGCAGAGAATCTTTGCTCAATATTGTGTGGGGATACGAATATCCGGGCGATGCGCGTACCGTAGACGTGCATATCAGACGGCTCAGGGAAAAGATAGAAGCCAATCCCTCGGAGCCGGGATATGTTCATACCAAATGGGGCGCCGGATATTATTATCAGGCGTAACGGTGCGGTGAGATGATGAAGAGAGGCAGGAAGGGAAACGGCGCTAAAAACAGCAGGATAAGCAGGATAATGCGGAGACTTGTGAGCCTTCGCGCGCTGATAATAATAGCGATAGTTATTATGGGAACCGTTCCGGTAATACTTGCCGGACGCTGGGTCGTGTACAGCTACGCGTCCAGAGAAATGGAAAATCTTGTCATTGAGGTGCAGGGTCAGTGCAGCCTTATAGCGGCTGATGTTGCCACTCATTCGTATCTCAAGGATCAAAGCTCAGAGGTGGTGAACGCGGAGCTTGAACAGCTTACATACACCTATTCGTCAAGAGTCGTCGTTATAGACGGAAGATGCCAGATCGTAAAAGATACATATGCGTACGACGAAGGAAAGACCCTTATAAGCGGAGAGGTTATTTTTGCGCTCGGTAAGCAAGTATTACAGCTACAAGACAGGATACGCCGAGATCTACATGCCCATATACAATACGGACAGCGAGGATGTGATAGGCGTTATCGGCATCACGGTCACCGATACCTCCGCCCCTATGATACAGGAGTATGTAAACAGGCTTTTCAAGGCTATAACCGCGATATTCGCGATGCTTGCTTTTATTTTTGCCGGGATTTTTTCGCAGGCTGTGATAAAACCGCTGAACAAGCTGAATAAATCCATAGTGAGGGTATCGGCGGGAGCGAAGGACGCGCGCGTGGAGAA
>CAJTON010000021.1:22855-27938 GCA_910577605.1 uncultured Butyrivibrio sp.
CTTTATGAATATGACAGCGTGGCGCAGTCCGTGAACCTTATGCTTGACCGCATGAGGCTGATGGACGGTTCCCGCGACGAATTTGTGTCGAACGTGTCCCACGAGCTGAAAACGCCTATGACGTCAATGAAGGTTCTCGCCGAATCGCTGATGATGCAGGAGGAGGTCCCGAACGAGGTATACAGGGAATTCATGGGGGATATAGTCAGTGAGATAAACAGGGAGAACCAGATAATAAACGATCTGCTCGCTCTTGTCAAGGTCGACCGCGCCAACGCGTCCCTGAATATTTCCGCCGTAAATGTAAACGAGCTTGTGGAGCTTACGCTAAAAAGGCTCAGCCCGATTGCGGACGCCCGCAAGGTGGAGCTTATTTTTGAGAGCTTCAGGTCCGTGGCAGCTGAAATCGACGAGGTGAAATTTACTCTCGCGATAACCAATCTTGTGGAAAACGCCATAAAGTACAATAAAGAGGACGGCTGGGTAAGAGTTTCGATAAACGCTGACCACAAGTATTTCTTTGTGACGGTATCGGATTCGGGGATCGGTATTCCCGACGAGTGCAGGGAGCATATTTTCGAGCGTTTTTACAGGGTGGATAAGGCGCGTTCCAGAGAAAAGGGCGGCACGGGACTGGGACTTGCGATAACAAAAAGCGTTATACTCATGCATCACGGAACGATAAAGCTTTACAGCAAGGACGGCGACGGCTCGACCTTTACTGTCAGGATACCCATACGCTATGTGAAAAACGGAGGTGAGCAGGTATGAAAAAAAGACTTCGCGCGCTGTCTGCCGTCGCGGTGATTTTTTTGACCGCCACTGTGATTTTTACAGCCTGCGGCAGAAAAAGGGAGTGGGGCTCAGAAGACGGTTATCTGATGTATTATTACGATCCGTCCAACATGGAACTTGTCGCGGAACCATGCGATGATTTTATGTATTATGATGACGAGATAATTCAGGCGGCTTCTCTTTTGTATCAGATGCTATATCCCACCGACAGCGGTAATAAAAGCGTTTTTTCGTGGAGCAGTCCGTACCGTGACAACAGCGCGAAGCAGCGCAGGGACGCGATCAACGCGCTTAATTCCGGTAAGATACCTGATGTTCTTGGCATAAGCTCACTGCAGAAGAATAAGAGGATACTCAACATTTACTTTAAGGATGAGGGATATTATGAGATGAGCGCGCTTGACGAGGTGATATGCCGCGCCGCTATCGTGCAGACGCTTCTTCAGCTTCAGTCTGTGGATTATATAGGAATATATATCAATGACCAGCCTTTGACGATAGACAATAAGGTGGTCGGTCTGATGAACGAGAATAATTTTATCACGGATACAGATTCATCACTTAATCAGATAAATTATTTTGATACCAAGGTATATTATTCGGACGGCGAGGGAAAAAGTCTTGTCGGGGAAACGGTGCGTCTTAAATACAGCAATAAAACGTCAATGGAGCAGACCATAATCGAGCGTCTGCTTGCGGGTCCCGGAGTGAAGGGTAGCAAGGCGACGCTTGCGCCGAACACAAAGCTTCTGACAGTTTCGACGAGGGACGGAGTTTGCTATGTCAATTTTGATTCCGCGTTTATGACGTCGTTAGCCGACGTTTCGGCGGAGGTGACGCTTTATTCCATAGTTAATTCCCTTTGTGAGCTTACAAAGGTAAAGAAAGTGCAGATTCTTGTAAACGGCGCTCAGGACGGCACGTTCAGGGATAATTATTCTCTTTCCGCGACGTATGAGCGAAATCTGGACATAGTTACGGAGGTATATGAAGAGATAGAAGAGTAAGGAAAGTCCCGTTCGGCGCAAAGCGCCTTGCGGGAATGTAAGGAGGAGGTTTTATTAAAAGACCGTTATTCGGGGCCGCGATCGTGCTGTCGCTCGGAATTATCGCGCATAGTTTCGCGGTCCCTTGTTTTATCTTGGTATTTTTTCTTGTTTTATCATTGGTAATTCATACGGTGTATAAGCGCCGGGTCAGTTTTTTCTATTTTATTTTTCCATTATTATTTATAGCGGGATATTTTATAACGCTTTCGGCTTCGCGGGAAAGCTCTTTTGTACGCGCTCTTAACGGCGGCGGTCGGCGTTCATGCGAAATATCCGGAACGGTGCAGAAAGTTCAGGAGACCGGAAACGGTTATAAGGTCACGCTTGAAAATGTGAGGCTTGCGTCCGACGGCGGCAGGATCGAAAATTGTATAGCGTATACCGACGAAGAGTACGGTCGCGGCGCTTTGCTCCGCATAAAGGGCACGGCGGCGGCTTTTGACACCGCGAAAAATCCCGGAGAGTTTGACGCGCGGAAATATTACCACACGGTAAAGGTAGGATTCAAGGTGTATCCGGAGGAAATCGCAGTCGAAAAGGAATGCGATTCGCTTGTGATGAGATTCGCCGACAGAATTTCAAAAAAGCTGCGCGATTCTCTGTATTCAGTAACCGATTCCGCAAGCGCCTCGGTATTTGCCGCCATGCTTCTCGGAGAAAAGGACGGGCTTGATTCTGAATTGTCGGGGCTTTTTGCGGACGGCGGGATAGGGCACATTCTTGCCATATCGGGGCTTCACGTTTCGCTGATAGGCATGGGACTTTACAGAATACTCAGAAAATCAGGAGCGGAATATATTTTTTCCATGCTTATCGGGAGCGCGGTCATTATTTTTTACGGGGTAATGACCGGAAACGGCACTTCCACGGTGCGGGCGATCATAATGTACATAGCGGCTGTGTACGCAAACGCCGCGGGCAGGACATACGATATGCTTTCCGCGGCTTCGCTTGCGGCGATGGCAATGCTTGTCTCAAATCCAATGCTTTTGTACAACTGCGGTTTTCAGCTTTCCTTCGGAGCTGTGCTGGGAATAATATTTATAGCGGGAAACGCAAGCAAGGCTTTGGGAATAAAAGGAAAGATTTCCTCCGCCTTCGTCACGAGCATATCGGTGCAGGCGGCTACGCTTCCGGTGATAATGTGGAACTACTATGAGATTCCCGTTCTTTCGGTGTTCATAAATATGCTTGTGGTCCCTCTTATGACCGTCGTTATGGTAAGCGCCGTCGCGGGAGGTATAGCGGGCATTCTGAATGTCTGCGCGGGGAGTTTCTGCATAGGTCCCGGAGTATTCGTGATAAAGCTTTACAAATTTTTATGCACGGCGAACGCTAGGATTCCGTGTGCGGTATGGGTGTGCGGCAGACCCAAGGCGTGGCAGATCGCGCTTTATTATTTTATTCTTGCCGTCGCCGTTTTCGTGCTCAAAAAGTATTCCGGCAGATACAAGGCTCCCGTATTGGCGTTTGTTCCCGCGTTTGTGCTTCTGACGCTCAGATTCGACAGAGGCTTTGAGGCGGATTTTCTGTATGTAGGCCAGGGAGACGGGATTTTTATACGCGGCGGCAACGGCGCTGCGTTTCTTGTGGACGGCGGAAGCTCGGACAAAAAGAAGCTGTACGAATACACTTTGGAGCCTTTTTTGATGTCAAAAGGGGTGGCGAAGCTTGACTATGCCATCGTGACGCACTGCGACTCGGACCATGTAAGCGGTCTTTTTGACCTGCTGAGAAAAGGAAAAATCAGTGTCGATACTGTCTATATGCCGGCTTCGCCAGTGCATGATGAAGCGTATGACGCGCTCTGGAAAACGGCGGAGGAGGCGGGAGCAAAAGTCAGAACGATATACTGCGGAATGAGACTTACGGCGGGAAGCACTGAGATAACCTGCATTTATCCGGAACAGGGAGGCTCGGATACGGAGCGCAACGGCAATTCGACCGTGCTTGTCGTGGAAAATAACGGTTTCAGTATGCTTCTGACCGGAGATATAGGGAAGGAGCAGGAAAAGGAGCTTTGCGGGGCGGTGTCGCGTTTCGCGCCGTTTGACGTTCTTAAATCCGCGCATCACGGCTCTGGAAATTCAAATTCCTCTGAATTTATTATGGCGGCAAGCCCCGGAAGCATTGTTATCTCCTGCGGGGAGGACAACCGTTACGGGCATCCGCATGAAGAGGCTCTTGAGAGAATGGGAGAATTTGGCGCGGTTATTTATCGCACGGATAAGCAGGGAGCAGTTGTTTTTGGCGGATAAATATGTTAAAATAGTGCGGTAAGGAGGCGGCGCGCGGATGAAGGAAATAATGAGGCACATAAAAAACAATTCTTTCGCCGCGGTATACCTGCTTTACGGTGACGAGGATTACCTTAAAACGTCATACAAAAACCGCCTTCGCGAAGCCGTCTGCGGGGAGGATACAATGAATCTGTCCGTGTATCAGGGGAGGGACGTACCCGTGGCGGAGGTGGCGGATATTGCGCGCACCATGCCTTTTTTTGCCGAGCGCAGGCTTATCGTAATTGAGGACAGCGGACTTTTTAAAGGAGCGTCGGAGGAAATGACGGAAACCGTAAAGGAACTTCCCGATACCGCCGTTTTGCTTTTTGTGGAGAGCGAGGTCGATAAGCGGGGCAGGCTTTATAAGGCTGTGAACGAGAAGGGCTATGTCTGCGAGATGAAGAGGCAGACGGAGGCGGCGCTCAGGGATTGGGCGGCGCGTATTTTCGGCGGGGCGGGAAAGCGCATCACACGAAACGATATGGACAGCTTTCTTGCAAGAGCCGGAGACGATATGAATAATATATATAATGAGGCGATGAAGCTAATTTCCTACACCGGAGAAGCCGATGTAATACTTGCGGGGGATATTGACGAGGTCTGTCCGCAAAGACCGGAGGACAGGGTTTTTGACATGATAAACGCAATGTCGTCGGGAAAGAGGGACGAGGCGGTGAGGCTTTATTTTGATCTGCTGGCGCTCAAGGAGCCGCCTATGAAGCTGCTTACTCTGATAAGCAGGCAGTTTGCGACGCTTATGTCGGTAAAAGATCTGTCGGCGCGCGGAAAGAGCGGTCAGGAAATAGCTGCAAGGCTTGGTATCAAACCCTTTTTTGCTGGAAGATACGTTTCGCAGGCGAAGAACTTTTCCGCGGAAAGATTAAGAGCGGCGGTAAACGACTGTGCGGACGCTGAGACGGCGGTTAAAACGGGCAGGACAGAGGATAAATATGCGGT
>CAJTON010000021.1:27956-51788 GCA_910577605.1 uncultured Butyrivibrio sp.
GAAATGATAATAGTAAAATATAGTTCGCAGTGAATGGAGAGATCGTATGAGCGAAGAAACAAAATGGGAGTTTGACGACAACGCCGGTAAAGAAAAAAAATGGAACAGCCAGAAAACAGTAATTGTCATTCTTTCTGTCATCATAGTGATTCTTGCCGTGATGTACGCGCTTTTGTTTGCAAAACACGGCTGTACGCCGGGAAACGCAGAGAGGGAGCCCTCCTCCGAGCAGGGAGTGTTCGCGCCCGCGCAGAGCGGCGGTTATGAGGACGAAAGTACCGGAAAAAATGACGTGACCGTGAAGGAAACAGATAAAAATACCGAGGGTGATACGACCGCCTCAAATACGGAAGACTCCACGAAGGAAACGTGGACTTCAAAAGACGGGGAGGATACTAGCTCCGGGGAGACAAAGCCGCCGTCCGATGAGACACAGAAGCAGCCGGGACAGCAGGAGCCGTCAAGCTCACAGGGGTCTTCCTCACAGCCGCAGAATCCCGCCCCTGTTCCTCCGCAGAATCCGTCGCAGCAGCAGACTGTCGCGCCCGTAACGCCTCCTTCCAATCAGAAGGGAACATATAAGGCGGAAGTCACGATCGTCAATTCATGGGAGGAGAACGGCAAAAAATGCTATCAGCTGAGCGGTACGGTATCAAACACTTCTTCCGTAGGAATCAATACATGGAAAATAGAAAAAGAGCTTGGGGCGGGCAGCGCCATAATTAATTCATGGAACTGCAACTGCACCGTTTCCGGAGGAAAGCTTGTAATAACGCCCGCTGATTACAATGGGGCCGTTGACGCGGGAGGGAGCGCAAGGGATATCGGACTGATCATCTCGTCCTCTTCAACTTTAACGGCGTTTACCTATTCGGGCACGACCACTAACGTGGCTGTCGGAGGCTCGCAGGGAGGCTCGTCAAACGGCGGGGGCAGCAGCAATCCTTCCCCCGCGCCCTCGGAGCCAGTAAAGCCGTATGTGCCGCCGAAGCTTGAAAGCGGAACTCCGGTGGGCAACCACGGGGCGCTTTCGGTCAAGGGCGCGGACCTCGTAGACAAGAACGGAAAGAAGTTCCAGCTTAAGGGAATAAGCACTCATGGTATACAGTGGTTCCCGCAGTATGTAAATAAAGACGCGATCAAAACGCTCAGGGACAACTGGGGCGCCAACGTATTCAGGATCGCCATGTATACGCATGAAAACGGCTATTGCAGCGGAGGAAACAAGGCGGAGCTTGAAAAGCTTGTGAGCAAGGGAGTCGAAGCCTGCACCGAGCTTGGTATGTACGTCATAATCGACTGGCATGTGCTTAACGAACGCGACCCTAACGTATACAAGGCGGACGCGGTAAACTTTTTTGACAGGATGTCCAAGAAATACAAGGACAATGTAAACGTTATCTATGAGATATGCAACGAGCCTAACGGACCGGGCTGGTCGGACGTAAAAAGATACGCCGACGAGGTGATCTCCGTGATCCGTAAAAACGATCCCGACGCGATAATAATCGTGGGGACGCCCACATGGTCGCAGGATGTTGACCAGGTCGCCGCCAATCCGGTGGCAAAGCCCAAGAACGTTATGTACGCGTTGCATTTCTATGCGGCTACCCATAAAGATGACTTGCGCAATAAGCTCAAAAAAGCGTATGCGGCGGGAACTCCGGTATTTGTGTCGGAATTCAGCATCTGCGACGCGTCGGGCAACGGAGGAATCGACTATAATTCGGCGCAGGCATGGAAGGAGCTTATAAACAGCTACAATCTGTCGTTCGTGTCGTGGAGTCTTTGCAACAAGAACGAGACCTCGGCGCTTTTAAGCTCCTCTACGAACAAAACTTCCGGTTGGAGCGATAACGAACTTTCAGCCGCCGGAAGGTGGATACGCGATTTTATATCCGGAAGATAGTATAACGGCTTCGGAATCCATTGATTCCGGAGCCGTGCGGATTTATAGGCGGAATATGGAATAAAATGGATAAGGAGAGTGCGGTTATGGAAGAGAATCCGAAAGAGGAAAAAAGCATAGAGACTTCGGGCGGAAAAAGGCGGTTTTTTATAGCGCTTGCTTTGGGTGTTTCGCTGATCATTCTCGGCGTACTGATAGTTTTTGCGGCAGTTCGTATAAACAGAAATCCCAAGAATGACGACGTGGCGGCAGGAGAGCGGACGGAATCCGAAGAAAAGAGTACCGTGTACGAAAAGGAGAGCACAAAGTCCGTCGGCGACAAAACAAGTTCACCGACGAAAAATACGGGTACGGAGGCCGGGGAGGAAAACTCCGCGACGACGGACGATGCAAATATGCAGACTACCGTCAGTGAAAACACAGCCGCAACCGACGACAAAACTACTTCGGGGCAGATAAAGGAGCCGGCAGTTACGGAGAGCGCTCAGACGACGCAGCCCTCGACGGAGCAAAAAACCGAGTCGCCGAATAAACCCGGCACCGACGAGGTCAAGCCGAGTACGGGGGAGCAGAATACTCAGGCGACGCTTCCTCCCGAAACGTCAGGCAGTCAGATTCCGTCAGGCTCTGTTGAGGAAAAGGCGCGCTATTACGTTTCAAAGATGACTACGGAGGAGAAAGTGGCGGGACTGTTTTTTGTGCATCCCGAGGTCATAAACGGAGGCTTGCAGGCGGACGAAAGCACGAAGGCGGCGTTAAGCAGATACCCCGTGGGAGGAGTCATTTACTTCGGGAATAATATACAGTCGGAGGCGCAGCTTACGAGCCTGCTCGCCAGGACAAAAGAGTACAGCAAATATCCACTTTTTCTCGGAGTTGACGAGGAGGGAGGAAGAGTCGCGAGAGTGGCGCAGGCTTTCGACAGCGTACAGAATACAGGAGACGCGGCTTCGCTCGGAGCGTCGGGCGATCCGGCATCGGCATACGGCGCTTACGGCAAAATAGGCGCATATCTTACAAAATACGGCTTTAACGTGGATTTTGCGCCGGTCGCGGATATTTATAACGAAAGCAACAGTATGTTTGAGAAGCGTTCCTTCGGAAAGGACGCAAAGCTTGTTTCGGATTATGTGTATCAGGCGGTGAAGGGACTTCAGGATAAAGGTATAAGCGCCTGCGCGAAGCATTTTCCGGGACACGGAAGCACCAAGGGAGATTCTCATAACGGTATGGCTGTGAGTATGCTGACTATGGACGAACTGCTTTCGCGCGAGCTGCTGCCTTTTAAGAGCGCGATGTCGGCGGGCGTTGATTTTATAATGATGGGGCATATATCGCTGCCGAACGTGCTTCCCGACAACACTCCGGCAACGCTTTCCTATGATATTATCACCGGGATACTGCGCAATAAGCTTGGATATAACGGGATAGTGATAACCGACGCGATGAGAATGTCGGCGGTATCGACCATGTATTCCTCTGCGGACGCCGCGGTCATGGCGATCAAGGCTGGCTGCGATATGGTGCTGATGCCCGTTGATTTTAACGAGGCTTATCAGGGAGTATTAAATGCCGTGTACAGCGGGGAAATATCTATTGAACGCATAGACGAATCTCTTATGCGCATATACAGGGTGAAGTGCAGGAATATGTAAGAATAAACCTAAGACGGAATTTTTTTATGAAATAAGCAAAGGGACATTGCCGTAAAATGGCAGCGTCCCTTTTTTGTGAAAGCAGCGCGCGTTCAATTCCTGCGATATTTATTAAGCAGATATTCTATATAATCGTCTTTGCTGATTACCAAAAGCTCTGTGCTTTGGGAAAAAAAATAAGATGTGCAGCCGGCCATCTTATTTTCATTCTATTAAATTCCGTCCGCCATTAGTTCATAGCGTTGACGAGATTGGTAAGTCTTGAAACCTTTCTAGCGGCATTGTTCTTATGGTAAACGCCCTTTGAGCAAGCCTTGTCGATCTCGATGGTAGCGCTCTTGAGAACCTCGGCAGCGGCAGCCTTGTCGCCCGCGTTTACAGCGTTCTCTACCTTCTTGATATAGGTCTTGATCTTAGACTTGATGGTCTTGTTTCTCTCGGCCTTAGTAGCGTTTACTAAAATTCTCTTCTTAGCAGATTTGATATTAGCCAATCCGGACACCTCCAATTACTGTGAAATTCATAATGCCCTGCCGCAGGTCGACGGACCGAGGGCAGAACGATTTGTGGCGAAACCGGACACGGACGTTCGTCACAAACATACTGTAATATTTTATTATATGAATCTTGGATTGTCAATACATAATTGAAGAAAAAATCTGCAAACTAGAAAATAGTTATTACGGTCAGATTCATTTAAAAGGAGCTTTGCAATTATGCCGGATATGCGCATTCGTACCGACCTGGCGCTTGAAGCCAGAAACAGTATAACAGAAGACAACTCACAGATCAAGGGAATTAAAGTAAGCGAAGAAAATGACTCCAAAAATAACATAAATGTAATTAAAATGGAGGTGCTTAACAGGTACGCCTCGCAGACGATAGGCAGACCGATAGGCACTTATGTGACTATGGAGGTGCCGCTTCTTTCGGAGGAGGACGACGGATATCACAGGGAGATATCCAAAGCGCTCAGCGTACAGCTTAAAAGTCTTATTTTGAACAGCTATCATTGGAACGACAGCGTACCCAAGATTCTTGTAGCTGGCTTGGGCAACCGTTCGGCGACCTCCGATTCCCTTGGCCCGGCGGTCGTGGACAATCTCATGGTTACAAGACATATCGTAGAATATATGGGTTATGACGAAATAGAGGGCGCGTTTGCTGTTACGAGCGCGATAGTGCCGGGAGTAATGGCGCAGACCGGAATGGATACTTGTGAGATAATCGGAGCTGTCATCAGAAGAACTAAGCCCGATATACTTGTGGTTATCGACGCGCTTGCGGCGCGCAGCGTAAAGAGGCTGAATTCCACCATACAGCTTACAGATACGGGAATACACCCGGGTTCGGGCGTAGGCAACAACAGACAGGCGCTCACCCGCAAAACAGTGGGCATTCCCGTTATATCCATAGGGATTCCGACAGTTGTTGACGCTACGACCCTCATCTATGATTCAGTCAAGAAAAACAAGGTTGAGGAACCGATACAGGTTTCCGAGGAATTCAGGCAGATGTACGTTACCTCCAAGGACATAGACGCGATAGTCAAAAGAGTGAGCTACACAGTTTCTGAAGGGATAAATATGTGCATGGGATATTCTGCGGCTTCGGGAGAATAAGGAGTTGTTAAAAATAAAAAAATAATATTTAAGGATTATTTAATATTTTATCTGTTAAAATAAAAACGCGTCGGGAAATCCCGTTATGCGCAAAAGGCGCAATAATAATAAAAGTGAAAGGAAATCAGAGGGACAGGATTATGTATTTGCGGATACTGAAAAAGGATTTGAAGCGCGGCAAAACGATGAATACGATTCTTCTGCTGTTTGTGATACTGTCAACGATGTTTGCGGCGGGAAGCGTCAACAATATTTTTGCTGTCACGAACGGGCTTGATTATTTTTATGAGAAGGCGGGAATGCCGGATTTTTTTGCGGTGACTATGGATAAAGGCGGAGAGAATCAGATCGCGGAAATTCTGGAGAGCATGGATTCCGTGGAAAGCTGGGGAGACGAGCCGGTTTTATTTATGAATTCTGAGAATATCAGCTATAACGGCGAATATGTCGAGTCCAAGAATACCTCGCTTTTCATGCCGTTTGAAGAGGCGCAGATCGTTTTTTTTGACGAAAACGACAGGCCTATAACCGGAGTCGACGAGGGCTGCGTATGGATCTCTGGAAATACAATTAAGAATAATGACATTAAAATCGGAGATTATGTGGAGATAAGCATTGAAGGCTTTAGCCGGAGCTATAAAGTGATGGGAAGATGCAAGGACGCCGCTCTCGGCTCGAAGATGATATCTATGGGGAGATATATTGTCAGCCGGAAAGATTATCAGGAATTTGCCGAGAGGGAGGAGATACGGGGAACGTACAGCGGAAGTCTTTTATACATAAACACAGGAGATACCAAGACGTTGGAGAAGACGCTTAGCGAGAAGGACGACAGCATAATTTTTCTGGGAGATATGGATTTTGCAAAAATGACATATGTTCTGGATATGGTCATAGCGGGCGTTCTGCTTATCGTAAGCGTATGTCTGATTCTGATAGCGCTTGTCGTTCTCAGATTTACGATAAGCTTCACGCTTACGCAGGAGTACAGGGAAATCGGTGTGATGAAGGCGATCGGAATCGCGAATATGAAAATACGCGGATTTTATATGGTAAAATATCTTGCTATCGCGGCATTAGGCGTTTCGGCAGGCTTGTGTTTAAGTATTCCGTTCGGTAACATGATGATGAAATCGGTTTCCTATTCCATGGTGCTCGGAAATTACGGCGGTGTCGGTGTAAATATAATATGCTCCGCCGCAGTAGTGGCGGTTATATTGCTTTTCTGCTTCGGCTGCACCGGAAGGGTAAAAAAATACACTCCCGTGGACGCTATCCGCAGCGGCGAAACAGGAGAGCGTTTTAGGAAGAAAAGCCTTCTCCGTCTTGGCAGAAGCCACGGCAGACCCGCGGCTTTCATGGCGGCAAACGATATTCTGAGCAGTCCGAGAAGATTTATCGTCGTTATACTGACCTTTGTATTATGCCTTTCGCTTATGCTTATTTTGGTAAATACCGTCAATACGCTTAAAAGCGGGGATATGGTCACTAACTTAGGAATGTCAAAGAGCGACGTTTACGTTGCGGACGAAGGAAAACTGATGAGCTTTATGATAGACGGCGGCAGGGAAAAACTCCGGGGCGAGCTTGCCGATATGGAAAAAAAGCTTGCCGATAACGGAATGCCGGCGAAATGCGCGTGCGATGCTATATTGAAACTGACGCTGAAGCACGGCGGCAGCCAATGCAAATCGCAGGTTCTTATAGCAACGGGAACCAGCGCTGACCAGTATGTATATTATGAGGGGACTCCTCCGCAGAACGCAAAGGAGATAGCTGTGACGCAGAAGACCGCGCAGAAGTTAGGAGCCTCGATAGGGGATGAGATCACGATACGCTTTAACGGCGGCGAAAAGGATTATCTGATAACCGCGCTGTTCCAGAGCATGAACAATATGGGCGAGGGCGTGAGGCTGCACGAGAACGAGGATGTGGATTTCTCTCAGGTATCGGGCTGTTTCGCTTTTCAGATCAATTTTACCGACAGTCCCGACAGCCGTGAAATACTTGAAAGAACGGAGCGCGTAAAAGAATTATTCGACGGTAAAGTATATACTGCCGGAGAGTACGCGGATTCAATAATGGGGACTGCGGACATTCTTAACGGCGTTACAAAGCTTGTGACGGTAATCGTAATAATGATAGTTATGTTTGTAACCGTGCTTATGGAATATTCCTTTATCATAAAAGAGCGCGGGGAAATTGCGATAATGAAGGCGTTAGGCTTTAAAAACGGCTCGATAATGGCGGCGCACATACTCAGATTTGTGTATGTTCAGGCGGTTTCGACGGCGGTGTCACTTGCCTTGTCGCTTCCCCTGACAAAGCTTTCGGTAGGTCCGGTTTTTGACATGATGGGAACAAGCTACGGTGTGAAATACGAAATCGTTCCTTTGCAGATTTTTGTCATATGCCCGCTTATTCTTATGGCGGCATCGTTTGCGGCGTCAGCGCTGTCGTCGTTTGGGATAAGAAGAGTCAAGGCTTCCGAAGCGTCCGCCATAGAATAAAAGAAAGAGGAGAGCTTATAATGAATACTGTTTTGAATGTAAAAGATTTATGTAAAACTTATATAGTAAACAAAAGACAGAACAATGTCCTTAAAAACGTGAATTTCACCGTTTCGGAGGGAGAGATGGTGGCGGTCATGGGGCCCTCCGGCTCCGGCAAGTCAACGCTGCTTTACGCGGTTTCCGGAATGGATAAAATAACGGCGGGCGAGGTCGAGTTCTGCGGAAAAAGCCTTTCGTCGCTGAGTGAAAAGGAGCTTGCGGACCTTCGTCTGAACGGAATGGGATTTATTTTTCAGCAGATGTATATGCTCAAAAATCTCACGGTGCTTGACAATATAATACTTCCTGCCTGTCAGTCCTCCAAAATAAAGGAGAGCCGCAAGGAGACCGTGAGGCGGGGACAGGATCTGATGAGAAAGCTTGACATTATAGAAACCGCCGACAACGACATCAACGAGGTGTCGGGAGGACAGCTCCAGAGGGCTTGCATATGCCGCAGCATGATCAACAAGCCGGACATGATTTTTGCCGACGAACCGACCGGAGCCTTGAACCGCGCCTCGTCGGACGAGGTCATGGAGGAGCTTGCCAAATTAAACGGCGAGGGTACAACTGTAATGCTTGTCACCCACGACGTCAAGGTGGCGGCAAGATGCACAAGAGTCCTTTATATAATTGACGGGAACATAAAGGGAGATTATAATTTAGGGAGATATTCCCAGATTTCGCAGCTGAGAGAACGGGAGAGGGGACTTAATAATTGGCTTATGGAAATGGGCTGGTAATATGACTGATATTCTTATAGTAGAGGACAACAAAGAAATCGCGGAGCTGCTTTGTGATTTCCTCCGGAATGAAAACTACACGGTCTCCTTTGCCGAAACGGGAGAAAAGGCTCTCGCGCTGTATCAAAGATACGGTGCGAGGCTTATTGTGCTTGACGTTATGCTGCCCGGAGTCGACGGCTTTGCGGTCTGTCAGGAGATACGCAGGGAAAGCAACGTTCCCATCATAATCGTCAGCGCGAAGGGAGAAAAAGACGACAAGCTCAACGGACTTATCCTCGGCGCGGACGACTATATTGAAAAGCCTTATGACATAGACCTTCTGCTCGCTAAGATCGGCGGCATATTCAAGCGCAGATACGCGTCTGACGAAATAGACGAAGGCAATCTTCGCATCGACAGGCTGAACCGCACAGCGTATAAGGACGGCGCAAGGCTTGAGATGACGGCAAAGGAATTTGAGCTTTTGCTTTTGCTTGCGGAAAACAAGGGAAGGGCGCTTGGGAAGGAGTTCATTTTCAACCGCATATGGGGGAGCGACTGCTTCTCTGAAATGCAGACGCTCACGGTGCATATAAAATGGCTGCGGCAGAAAATAGAGGACGACCCGAAGGAACCCCGCAGACTTCTGACCGTATGGGGAGTGGGGTACAAATTCGTATGAAGGCTTACAACAGATTTACGGCGGCTGTCCTGCTAGTCTTTGTTCTTATTATCGCGGCGACAAACCTTGTCATGCGTACAAAAGACAGTCAGGGCAGCAGAGCGCACAGAGTAGAGATAGAGCGTCTGGTCCGTCTCATAGAGGAAAAAGGATATGAGAGCGCTGACCTGTCCGGCTGCGTATATGTAAAAAATATAGTCCGCTGCGACGGGGACGACGCTTCTTTTTACACGCCGGAGAGCAGCTATGAGATAAGGGAAACGGGCGGAGAAATGTACCGCTTCGATTACGTTTCCGCGGCGGGAGCGGACGGCAGGAAAACCGTACTGATAAATCTGCTGCTTGTCGGAGCGGCGGCGGTCACGGCTGCCGTTATATTTTATATACGCGTAAAAATACTGCGCCCGTTTGTAAGGCTTAGAGACATACCTTACGAGCTGGCTAAGGGAAATCCCGTGATACCCCTTGCGGAGAGCAAGAACCGTTATTTCGGTCGCTTTGTGTGGGGCGTAAATATGCTGCGTGAAAATACCGAGATGCAGAAGCGGCGGGAATATGATCTGCAGCGGGAGAAAAAGACTCTGCTGCTTTCCATTTCACACGACATAAAAACCCCGCTGTCAACGATAAAGCTTTATTCAAGCGCGCTGTCAAAGGGGCTGTACAAGGACGCCGCCAAGCAGCTTGAGATCGCAAGGAGCATCAATCAGAAGGCGGACGAGATAGAGGGCTACGTTGCTCAGATAATCAGCGCGTCAAAAGAGGATTTCCTTGATCTTGACGTAAACATGGGAGAATTCTATCTTTCGGAGCTTGTCGGTAAAATATCGGAGTATTACAAGGACAGACTTGCCCTTATCAAAACTGATTTTGAGATCGGGACATATTCCGACTGCCTTATAAAGGGAGATTTTGACCGGGGCGTGGAGGTTTTGCAGAATATAATTGAGAACGCGATAAAATACGGGGACGGACGGCTTATAAAAATAACCTTTGACGAGGAGGAGGACTGCCGTCTTGTGACGGTTAGAAACGGCGGTTGCGCGCTTGGAGAAGACGAGCTGCCGCATATTTTTGACAGCTTTTGGCGGGGAGCGAATTCGTGTTCCTGCAAGGGCAGCGGACTCGGGCTTTATATCGGCAGGAAACTGATGAATAAAATGGACGGCGAGATCTTCGCGCGCATAGAGGACGGATCTATGCTTGTTACCGCGGTTTTCCGGCTTAGATGAGATTTGCTTCCGGCTCTGGTGTTTCTACATAAAGCAAGGGCGAAAAGCTTATTCTCAAGCCTTTCGCCCGTCATTATAAAAATTAATCCGATATTTTATATAATGCGAAATCATCTACAGTGCCCCAGCTTGCAGCGTTGGTCTTGATGCGTATCCCGATCGTGAGCTTTCCGTCTTTAACCTCTATTTCAGGTATTGTCGGATTCTTCCAATCAATATATGTAGTGAGCCTGAACGAGTCGGTCTGGGTTCCGTCGCTTGTTATGGCATATAATTCAAACGACGCGTTTTCATTTGAATTGCCGCCTTGCGAAAATGCCGTTAAATAATATGTTCCGGGTTCAAGGTCCGTGAATTTCTGTTCTATGGAAAAGTCCATATCCGTATCTGCCGAAAAGAAATGGAACGAATAATCTCCGGAATGCGCGTCCTCCGGCTTTTCAAAAAAGTCAGTAGGATCGGCTTCGCCCGTGAAGGAAACCTGCCACATAGAGGTGTCGCTGTCCTCAAATCCGGAATTCAACACTAAATTGGGCAGCTTGGAGTAATCGGGCTTATCAGCGTCAGTGTTATCTTCCTTTGTTACAGGATCATAATCGACGGCGGATTCTATCGTAGTTCCGTACTTAAGATATTTCCAAACATTTATTGACGACAGAGGATGTCCCTTGAAATCAAAGAAGGCTTGGTTATCCCAAGAACAGCCGCCGTAATACAGTCCTGCATCTTCGGGGTCATATTCAGAGGCGTAGCTGCTTGCCCAGCCGCTTCCGTATTTTTCCCATATAGAAGAATTATCGTTGTCAGGCTCGCCGACAGGAAGCCATGCGCCTTCCCAGTAGAAAACGCCCATCGCACCCGCCTCATTTGCCGAGGCTACGACATCGCGTATCATGCTTGCCTGTCCCTGCTCTGAAGCGGGGTATCCGTCAACCACATCCGTAGTACCGACAAGACTGTTTCCATATCCGTCGCCGTCCTCAGAAGTGTAGCAGTATGAAGTTTCTGCGATCATAACCTTTTTATTATATTCATCTTTTATATTGGACACTACCGTCTGCATATTGTCAAAGCTTCCGTCCCAGAAAGGATAATAGGACAGTCCCAAAATATCATAATCAAGCTCGTCCGTCTCAAGCTTTTTGACAAGAGAGTACAGCTTTGACGGCTCCGTTATTCTTGTATAATGAACCGCGACCTGAATGTCTTTACCGTACTTTTCGGAAATGCTGCGAACCGCGCTGCTGCCGGATTTTAAAAGGGCTACCACGTTATCGGACGAGGATTCTCCCGCCATTCCGTAGTTGATTTCATTTCCGATCTGTACTATTTGAACGTTGACGCCGGCATCGATCAGCTCTGAGAGACTGTCGTATGTAAATTTATATAACGCCTCCGTTTTTTCCTCAAAAGTCATATTCTCCCATGCTTTTGGAGCGTGCTGTCTTTTGGGGTCAGCCCAGAAATCCGAATAGTGGAAATCTATACATACCTTTATCCCGTACTGCGTTGCCCTTTTCCCGAGCTTAACAGCCGTAGCGACATCGTTGTTTCCGCCGCCGTAGCCGTTGCCTTTTTCGTCATACGGATCGTTCCATACCCTGAGCCTGATATAGTTTATGCCTGCCTCCGCGAATGTCCTGAATACGTCCTGCTCTTTTCCGTCAAAGCCATAGTATTTTACTCCGCTGTTTTCTTCGGCTAACACTGAAGAAGCGTCCATTCCCCGAATAAAATCATCCGGAATATCCGGCACTGCTTTAACATATACGTCTGAATCCTCCGGACCTGTCGGCAATGTCACCGTAAAGGCGTTTTCATTCGGCCCCGTCGGCTTGCTTTCATTGTTCTCTTTATTTCCGCATCCTATGAGAAGTATAACTCCTAAAGCCGAGCCGATAAGGACGGGGAACCATTTTTTACGGATTTTTTTCATTCCCGTATACCCTCCAATCTTATTTTTGTTGTCTTTTTGAATTGTTTTGAGGCGACGGCACCTCCCGCAGCATTGATTTTATCAAAAACGGGCTTTATTTTCTATAAATAAAGTTGTACAATATATGCATATTCTTATCACGGAGGTGATTTAAATATTCCTTAATTACGCAAATTCCCCGCATGATTTATGTTCAGGATATATGAACAAAAGTGTGCCCATCGAAATAAACAGCTGCGGTACGTACCGGCTGGGGATAAGGGATGAAATGGAGACCTGCCGTTTGGAGGGCCACGTTGATTATCAGCTGATTTACATAGCGTCCGGAAGAGGATATTTTTATTTTGACAATTCAGACGAACCGACCGTAGTCGAAGCCGGAAATATGGTCATATATCGTCCTGAAGAATTTCAGAAATACGAATACAGCGGAAAAGATCATGCTAATATATACTGGATCCATTTTACCGGAGGCGGTGTCGGGGAGCTTTTTTTTAAATACGGACTGGATGTGAACCGCAATGTGATTTCGTCCGGAGCCGAAGCGTTCTATTCTCTTACCTTTGATCGGATCATACTGGAATTGCAGCTGCGAAATGAGTTTTTTGAGGAGTCGGCCGCCTTGCTTTTTTCTCATGTGATCCTGACCGCGGGAAGATATAACCGTGAAATGTCCCATAACAAATTAATTCCGGTCAATGAAGTTGAAGACGTGATGGTGTATTTCAGAGAGCGCTATCAGGAGAATATAAATGTTGAAGATTTCTTAAAGGGCAGAGGCTACGGCGTCAGCTCGTTTTTCAGAAAGTTTAAAAAATATACCGGCATGACTCCCTTACAGTATCTTCTTCAGATAAGGCTTTCTTACGCGGTAAAGCTGCTTGAAACGACCAATTTTCATATAAATGAAATATCATGCTTTGTTGGATATGATAACGCGCTGTATTTCAGCAGGCTGTTTCATAAGCATATGGGTATGTCCCCGAAAGAATACAGGGGCACCGTACAAAAAAACTGTAAAAGAAACGGCTATGAGCATATTTAAGAAAATGAAACAGGAGGTTTGATTATGAAACAAGAAATTAAAAGAAGATGTTTTGTCTTTTTTATTTGTATTGCGGCGGCATTTACTTTTGCGGGATGCACATCCGGCAGCGGTAGGACCGGTGATCTCGCCCCAGGGACCAATGCCGATACGGAGGCGGAAAAGAATATAATCGGTCTGTCGGAGGCTGAGAAGATTGCGCTCGCGCACGCGGAGGTGAAGGCGTCCGACGTGAGTTTTGTCAAGACAGAGCTTGATTACGACAACGGCAGGCCTGAATACGAGCTTGAGTTTGTTTCGGACAGCTATAAATATGAGTATGATATAAACGCGGCAGACGGCAGTATACTGAAGTTCTCAAGAGAAACGAGGGTGGTATCCGTACCGGAGACGGCAACTCAGGGCGCGGCGCCTTCCGTAAAACCCTCCGAGCCGCAAACGGAGGCGCAGACCGGAATCATAACGCTTGAAGAGGCGAAAAAAATCGCTCTTGACTATGCGGGGCTTAAAGAGTCCGACGTGAGATTTGCCAAAACCGAGTTTGACTGCGATGACGGCAGGGCGGAATATGAAATAGAATTTTATTTCGGGCAGACGGAATACGAATTTGAAATAGACGCTTCTTCCGGCAGAATCCTTAAATCGGAAATTGACCGGTAAAAGACGAAACGGCGCGGCATAGTTGTACGATGCTCCGAATATACTGTAAAGATCAATGATAAAACGGCAGCGGCAGATTGAATAAATATCAGTGGATGAAAAGAAACCGCAACAGCAATAATTTTTATAAAATGATCGTCCTGCTTATACTGTTCATAGTTGTGTCAATTGTTTTTTTCAGAGGATGTCAGTCCATTGTGAAGGATATATGGCATAACGCCGCGGACAAAACTGCGGATAAGTTAGGAATGCTATCGTTTGACGCGCTGGTTTCTCACGAGATATATGAAGACTTTGACACCGGGGAGGAAAGCTTTGTAGCGGAGCTGGTTATGAATCAGATTTTTCCTGTCGGAGAGCTTTATATGCAGAATTATGTCGATCCGTCGGGAAACGGTTCGGAGCCGGATTACAATGTGGCTGAGAAAGAGAGCAAAGCGCCGGAGGAAACGAAAAACGACGCAAAGCCTACCGAAGCTGAGACTGAGGGTACAAGCGAAACACAGGGAGGGGAAACGCCCGCGGAAACGACAACTCAGGAGGGGCAGACAAGCACGGCTGCGCCGACGGGTCCGGTTTCTCCGGTTCCTGACAGTCAGATACTTGAAGCCGCCGCAGGTATTTTTCCGGCGGATAAGCTTTTGGATTATGATTACGTGCTGAACAATTTTTTCGTTGTGCCGTCTGCAACGACGTTACGCAGATCGGTCCTTGATCTGCCTAAAATCGCTTCAGTCAACGTGACTATGGAAAAGAATCCTGAGGTTCCGCAGATACTTATTTTTCATACGCACTCTCAGGAGACCTTTGCGGATCACGACTCTAATCCCAAGAGCATTGTGGACGTCGGAAATTATCTTACGGAGCTTCTGAGGGATAAATACGGCTATAATGTCATTCACCTGACCGATGAGTTTGATATGCTTGACGGAAAGCTTGACAGAGGCAAGGCTTATACCTATGCCAACGCCAAAATAGAGCAGGTTCTGGCGGAGAATCCCTCGATACAGGTCGTTATAGATCTGCACAGAGACGGAGTGCGGGAGGATCTGCATCTTGTCACTGATATAAACGGAAAGCAGACCGCGAAGATCATGCTTTTCAACGGCATAAGCTATACGAACGAGGTCGGTGAGATAGATTATCTCTATAATCCGTATCTGACGGAAAACCTTACAATGACATACAAAATGTATCTGCTCGGCAAAGCGTCATACCCTGATTTCATAAGGTGCATATATGTGTCGGGCTACCGGTACTGTCTGTACCACAGGGCGCGCTCAATGCTTATCGAGGCGGGCGCTCAGACGAATACCTTTGAGGAGGTATACAACGCTATGGAGCCTCTTGCGGAGCTTATAAATAAAGAGCTGACGGTAAACTGACCGTCAGCTCTGTCATTATTACTATTCTGTTGAAAGCGTAGCGTCTGCCGAAACTGTTTCCGAAGAAAAATCGGGAACGGATATTTCGGGGAGCGACATACTCACTTCGGCATTGTCCGCTTTGCCCTCAGGGTCAAATTCCTGCCCTTCCTCCTCGTCGCCCCAGAGCGAATCGTATTCGTCGTCCTTGTCCGCGTTCATAGCCGCCATATTCTTGGCTGCCATATAAAGCTCCATGCTGAATTCCATAAGCTTCTGCTCGTCCTGAGCGGGAACCTTGGCGCCGTCGGCTATGCGCCGCGCTACCTCCATTATTTTGGACATATCAATGCCCGCCTTCTGCATTGCGTCCGCCTGCTGTTTCGCTACCTCGGAGTTCCAGACGGCGGCATACTGCTCTGAGAGTTTATCGAGAACCTCCTGATTCCGGTCAAATTTTTCGTTGACGTCTTTTATTGAAAGCTCCAAGGTGGCAGCCTCCTCAGAGAAAAGCTCGCTGCCGTTCGGCGTGACGCGCTTTTTTTTCTCAAGCTCCTCACGCTGTTTAAGGAGAAATCTGCGCTGGTCGATAAGCTCCTGTCTGTTTGCGCGGTATATCTTCTGCGCCTCCGGTATCTTCATAATTATCAGCCTCCCTGCTTTTTTATGAATACTCTTGTATATTATATCGGCAGATTACTGGATTTTTGAACGGCTAATCAAAAAATAAGTCCGCAGTATGCTTCTAAACGCACAAAGCGCTAAGGTCCTTGTAATATGAAGGATATGATATTTCGGCAAGTCCCGCGTCCGCGATCGAGGTCGTGCCCTCCGCTCCGAGAGCGGCTACCGTGAAGGACATAGCTATCCTGTGATCCATAAAGCTCTCAAGCTTTGCTCCGTGCAGCGGTCTGCCGCCTCGTATCGTCATTCCGTCGTCCGCAGGCGTGACGTCCGCGCCCATGCGGGAGAGATTTTTTGTGACTACGGCGATTCTGTCGGATTCTTTCACCTTTAACTCGGCGGCGTCTTTTATGACCGTTTCGCCGTCCGCGTAAGCCGCGAGCACCGCAATCACGGGTATTTCGTCTATAAGGGTGGGGATTATGTCTCCCTCTATCACCGTTCCGTGAAGTGAGGAGGAGCGCACCAGCAGATCCGCGACCGGTTCGCCGCCTTGCGTCCGCTCGTTGAGAAGCTCTATACTGCCGCCCATGGCAAGGCAGACCTTTATCATGCCGTCCCTTGTCGGGTTTATGCCGACATTTTCAATAAGTATTTCGCTGTCCGGCACGATAAGCCCGGCGGCGATAAAATAAGCCGCTGAGGAGATGTCGCCCGGCACGTTTATTTTTTGACCGTAAAGCTCGTTCGCGGGAAATACCGACGCGGTACATCCGGCTGAAGAGACCTGCGCGCCAAAGGCGGAGAGCATAAGCTCGGTGTGGTTGCGTGAGAGAGTCGGTTCGGTGACGCTTGTTTTACCGTCGGCGTAAAGTCCCGCGAGGAGCAGACATGATTTTATCTGAGCCGAAGCGACCGGCGATACATAGTCTATGCCGTTGAGCTTTGAACCGCGGATAGTGAGCGGCGCGAATGAACTATTGTTATCGCCTTGTATGTCGGCGCCCATAAGACGCAGAGGGTCGATTATCCTGTCCATAGGGCGTTTGCGGATAGAAGCGTCGCCGTCAAGACGACTTGTAAAATTCTGCCCGGCGAGGATCCCGCTTATGAGTCTGGTAGTAGTACCGCTGTTGCCCGTATCAAGAACCGAATCCGGAGCGCTCAGTCCGTTAAGTCCGCGACCGTTTACGGTCACCGTGTGCTTATCGTTTATTATTTCTATTCCCATGCTGCGGAAGCAGGAGATGGTAGAAAGGCAGTCGGCTCCCTGTAAAAATCCTGTTATTTCGGTGCGCCCTTTTGCGATCGCTCCGAACATTACGCTGCGGTGCGATATTGATTTGTCGCCGGGGATCTTTACGGTTCCGCGGAGTTTTTTTACTTTGTGAAAATCCATATTATAACCTCGAATATTTATTTGTGTACCGAATGTCCGTTTTCGGAGAGTATTTTAAATGCCCGCGTGCTGCTGCCGCTGTCATAGAAATCAATGAGCAGCACGCCGTCCCGGTATTCCCTGTTGTGTATGATCTCGATATTTTTGATGTTGATTCCTCCGGCAAAGAGCAGTCCGGTGATGTCGCTCAGCGCTCCTTCCTTGTCCTCGATGTCGCAGTAAACCGCGTGGCTCTGCGGCAGCGGACCGGAGTTGCGTATGCTTATAGAATCGCGGTACTCCTTGGACTGAACGAACATTTCCGCTATAGAGGAGCGGTCGTTTGAATCGACCTGCTCCTTTACCCTTGAGAGGTAATCTATATATTTTCCGAGCAGAAGCGAGATCTGTACGGAGTTGGTCACGCAAATTTGCGACCACATATCGGCAGAGGAGGAGGCGATCCTTGTGATGTCCTTGAAGCCTCCGGCAGCGAGCATCTTCATAAGGCCGTCGTCCGTGTCGTTTTCCCTGACTGTGTTTACAAGTCCCGACGCTATCAGATGCGGAACATGGCTGATTCCTGCAACGGCGTAATCGTGTCTGTCCGGCTCGGTGACGACCGGTACGGCGCCTGTTTTGCGGACGATACTGATATAGAAATCAAGCGATTCTCTCGTCGTGAGTGGCGTGGGCGTTATGGCGTAGTAGGCGTTCTCAAGCATGGTGTCGGTTGCGGCAGAGTAGCCGGTCTTTTCCGAACCTGCCATGGGATGTCCGCCTATAAAGCAGTCCTCCATGTCAAGTGCCCTGACAGTTTCGTGTATGTAGCCCTTGACGCTTCCGACGTCGGTTATTATGCAGCCCTTTTTGATTTTGCCTTTGAGAAGCGAGAGATATGCGGAGTTATGCTCTACGGGCGTACAGAGAAAAATAATGTCACAGTCATAGAAAGCGCCGTCTATTTCATACGCGGCTCTGTCAACCACGCCGTCCGACACCGCTTCCTCCAAGGGTCCGGGACTGCGGTTATACGCCGTTATATAAAACGGAGAGCCGGATTTTTTGAGGGCTTTGGCTATCGAGCCGCCTATAAGTCCTAGACCGATAAATCCTACGTTGATCATGTTATGCTCCAATCAGTTATCTTTATAATATTTTACTATAATAATCATGCCGCCGCAATTGTAAAATCCACGGGGACTACTCTTTCTTTGGTATCCTTCCCTCGGCGACAGCCTTGTTTACCCATAGCTGTAAAGATGAAACGGAGTCGGATATCTGGGACAGCTTTTTCTGTATGCTGCGGAAATCTGACAGCTCGTCGTCGCTTATCCTGCCGTCAACGGTGATTTCGATGAGGCGGTTTTTCTCGTTTTCAAGCGTGTTGAGAGAGGCGATGACCTCAAGCGTTATCTGCGAGAGGTCTTTAAGCCGGACCTCGGAAACATATATCTTACCTATCGGGCATTCGTGCGAACAGTAGTAATTGCAGAGCTCGGGAGTGCGGTAGCATTCCGACATCGCGAGTATCTCGTCAGGATGAGGAAGCGATCTGCCGCTTTCGATTTTCTCAATGCGGTCGGAGGAAACGCTGGGCATCAGCGCGCCTGCCTCGTCCCTTGTCAAATCCATATTTTCGCGGCTTGTCTGATATATATTCTTATTTTCTCTCACTGATTTTCTTCCCATTGCGCACCGTCCTCCGTATTCCTGAAATATCATTAATCATTTTACTATCAGCGGAGGGATTTGTAAATTGTTTTGTTTGGCGTCTATTTTGTGCGGGACGCGTAATAGAAGGCGCTAATTCGGACTTACAGCCCCTTGATTAAGGAGGCGGCATATTATATACTTAATTTAACCCAAAAAGGACCGGAGCCGCAGGGGTTCCGGCACACACTTATCAGGAGGTAATCTTATGGAACAATACATTATTCCAATTGCCGTGGGAGCGGCGGTACTGTTTTTTATCATTATTCTCGCGTCGGGCTATGTCAAGGCTTCTCCCGATACGGCGTTTATAATTTCGGGACTGAGAAAGCGCCCTAAGGTGCTTATCGGTAAAGCCGGAATAAAAATTCCTTTTTTCGAGAAAAAGGACGCGCTGAATTTACAGCTTATTCCTATCGACGTTAAGACCTCAAGCGCGGTGCCTACCGCAGACTACATCAACATCAATGTGGACGCGGCGGTGAATGTGAAGATAAGCGACCAGAACGACAGGCTGAGCCTTGCGGCGCAGAACTTCCTTAACAAGCTGGTCGATTACATAGCGAAGGTCGCGAGAGAGGTGCTCGAAGGCAATATGCGTGAGATAGTCGGCAAAATGCAGCTTCAGGAGATGGTTTCCGACAGACAGAAATTTGCCGACCTTGTGAAGCAGAACGCCGAGCCGGACCTCGGAGCGATGGGTCTTGATATCGTATCCTTCAACGTACAGAACTTTGTGGACGATTCGGGCGTTATCGAGAATCTCGGTGTTGACAATATCGTAAAGATACAGAAGGACGCGGCGATCTCAAGAGCCGAGGCGGAAAAAGAGATCGCCAAGGCAAAAGCTGTCGCCAAGAAGGAGGCAAACGACGCGGAGGTCATTTCTGAGACCGAGATCGCGGAGCGCCAGAACGAGCTTGCCATTAAGAAGGCGGAGCTTAAGAAGGAATCCGACATCAAGAAGGCTACGGCGGACGCCGCCTACAAGATACAGGAGGAGGAGCAGAGAAAGACTATTGAGATAACGACCGCCGACGCTAACCTTGCAAGGCAGGAGAAGGAGATCGAACTCAAGGAACGCGACGTAAGGATAACCGAGCAAAGACTTGAGGCGGAGGTCAAGAAAAAGGCGGAGGCGGAGAAATTCGCCAGGCAGCAGAGGGCTGACGCGGAGCTTTACGAGCGCCAGAAGGACGCCGAGGCAAAGAAGTACGAGATGCAGCAGGAGGCTGAGGCTTTAAAGGCAAAAGCCGAGGCGGAGAAATACGCCAAGGAGCAGGAGGCGGCAGGTATACGCGCCAAGGGTATAGCCGAGGCGGAAGCTATCAAGGCAAAGGCGGTAGCCGAGGCCGAGGGTATCGAGAAGAAGGCGCTCGCGCAGGCGAAGATGACGGACGCTTCCATCAAGGAGATGTACTTCAACGCGCTGCCTGAGGTAGTAAAGAACGCGGCTACCCCCCTTGCGAATGTGGACAGCATCGTTATGTACGGCGACGGTAATTCTGCGAGACTTGTACAGGACATTATGACTACGGTCTCACAGGTTACCGAGGGGCTTAAGGGGTCTACCGGAATCGACCTCAAGAATATCCTTGAGGGAGTGACGAAGGCGGGAAGCGAGGCTGCGCCCACGCAGACGGAAGACGGGGAGGATACGGCTGATTTCCGCGAGGTGACGCAGGACGGCGACGGCGACGACATCTAAGCTTCGGACACAATAAATGCGGCGGTCCTGCCGTATCCGCGCATGATGCGCAGGAGAGAGCGGACCGCCGTAAAAAATTGCCCTGCAAGGCTTTATTTGACTTGAACAATCCGTTCAAATCTGCTATTATATTATTTATAAAAAATACCGGAAAGGATTGGATAACATGAAAATCAGAGTTAAATGCCCCAGCTGCGGCACAGTTCTTGACATCGACGGAGACTGCCCTTGCAGTAAATGCAACGCGCCTCTTTCTGCCAGCGGAGAAGGAATGCTGCAAATTTACAGAATGGGCTCACCTATCGGAGTAGCGGTAGGATACGGTCTTTATATTGACGGACAGCCGATGGGTCACGTCGCAAATAAGCAGAGCATACGCGTTCCCTTAAGCGCCGGAGCGCACACCATACATATGACCTGCGGAATGACGAGAAAATGTCAGGACCTTCAGATCATGGTTACTCCCGGAGATACCGTGTACGCGAAAGCACATATAAAGCCGGGATTCTGGTCTAACAAGATAATTGTTGAGCAGGCAGAGCAGTCTGAGATGCCTCAGGAATAAAGCAAAACAGAGCAGAATTTCAAACGGGAGATTTCCGGTAATACGGAGCTCCCGTTTTTTTGTGCGCAGCCCCATACAGAGGAAATATGCCGCTGAAGCGGCGCATTGGGAGCGCGGCGGGCAGGATAAGAGCCCGGTTTAACTGAATAAAGACTTCCGAAAACATGTCCGGCAATCTTTAGGGACCTGTATTTTGCGCATTAACCGTAAAATACAGGTTTTTTATATGCAGCAGTTGGTGCGGATATTTTTATGTCATTTAAGGGATTTTTTTGTCGCATAAGCGCTGAACATTGAAAATATGTTCGATTTTGTTATACTTAGGAAAACAGAAAACACAAAATGGGAATCTGTCGGCAGCGGCAGAAAAATAATCAGGAGGTTTTTATGCATAAAATAAAACAAAAGATACTGGCGTTGTTTCTGGCGGCGCTGATGTGTATACCGGTTACCAGAGGCTTCGGCATAGAAGCAAAAGCCGCCGACGGCGGGAGGCTTGCGGCGCATACGCACAAAATCTGCGAGGGCTCTAATTGTGAAACTAAAGGATGTACCCATTCCGATATTGAATGGACGGAGTGGGAAAGCGGCGATTCGATGCCGACGGACGCCGGAAATTATTACCTGACAGGGGACGTGACGATAAGCAAGGGCTGGCAGACGCCGGAGGGCGTTGTCAATCTTTGTCTGAACAATCATACGCTCAGCTGCACCGATACAAGCGAATCCGGAGCAGTAATACAGGTCCTTTCAGGTACGGAGCTTAATATCTGCGACTGTTCAGACTTATGGTACGGAAAGATAACGGGAAGCACTCCTAACGGAATAAGCTTTGCCGCAAAGCTCGGAGGCGGCGCCTCCTCATGTACGATGTACAGCGGAAGGATAACAGGAATTGATTATACCGACCCGACAGCTCTTACCGGAGCGGCGGTGAATATTACCGATACCTCCGCGTCGTTTTATATGCGCGGAGGCTCGATAAAAGACAACGGCGCTTTGGGCGTGGATACGGGCGCGGGCAGCTTTTATGTTTCGGGGGAGGTGGATATTTCGTACAACGGTAGCTCCTACGCCGCTATGATGAAGGCGATGAGCGGGCAGCTTGCGCAGGCGGGCATAGATTTGGGAGATATCGGCGAATATATTGATATTTCGGTTCTCAAAGACGCTAATACCATACACATAGACGGTCCTGTTGTTTTTTATAATGATAAGACCAGCGTGTTTATGCCGTCGCAGGATATGACCTTCTGCGGAACCTTTACCGACGGCTGGGACGCGAATATGGCGGGAAAAAAGCCTTCGGATTATTTTTACAGCGCCGCAAGCGCTTTTGAAGTGGCATATGAAAATAATGAGGCAGTGCTGCGCAGACGGATTGTCCACAGCCACGATATGTCGGTTGAATGCGGGGACGAGCATCCTGTGACTTTCGACGGCGCGCTTAGTTCTAAGGACGGTATGCTGTGCATTGACGGCGATGAGCTTGAATTGACGGAAGAAGGCGGGGATAGAGTTTTCCTGCTGCCTGAGGGGAGCTATTATCTTGAAGAAGATATGGCTGTCGAATATCCTGTGGAAATCAATGGAGAAGTAAATATTTGTTTAAACGGGAAAAAGCTGGAGTTTAATAAAACTAGTCGTGTCATTTATGACATAAGGATACATGCCAGAGGCACACTTGAGCTCTGCGACTGTTCCGGCGGAGGAAAAATTACAGGTGAGAATAGCTTTGTTATGGACTCGATGGGCGCTTTTTCGGTGTATGGCGGCAGTGTTGTCAATGTTTCAACTTCAAAGTTATTGAAAGCCGTGTTGATTGAGAACGGCACAATAAATTTTTACGGGGGCGAGATACTTTCTCTGAATGGCGAGGCTGTCGAGGTTGATCTTATTGACAATGATAATATAGTGTATATGTCGGGGTCGCCGGTAATCAGAGGCGGAGACGGATGTGCGGATATTTATTTTAATAATAAGTGGTCACGCAGCAGTGAGATCGTAAATATCGGCGCCCCGCTTACCGGAGAGCCATACCGTGTTAAAATAGAAAAAGAAGGCTTGTTTACGTCAGGCTGGGGCAGACATATGGCGGACGCGGAGATCTCGGAGCATTTTATCTGTAACAGCAAGGGATTTTTTATAAATAAAAATAAGCTCGGAGAGCTTGAATTCGTTAAATATGCCATAACGAAACAGCCTTCAAAGGACAACAGTTACACGGTAACAGTTACGGGAGAGCCGGATTCCTATCAGTGGTACGAGGTGTCCGGGGATGAAACCGAGGTCAGCGGACAGAATACCGCCTCCTATACCGGAGCGGAGGCGGGTACATATATCTGCAAAATCACATACAAAGACGGAACCGTTTTAACGAGCGATGAGGTGTGTTATCCCCAATTAGTAGGAACAATACAGCTTTCTGGCGGGCGGCAGCACACTTTCCCCGGAGGCCC
>CAJTON010000022.1 GCA_910577605.1 uncultured Butyrivibrio sp.
AAGCCGAAGGCTGAACTGTTACGAAGGTGAGAAGATTTTGACTAGTTTGTCTTTTCATTGTTCAGGATATGTGTTATACTTATAAAAAACAAAGATAGCTTCTTATATGGAATATAAAACTTATAAATTGACAACAAGAATCTGGTTCTATATAATTTTATCAGAAAATATTTTTGGAGGCCGTTATGGAAAATAAACCGGACGATAACATCGACATTGACAAATACACTAATTACACCTATCAGAGCAATGAACCTAAGCCCGCGTCGTGGGACACATATTCTTATCAGTCCCAAAACGCGAGTGCATATTCCGCTCCTGAGCAGACTATGCCGCAAACGGGCGGAATATACGCGCCGCCGCAGACGGAAAATCCTTACCCACAGTCTGAAACGTACAATGTTTACACGCCGACTCAGACAGACAGGGCTTATTCGCAGCCCCAGACAGGAGGCGGAAATTTCAACCCCTACGCCCAGGCGGATCCCGGCTCCAAGCTGCCGCAGTATCCGCAGTACGGGCAGCAGACGACTTACTCCGCTCCGGTGCGCAGCACGCAGTACGAGCAGTATGTATACTCCGGAGGTTATAACGCTCAGCCCAGCGCGCAGTCCACGCCCGGAAAAGGACTTTCTATCGCGTCTATGGCATGCGGTATCGCCAGCATATGCACATTCAACTTTATTCCCGGCATAGTCGCCCTTTGCCTGAGCAAAAATTTTCGCAGGACAAATAACGGCGAACATAACGGTTTTTCAAAAACTGGCAAAATCTGCGGAATCATAGGAATAATCGTATCAGCCATAGTGATTTTCGCTTATATCGTGTTTTTCTTCGGATTTGTTATTCCGACGCTGTTTGAAGCGCTGTCACGCGTCCCCTAAGCTTTGCTGATTCATATTTTTACGCCTGATACAACTTTGACGGCTTAACCGGATTTTTTGCATGAAAAAAGCGGGTGATGGGAATCGAACCCACATATCCAGCTTGGAAGGCTGGTGTTCTACCACTGAACTACACCCGCATAATACTTATATTATTTTCAACGAAGATTATAATATCACATGATCCGGATTTTGGCAAGCATTTTTTGAGGGATTTTTGGCAATGTCAAAAATCCCTCAGCAATATCTCTTCTTTTTTAACCTTCACGTTTCCTGTAAAATACCACCGACAGCCGCCATGAAAGCGCGTATACGGCGATTCCAGTCGCGCACACCGCCCAGGGTATCCATGTAAGAGCTGCGCCTCCGCTTACGTCTTTTTGGTTTAAGTTCATGCATATAAATGCTCCGGCTACAATAAGTCCCACCATAACATAATACGCTATCCTGCCCTTCTCGACCCCGAATCTGTACAAAAAAGGAAGTACTGACGCCGACGCCGCGCAGGATATGACCTGCACAAGAATCAGGAAATACAGAAATTCCCCAATGTCAAATTTCTCCGCATATATCATTCGTGCGGCAAAGGCAATGCCCGTCAGAAGAAGGGTCAATGCCTGACAGCAAAGTCCTACGATGTATTTTGCCGAAACGATCTGTACGCCCGTATACGGAAGCCCCTTGCAGTATGATTCCCACCCGCTGCGTTCGTCATAAGCGATCAGCGTTATCGGGATCATTCCTGCCAAAAGGCAGGGATAGAATACGAAATACAGACTGTTGTCGCCGACGATAAACACTGCTATAAATACCAGAACGACAATAAGATATATTTTGCAGTATTTCCATACCATATAGAAATCTTTCAAAAGAAGTCCTCTCATACTATTTTACCTCCCAACTTTCCTTTACCATGAATACAAACAATTCCTCAATGTTCACCGGACCGATTTGAAATCCCGACGGGATTCTGTCACGGCGCACTATCGCCTCCGCGCCGTAGGGCGACTCCTTCTTATGCAGGATCGCGGCAGGATCAAGCTCCTTAAGCTGGCCCGCGTTACAGCGGATGATTCCGTATTCCGACAGCAGCGCGTCCTTTTCCTCGCACAGAAGCAGTTTTCCTTTGTGCAGAAACGCCACATAATCGCATAGCTTCTCAAGGTCGCTCACGATATGAGACGAGATAAGGACCGAGTGCTCTTCGTCCCTCGTAAAATCAATCAGCATTTCAACCACCTCGTCGCGCGCCACCGGGTCGAGAGCGGAAGTCGCCTCATCCAACAGAATGAGCTTTGATCCGTGAGACATTGCTACCGCGATACCGAGCTTCATTTTCATTCCTCGCGAATAATCCTTGAACGGCTTGCCTTTCGGTATCTCAAATTTATCTATGAGCCTGTCATATTCTTTGTCGCTCCATCTGCAAAAAGTCCTCCGCATTATCCCCGCGACCTGCTTTGCGTTCAGGCATTCGGGAATACCTACCTCGTCCATGACGACTCCTACATCCTCCTTGATAAGCCTGATGTCTTCGCTATTATCCCTTCCAAGTATCCTTACCGTTCCGGCGTCCCTGTGAAGCATTCCAAGTATCAGCTTCATCGTCGTACTCTTCCCCGCTCCGTTTTCGCCGATAAGTCCCATTATGCATCCGCTAGGCAGGATAAGCTCAATATCATCAAGCTTAAAGCTGCCAAAGCTTTTTGTAAGATTTCTGATTTCAAGCGCGTTCATTTCCATTCCTCCAGACTGAATTTAACCATTGAGATTATCTCCTCCCCGTTTAGATTACAGGAAGCTGCAAGCTGCACTATCTGTTCGATATGCTCCTCGATCTTTTTAAGGTTCTCCTCCCTGATAAGCTCCACATTCTTAGGCGCAACATAGCAGCCCTTCGCCTGTATCGTATAGATAAAGCCCTCTTTTTCAAGCTCGTCGTAGGCCCGTTTCGTCGTTATAAAGCTTATCCGCAGGTCCTTCGCTAGACCCCGTATGGAGGGCAGCGGCTCATTCTCCTTGAGCGACCCGCTTATTATCTGATTCTTGATCTGAGAATAAATCTGGTCGTAAATAGGAGCGCCGCTTTTATTGTCAATAAGTATCTCCAAGACCTCACTCTCCCTTCATCTGTATATAATAAATATATACAGTTATATCAGTTTTGTCAAGAAATTTTTTATTTTCTCCGATATTGATATAAACGCCCCAAAATAGTAATATAAGGATATAGAATTACTGAACGGGAGGCGCTTATGTTTGATCCCGACATTATAATAAAAAATCACTGAGCGCGCAGCGCTGCAGACGCGAAGCGGCTTGATTTTTTAATGTATTTTTCCATAAATAAACAAAGGAGAGTCAGATATGTCAGAAAATCTATATTCGTTACAGGAAATAACGCAGGCGCTTAAAAACCGCGAATTTACCGTCCACTATCAGCCACAGTACGACGCCCTGACAAACGAGCTTAAAAGCGCCGAAGCGCTTGCAAGATGGCAGTTAAGTGACGGCCGCATCGTGATGCCCGGCAGTTTCATCCCCGTTCTGGAAAGCAGCAGTGAGATCCTTGAACTTGACTGGTACATACTGAATGAAGTCTGCCGCTTTCTCAGTGCGCAGGAGGAAAAAAATATCTGCCGCGTACCGATCGCCGTCAATTTCTCAAGGCTTCATTTCCGCGACGCGGATTTTGTCGGAAAGCTTATCAAAACCGTTGACAGCTACGGAGTCCCCCGCCGTTTCATTGAAGTGGAAATAACAGAATCCGCGCTCTCCGAAAACGGAGCGGAAATCACCTCTCAGGTAAAGGATATTCGCGCGGCAGGATTTTCCGTGGCGATAGACGATTTCGGCAGCGGTCTTTCATCTCTGAGCTTTGTGAAGGACATGGACATCGACGTGCTCAAGATAGACAAATCTCTTCTCAGCCGCAACTGCGAGGACGAAAAAGAGCGCATCGTTCTTGAAAGCATCTTTATGTTCGCTCACAGGCTCAAGCTCAAAACGATTGCTGAGGGCGTCGAGACAAGGGAACAGCTGGGGTTCCTGCGCACCTGCGACTGCAAGCTGATACAGGGTTTTCTTTTCTCAAAGCCTCTGCCTGAGGATATTTTTCTCACTCTGTGCGCCGGGGGCAGCACTGCCGAAGAAAGCGAAGACATACTTACCGTACAGGCTCCGTCAGCCGCTACGCAGCTTCTTTTGGACGCTATATTTATGAGATACCCGCTTGTCATTTTTTCAAACCTGACGAGAAACAGCTTTTATATGATGGCATATGAGAATTTTACCGCGAGAACCTGCCCCTCGACAGGTGTATTCGACGAGCTTATCGTACACGGCACGTCAACAATGCACCCTGAAGACAGAGATGCCTTCAGCCGGACCTTCGACAGACAGAATCTTCTGAAAGCTCACGAAAACGGAGAAAAATGGGTCAGCCTCGTCACGAGGCAGATAGGCAACGACGGCGTTTACCGGCGCGTGGAGACTACGGACTATTTTGTCAAAAATCCGTCCGCGGACGACGTGCTCGTTATAAGCCTGTGTCATAATCTTGAGTAGAGTGTTTCCGCGCCGCCTGACGAGCGTAAAAAGAGGGACGGAATTTCTTTCCGCCCCTCATAATGTCAAATACTTTTTATTTTTTTCTTATCAATTATTTCTTCTTCCTGGAAGTTACCGCGATTACAATTATTATAACTACAAGAACCGCCCCTGCAACGATTCCGATTATGGCTCCGGTAGGAAGTCCGCCCTTATCGCCGTCCTTGTTGTCGTTACTGCCGGGCGCTTTTGTCTCGTCACTGCCGGAGGTGCCTTTATTGCTATCAGCCGCCGTAGTTTCAGAGCTGTCGGGCTCGTCAGATTTTTTGTCATAGGCAAAGCCCGATACGGTGAAGGTCACGGTGATATTGTCGTCTCCGCTTCCCGCAAGCAGATTCCAGCCGCTTGTGGCGTCCTTTGAAACGCCCTTTGCCTCAAGGTCGCTGCAAAGCTCCGGACGCCAATGATTCAAAAGAAGAATGTCCATGCCCGCAACTATGTAGGGCGCTTCGTTCTCAAGAACCGCCTCTTCAAACGTTACGATCTTTCTGCCGTTAATGTTTAACTCAACATTGCTGAATTTAACCTTGTCGCTTTCCGGAATATCGGTCGCGATATGAAGCTGGGAAATCGCAGTATCGCCCTTGAAATCCGCTCCGCTCAAAGAAACAGTGTATGTTCCGTTTCCGGCGATCTCCACGTCCGTAAACGTTCCCGGCAGTATCTCGTCCTTCTGCGTTTCGCTATCTACATAAAAAAGCTTGTCATAATTATCCGTACCAAACATCTTATTCTGCTCGTTCTCATAATAAGCCGTTCTCTGTACCCATAATTTAGTTGACGTCTGTATGCCTAAAGCGGCGTGATATGTGTCGTTTAAATCAACCTCCTGCTTCTTATCTCCCTCCGTACTGCCCTCCGTCTCGGCAAAGACAGGGCTTACAAGCATCGCGATCGCCATCGCTCCGGTCAGGATTCCGGCTGCAAGCCTTTTGAATAATTTGTTTCTTCTCATAAATGTTCCTCCAATTTTTTATTTTACCGCTTAATAAAGCTGAAGCTTATATAATTATAAAATAACGGAAAAATATTAACTACATTAAAATTTCCATACAGATTACCGCAATTATTTTCTCACTCAACGGAATCCCCGTTGTTTTTGCGGGCAAGATATCTTTTCATAAGTTCAGCATTTTCAGCGTTATTCTTTATCAGCATGTTAATACGAATATTTACCATATCCTCGTCGTTTTCTATACGGTTTTCTTTATATTGCTCCGGATCGCGGTTCACGGTTACGTCTAACCTGCCCTTTTGTGCGAAATCAATTATATAAATGCAGTACCCCGTCCAGCTTCTGTGAATAAACAGCTTACCGTCCTCGTAATACATGAACCATTTGTCTTCCATCTCCTGCGGTCTGTGGCCTTCCTTTATATACTCCATCTCGCTGTCCGTAAATTCTCTGTATATAACGAAATTCGCCGTCTGTTCGGGCATTCCGACCGTTTTCCAATCCGTCCTTTTAACCATACTGTCCTTCTCCCCATTATTCAACGCGCTTGTCCGTTGGCATTCCCGTATTTAAAGCGGTATATTGCCGTGCTTTTTCCTTGGCAGCTCCTTTTTCTTGCGTTCAAGCATATCAAACGCGTTAAGCACCCGCTCTCTCGTCTCCTCAGGACGTATGACCTCGTCCACATAACCGCGCTCGGCGGCGATGTAGGGATTCATAAACCTGTCCTCATACTCTTTGATCTCGGCGGCGCGCACCTCGTCAGGGTCCTCGTTCTCGGAAAATTTTTTTCTGCCAATGATTCCTATCGCGCCCTCGGCACCCATAACGGCTATCTCGGCTATAGGCCACGAAAAGACGAAATCCGCGCCGAGTCCCTTGCTGTCCATTCCAATATAAGCCCCGCCGAACGCCTTTCTGAGTATAACCGTCACAGTGGGGACGGTCGCCTCGCTGTATGCGTAAAGGAGCTTCGCGCCGTGTCTTATAATGCCGCTGTACTCCTGCGACTTGCCCGGCAGGAACGCGGGTACGTCCACAAGCGTGAGTATCGGTATATTAAAGCAGTCGCAGAAACGTATGAAGCGCCCCGCTTTGTCGCCCGAATTGAAATCAAGAGAGCCGGCGAGATAATTGGGCTGGTTGGCGATAAGCCCCACGGTACGGCCCTCCATGCGCATAAACCCGACGATTATATTTCTGGCAAAGTCAGGCTGAACCTCCATAAAGCTGTCCAAGTCCGCCATCTCATCTATTATCTCATGCATATCGTATGAGATCTTCATATTAGGGGAAACGATGTCCCTGAGCCTTTTGTGGTAGTATTTTCTGACAGGCTCGGCTGCGGGCGGCTTCTCCTCAAAGCTTTCCGGCAGATACGACAGGAGCCTTCTCACTCCCTCAAGGCAGCTCTTGTCGTCGGGATAAACAAAATGCGCCACTCCGCTCTGCGCGCCGTGGACCTGCGCTCCGCCAAGCTCCGCCGTCGTTACCTCCTCGCCCGTGACTTCTTTTATCACCTTCGGGCCAGTTATATACATCTGTCCGTTTTTTTCTGTCATAAAAACAAAGTCGCAAAGCGCGGGAGAATAGCACGCTCCGCCCGCGCACGGTCCCATGATAACGGCGATCTGCGGCGATACTCCGGACATATCGGTATGTCTTTTAAACATTCCCGCGTAACCGTTAAGGCTGTCGATTCCCTCTTCTATCCTCGCGCCGCCGCTGTCGTTTATCTCGACAAAAGGAGCCTTCGCGTTCATCGCCATATCCATTGCGTTGCAGATCTTGAGCGCGTGATATTCTCCGAGCGCGCCGCCGCCCACGGTAAAATCCTGCGACGAGGCAAAAACAAGCCTGCCGTTCACCCTTCCGTAGCCCGTCACAACGCCGTCGCCCGGAAATCTTTTTTTATCCATTCCGAAATCGGTCGTCCGGGAGGTCATAAGCGAATTGACCTCGACAAAGCTGCCCTCGTCAAATAAAACGTCAAGACGCTCTCTCGCCGTAAGCTTTCCTCTTTCATGCTGTTTGTCTGTCCTCGCCTGACCTCCGCCGCCCTGCGCTTTTGCGCGGCGGCTGTCAAGCTCCTGTAATTTCTCGTCCCACATTAAATGAGCCTTCCTTCAAAAATATTTCGCCGCCCCGTCAGAGCGGACGGCTTTCTTTTCTTAAAGAGCCTCCAAGTCCCCGACTGTATTGACGGTTATGACCTTTTTGCTCCGGTCTATTCTTTTCATAAATCCCGCAAGCGTTTTGCCCGGTCCGATCTCGTAGAAGGTATCGACCCCGTCCGCAAGCATTTTTTCCATAGTCTGCTGCCAGCGCACCGGAGAATAGACCTGACGCTCGAGCATTTCCCGAATATTCGCACTGTCTGTCACGATTTCTGCGGCAACATTGTTGATATACGGGAATTCCGGCTTGCGAAACTCAACGTTTTCAAGCTCCTTCGCGAGCTTGTCTCCTGCGCCCTTAAGCATCGGCGAGTGGAACGGACCGCTGACGTTGAGCATCGACACCAGCTTTGCGCCCGCCTCTTTAAGCGGCTCAACAGCCGCCTCGACAGCCTCCGCCGCCCCTGATATAACTATCTGTCCGGGGCAGTTGTAGTTAGCCGCCGACACGGGTTTTTCCGTCTGCGCGGCGATCTCAAGACATACCTTTTCCACAGTCTCCGCGTCAAGCCCGATAACAGCAGCCATTTTGCCCTGTCCTGCCGGAACCTCGTTTTCCATATAGATTCCGCGTTTTCTGACAAGCTTCATCGCGTCCCTGAAGGAAAGCGAGCCGCACGCGACAAGCGCCGCGTACTCGCCAAGGCTCAGTCCCGCGGTTATATCCGCTTTTATGCCTTTAAGCTGCACAGCCTTCAGCACGCAGACCTCCGCGGCAAGCATCGCCGCCTGCGTGTATTCCGTCTTATTTATCAAATCGTTTTCCTCAAAAAGAATTTTTTTGAGGTCAAAATCCATGAGCGCGTCCGCTTCGTCAATGACTGCCCTGCACTCTTTGATGCCGTCGTAAAAATCCTTTGCCATTCCGACGTACTGGGCGCCCTGCCCCGGAAAAATAAACGCCGTTTTTGCCATTATATATTCCTTCTTTCCTTTACTCCTGCGCGTATATGGATTCTTTGTCCACAGCGGTAAACATAAGCTCGCCCTTCGCGCGCACCTTGCCGTCTACGGACACTTTTACGGCGAACGTAAAAAGCCCCGACGCGCCCATTGTTTTTTCACAGTCTATTATCATGGTATCGCCCGGTATCACGGGTTTTACGAATTTAAAATCCTTTACCTTCAAAAGAACGTATATCTTGCTCTCGTCCGTTCCGTCCGCTTCTATCGCGAGCGAGCAGGACTGAGCCGCCGATTCGATCACGAGCACGCCCGGCATTATCGGCGAATCGGGAAAATGTCCCATAAAATAAGGTTCGTTTACGGATACGTTCTTGAGCGCCTTTACGGATTCACCGGGAACGACCTCCAACACCCTGTCCACCATCTGAAAGGGCGGGCGCTGCTTTATCCTTTTGTTTATTTCTATAATATTCATCATTATAAGCTTAGACCTCCGTCCATTACGATCACCTGTCCGGTAATGTACGAGCTTGCGTCCGAGCAGAGCATATTGACGACCTCGGCGACCTCCTCGACCGTTCCGAGACGCCCCATAGGTATGTTCTTTAAGTATTCCGCTTTCTTTTCCTCCGGAATCGCCTCTATCATTTCCGTACCGATGAAGCCCGGCGCGACCGCGTTTACCTGAATGCCGTAGGGCGCGAGTTCCTTTGCAAGCGTCGCGGTCATGGAATTGACAGCCCCCTTGGTAGCGCTGTACACTGACTGCCCCGCAAGCGCAAGCTTTGAGCTTACCGAGGATACGTTGACGATCTTGCCGCTCTTTTGCTTGAACATTTTAAGCGCCGCCTGCTGACAGCAGTAAAAATAACCCTTTACGTTTATGTCCATGCTTCTGTCGAGCGAGTCCATATTTAGCATGAGAAGATAAGCGTCGTCCACCACGCCCGCATTGTTCACAAGCACGTCGATATGCCCGAACTGTTTATACGCCTCGCGAAAAAGCGTCCCGACCTCCTTGCGGTCGGATACGTTCGCCTTTATGGCGACAGCCTCCTGCCCCATTTCCTTGATGGCGTTTACGACCTTTACCGCCTCTTCCTCGCTGCTGTTGTAATTTACGACAACGTCCATTCCGGCTTTAGCCAGCCTTAGGGCGCACGCCTTTCCTATTCCGCGGGAAGCTCCCGTCACTATCGCTGTTTTACTCATTTTTTATCCTTTCCGCTTTCTGCGCACAATGGTATTTTCATACGCTTACCCCGGGACTAAGCCCGGGGCGCGTTAAATTTTTATGCTTTTTTGAGAACTACCGCCGTATATGAACCGCCCGCCGCAAAGCTTGTAACAAGCACGTTCCTGTACTGCGTGATGTCGGTCGTAACGGTCTTTGCTTCTTTGTTTTCAAATATAAACGCCTGCTGTTCAGGCGCAAGTCTGCCCGAAAGCATCAGCGCCGCGTGAACCGCCGAAAGAGAAGCCGCAGCAGCCCTCGATTCTCCGACTACCGTCTTTACGCTGTGAACGGGCTTCTTCGCGTCCCCGAACACTCTCTCATAGGAATCCATCTCTATCGAATCGACCGTCTTGTTGCCGTTTCCGAAGCCTACGACAGCGTCTATGTCGTCCACGGAAATTCCCGCGCCTGCGCAGGCGTCCTTTATCGCCCTGTCAAGCGCCGCGCCTGAACCTGCGAGCGTTCCCACGGAAACCGCCTCATGCGTCATAGCGTAGCCCGCGACCTCGGCGTATCTTACGGCGCCGCGCGCATTTGCGCTTTCCTCGCTCTCAAGCATCACGGAGGTGCTTCCCTCTCCTAGAACAAATTCTTTTCCCTTGAGAGCATATGGCATATCGCCGCCGTCCTTTGCGAGATAGCCGAGCTTGTCGTAAAGCAGTCTCGTTATTTCTGTGTTCTCGTCCATTCCGCAAGCCATCATCATCTTCTCGGCTCCGTCACGCACGGTGTTGTACGCGTAGCATATGCTCTGAAGACCTGCCTGCATACCGTTTGTAAGCGTTACGTTCACGCCCTTCACCCCCGAATTTATCGAAAGGTAGCCGCCCGCCGCGTTGTATACGGTATTGGGGAAAATAAAGGCGCTTCCCGCATGAAGTCCGTTCTTTATAAGCCCCTCGTGGAAATTGATTATCTCGGTCGCGGGACCGTCTGCCGTCCCTACTATCATTCCGATGTCGGTCTCGTTTTCGGCGCTTACCTCAACGCCCGCGTTTTTAAGACATGAGCGTCCCGAAACGACCTGCGTCTGGCTGAGCTTGTCAAGCTTTCTGTAAAAAGCGAGCTTGATCTCATGCTCCTTGAAATCCTCAGCGCCTACCTCCGCCGTCAGAGAGCCGCCGTCAGCGGATAGAGCGCCGCCGCCATTTGCCGCGTCTATATAAGCTTCAACGCTGTTTCCCACAGAGCTTACAAGACCGAAGCCCGTGATATACACGCGGTTATTCTCAAGAGGCTTTATATCCTTAGGCTCCTTGGCGAAAATAACGCTCGCGTTATTTCCTCCGAAGGCAAAATTATTTGTCATTGCGTACTTGATCTCATGCTCCTTTTTAACATTGGGAACAAAATCAAGCTTTCCTGCTTTTTCTTTGAGATTAATCAGATCCTCTTCGGAATATCCGATAGTAGGCGGCACTGTGTTGCTGCCCAAAGCCTTGACAGTGTAAATTGCCTCGACCGCACCCGCGGCGCCGAGACAGTGTCCGACCATTGATTTGGTCGAATCCACGCAGGTATTTTCGTTATCTCCGAAAATGGTCTGCATAGCCTGTATTTCCGTTGAATCGTTAAGCGGCGTTCCCGTCGCGTGTCCGTTGATATAGTCTATGTCGGATGGCTGCATACCGCTGTTGGAGAGCGCCCGTTTCATTGCGTTCATCTGTCCCTCGCTGTCGGGTCTGGGAGCCGTGATATGATGTGCGTCGGAGCTTATGCCTCCTCCTAACACATCGCAGTATATCTTTGCGCCGCGCGCCTTCGCGTGTTCATACGACTCTACGATAAGAATTCCCGCACCCTCGCCGAGCGTTATTCCCTTACTCTTGTTATAAGGAGAGCAGGGGTCGGTATCAAGCGCGTGAAGCGCCGTAAAGCCGCCGAAAGCCAGCGCCGAAAACGAATCCGCGCCGCCGACGATAAATACGTCGCCCACTCCCGCGCGTATAAGGTCGCAGGCATACTCAATGCTTATCGTACTCGCAGCGCACGCGTTTCCTACATTGGTAACAACGCCCTTCGCGCCCGCTATCTTCGCCACGTTATTGGCGATAACGCCTATCGGCATCTTGATTATGTCGTCCGGATCGCCTCCGTCCGGATCTTCCTCCCTGTCGGTAAAAAATTTCTGAATGCTTACCGCGCCGCCGACGCAGCTTCCTATGATAACGCCCACTCTTTCGGCGTTGTCTGCATTTATCTCTATCCCTGAATCGGCAAGCGCCTCTCTCGCCGCCTTCACGCACAAAAGGGACACCCTGTCCATTTTATCCGCGTCGTCGCCCGCGTCAACATCGAAATGCTCCGCAGACTCGGCTCCCATGTGAGCATAGCACCCGCTTGTATCTATCGACCTTACTTCTTTGATTCCAGAAACACCGTCAATACAGTTGTTCCAGCTTTCCTCCACGCTGTTACCGATGGCGTTTATCATTCCAAGTCCGGTAATAACGCATCTTTTCTCATTATCTGCCATTTTTTATACCTCAATATTATAAAATCCCGTCCGGGAAACTTCACCTGCCGTAAAATGATCCGCCGCCCGGCATGGCGGCATTACTGCCGCGGGATACGGCACAGGAGCAAACTGCCGTTAGTTTCCGTATACCCGCATAACACAACTCCGCGCTTACGGAATTATGCCTCCAAATGCTCCATAACATACTTGCTGAGAGCTTCAATGTTAAAGAAATTCTCTCTTGCAACGCCCGTCATCTGTACTCCGAATTCCTGATCGATTCCGGCGATGATCTCAAGCGAGTCGATTGAATCAAGTCCTATTCCGTCTCCGAAAAGCTCGATTTCATAGTCAAGCTCCTCAGCGGGTATCCTGAGATTCTCCACGAGGATTCCTTTGATCTTCTCTGCGATTTCTGTCTGCTTTGCGTCCATCTTTTTAACTCTCCTTAAAAAATTTATATAGATCAGCCTTTGCTGTTTCTACCATACAATATTAAAATACCTGTCTTTTACCGTGTGGTCAAGAGCTTCGTAATTAACGACAGTCTTGGTCACCATTTTGTATGAAGGCAGCTTTTCGCTCTCCGCCCTCACCTTTGCCTTTAAGTCGGCTTCTATATCCTTTGCGTCCCATCCGGCGTAATGATCCATATCCGGCTTTATCTCGGCGGCTAAAAGCGGACGGCCCCTGAGTTCGTCCTCCCGTATCAGGCAGTCTTCGATCTCCGGCAGCTTTCCGAAATAACGCTCAAGCTCCTCCGGCGAAATATTTTCACCGTTCGGCAGTATTATCAGATTCTTGCGAAGTCCCGTTATATGAAGGAAGCCCTCGCTGTCAAATTCTCCAAGATCTCCGGTCCTGAGCCATCCGTCCTCCGTAAAGACCTCGCGCGTCCTTTCGGGGTCATTATAATACCCCTTCATCACGACGTCGCCCCTGACCTGTATCTCTCCATCTATTATGCGCACTTCGGTTCCCGGATAAACCTTTCCTATCGAATCCGGTATCCTGTCGGTATCGACGTTTCCGGTAACTATATTGGAGGCCTCCGTCAGACCGTAGCCCGAAAAAAGCGTTATTCCCAGATCGCGCGCCATTTTTATCAGCTTCGGCTGCACATAAGCGCCGCCGCATATGATCGTTTCTATTCCCGCCAAAAAATCCTTTCCCTTTATCCTCGCGACCGAAAGGACCATCTCCGCCAGTCCCGGAACAAGAGTAAGTATAGTCGGCCTCATCTTCGGTATGTCAAATACGATATTGCTCATATCCTCGCAGGCGTATACAAGCGCGCCCGTGTATATGCAGGTAAGAAGCCCGCGTATCGCGCCGAACACATGGGAGAGCGGAAGTATCGCTACCGTCCTCTGTCCGAAGGGTTTTCCCGGCACGAAAAGTCCGTTGTGCGCCGCCCTCATTATAGCCCTGTGCGAAAGCATAGCGCCGTAAGGATTGCCCGCGTCGTTATTCACCGAAAAGCATATGACCGCCGTATCCTCCGGCGAAACCTCCGCCATAGGAGCCGCCTTGTCCGAGGTCGCGTCAATGTCAAAAACCTTCGTTCCCGAAGCATTCGTAACTTCCGCAAACTCAGGCGCGGCAAAAACAGCCTTGATATCAAATTTGCCGATTATCCTGCGAAGCTCTTCGCTGCCAAGCGCATTCGGCGCGGAGGGAAGCATTATGACCGTACAGCCCGCCGTCGGGATCGCCATATAAAGCTCCATAGCCGCAAGTCCGTTGGGCGCAAGCACAGCGATATTGTCGCCTTTCTGGAAGCCCTGAGAATATATAAAGTCTCGCCTTACCGCTATTCTGTCGTAAAGCTCGCGGTAAGTAACGGTATTCACCATATCGCTTATCGCCGGACAGTCCGCAAAATTAACGCGGCAGTTCTCAAGCAGCTCGCAGAAGGTATGATAAAGCGGCAGCTTCGCCATATCCTCCGGCTCGATAAGCCTCTCGAAATATTCTTTTTGCTCTGACGAATAATTAACCATTGTTTTTCTCTCTCGCGTTTTGCCTGCGCACCGCAAGCTCAAAATCTATTTTTTTCTGGATACGCTCCTTGACCATGGCGCTTATCTCTGTTTTCTTCATGTCCTTATATTCCTCATACGGAATCGGGGGCAGAAAATAAATATATGTGACCGCTTTTTTGAACGAATTGCCGTTCAAAGCCTTGTAGGAATCTATAAGCACCACCGGAACGATCGGCGTGCGGGATTCAAGCGAACATCTGAAGCAGCCGGAATTAAAGGGAAGAAGCGTGTTTTTGTTGTCAGCCCATCTGCCCTCCGGAAAAATAAGGTAGCGTTTGCCCGCCTTCACCTCCGCCGCAAGTTCTCCGAGCGTCGCGAGCATCTGCCTGGGATTCTTGAAATCAAGGCGTTTGCCGCCCACGAGATCTATCACCTGCTTTGCCACGATCTTCTCGGACTGGTTCTTTTCCATAAGAACGGAGCACGGTTCCTTGTGGTTAAGCAGTATTCCGAGCGCGTCGTACTTGCCCTGATGGTTGGAATACATTATGTAGCCGCCCTCTTTGGGGAGATTCTCAAGTCCGTATACCTTGGTGGTCGCCCTCCCGCGCCTTCTCATATGGTCCATGATGCGCTGCGCCATGCGGTAGCGCTCCTCCTCGGTGTATTCCTCCGGATGCTTATTCACTCTTTTGCATCGGAACACCATCTTAGTGACAAACAGCGGACTCGACAGAGCCACATAATAAAACCTCAGCATTCCCATTTTTTAACCCTTCCTATCCTTAGTTAATACCGCTTACTGCGGGTAATCCTCCCAATATCCGGTCATCATTTTCTCGACCGCCCTCACCGGAATAAGCGGCGCGCATACAGCGGCGCGCGTTTTCTCATCAAGAGAGCCGCATCTTGCGAACTCCGCGCCCGCAGCTCTGACTTTTCCCAGATAATTATTAAGTATGGGCTGCATTTTGTCCAGCATCAGGATCTCTCCCTGCGGACAGAATACCGCAGTGTAATTGCCCGGTCCGCATATAAGGTCAAATTCCTTTGTCACCGCTTCATACACGATGTCGGTCGACGCGTGCGCGCATGAGGACACAAGCACAAGCTTTTTGCCTCCGAAATCATATCTGAAATCCATTATCACAGGGTCGTCCTTTGTCGCAAGCCTGCCCTTGTAGGGCATTTTAAAAGGCAGAAGCCGGTCAAGCATTGTTTTCATCTTTGAGGAGATTCCGAAAAAATACAGCGGAAAGCTCAGAATGATAACGTCGCTTTCAAGCATCTTACGGCGCACCGTGTCCATATCGTCTTTTATCACGCACTGTCCCGGCGTTACCTTCCAGCAGCCAAAACAACCCGTACAATGGTTTATTTCAAGCTTTCCAAGCTCAAGCTCCTCGATCCCGCAGTCCGAAGCCTCACGCAGACCGTCGGCAAAGCTTCTCGCCACCATCATCGAATGGCTCGCGTCTCCTTTAAGGCTGCCGTTGATAATAAGAGTCTTCATACTCACGCCATACCTCCGCTGACCTTGAGGACCGTTTCTTCGTCAGACATAAACTCCCTGAGTCTGTCAAGATTTTTCTCCGCCACGCTCCTGCCGTTCTGATAAAAGGCCTCGACCTTTTCATCTTTCTGCTCGAATTTATGTATGCACTCGATATCCGGGCGAAGCACAAGCGCTATGCCTTCGTTTTCAAGCTGCCTGAGCTTTTTGAGCTGTTTTCTGTAAACCGAAGTCCTTTTGAGAAGAGCCTCATAAAACAAGGGATACCTTCGTTTATATCGCATTTTCATAACGCCTTTAAGTTTCCCGTAGTCGGTAGGCGTTTCCGTGACATTTTTCGTCATTATGACTATAAGCTTATCGCAGCCTTTTGAGAGAGCGCGCTCGATTGGAATCGAATCGCATATGCTGCCGTCAAGGTAGTGGTAATCTCCTATTTTGACAGGAGCGCACATTATCGGAACCGAGCAGGACGCCTTACAAAGATTCAGAAGCCTGTCGATGTCTTTTCTCTCGTCGTAATACTCAGCCTTACCTGTCTCACAATTAGCTACCACCACTTCATTTTCAATCTTACTTCTGTAAAATTCGTCGAAATCATACGGAAACTGATTGTAGGGATACTCATGGAACATTATATCGAGGTTGAGGAACCTGCCGTGCCTGAGTATATGCTTCATGCCGAAATAATTCTGCTTGTGGTCTCCGGGTTTGATCACGTTGCGCGTCCTTCCCGGCTGCTTTGAGAGATAGCTCATAGCGTTTCCCGCGCCCGCCGACACGCCGACAACATAATCGCACTCTATTTTATTTTCCATAAGGACGTCCAGAACTCCCGCGGTGAAAACACCTCTGAAGGCTCCGCCCTCCAATACCAAACCAATTTTAGTCATATATTCTCCTTGCGCCTGAAAAAACGCGGACACTATTTCCGTCCAGTCTTTTCTTCTATGTACGCGCATACGTCCTTAACGGTCTTCAGCCCGTCCGCGTCCTCAAATTTAATGTCGTATTCGTCCTCAATGGACACCGCTAAAAGCATCATTGTAAGCGAATTAAGTCCCAAGTCCTCGGTCAGGGAGCTGTCCATTCCTATCTCGGAAGAGTCGACCTCCGGTATCACGTTTCCGAATATCTCCAAAAGCTTATCGTAAATCATTTCAAAGTTCCTCCTTAATCTTATGCTTAAGATCTATTACGATCTGTCTGAAGCGTTCGCTTTCTTTTTCAAGGTAGTCGGGTTTAAGCCCCTTGCCCTCTGCGGTAAGTTCTGTCGGTTCGCCGATAAGCATTTTCTGTCTACTGCCGAAAACCACCTTGTAGTCCCCGTCAACGGCGTACGGAACGATCTTCGCCTTAGTCATAACGGCAAGCATTACGAAGCCGGACTTGAATTCCCTCGGTTCCTCATCCTTGCCGGTGCGGCCTTCGGGATAAATTATTACGGATTCGCCGTTTTTCATCGCCGCGGACGAAAGCCTCAGCCAGCCCGTGTCAAGTCCGAACCTATCCATAGGAATACATCTGTTGTTCCTTAGGAACCAGTTGAATTTCGGCTTCTCGTACCAATCCTTCGCCACAAGTATGCAGCCCTTGCTCGGCGCAAGAACCACCGATGTAAGCAGTCCGTCCATATGGCTCGTATGGTTGCCGACAAAAATCACCGGCTCGCCATACTTGCATTTCTTCCTGTTCTTGTCTATGTATCTGACCTTCGGTCTGAAGCCTATCCTCACGAAAGCCGTCATAAGCCCGCGGCCCGCCTTCGCCGCCGCTTTCTGCAAAAACTCAAGCATTCCCGCCGCTCCTTTTAGCCGTGAAACTGCCAGCCGATATACTGCATAACAGTAAGCAGACCAGCTATAACCAAAAGGATTCCTCCTGTCCAGTATACTCTTTTGTCAAGTTCTCCGTTGCGGTACCCAACATAAACTCCGGCAATCACGATGCCTATAGTAAGAATACATATTACCGCGCCCATATGGACCGGGTTCAGCATCAAAAATCCGCAGGCGATTCCCGCGAAAAGCGTATAAATGCTCGTGCTTGACGCGATCGCGCAGGTCTTTTTAAAATCAATGTCCGAGCGCGCCTCAGGCACAGCTTTTTTGAAATATATGATAAAAAGCTTTATGCCGCCTAAGACGATAAGAATAAACGCGGAGAGGATGCTCCATACCTTCTGTACACTCTCCGACATATTCTCAATATGCAAAAGAGAAGCAATTCCGTATCCGATTGCCATTGCCACGACCTGCCACGCGCACACCATAAGGCACATGAGAACTATGCCCCTCGCCCGGACGCTGCCCAGCACCGAGCCCTGCGAAACGGCGATAGCGAACACGTCGAACGCCAGCCCGAAGCCTATAAGTAAAATCATTACGATATCCATTAAATCAAAGCCTTTCATTCAGGAATCCGACTTGACATTTTCCTTGAATCATACCTCTGAATTTTATAAAAAAAAATACACAAAATCCATATACAAATTGAATTTCATGTATTTTACGACTACATTTTACCCAAAATGTAAAAAGCGGCTACATTTTTGGTAAAATGTAGCCGTCAGTCCAAAAGTTCAAATATCGTGTGCTTCATAAGATATGTGTACATATTAATAATTTCTTCAATGGTGCTCTCGCCCGCCTCAAAAAGAGCGTACCTGATGACGGTGATTATACCGCTAACATAATATCTGACGGCAAGCCCCGCCGACACCGGAGAATCCTTGACCGCCTTCTTATGGCTGTACGCCTTTTCGATTATCTCTTTAAGGCGCTCCGAAAGCGTCGCCTCAAAACCGTTCTGACCGATTATGTCAAACGCTTTCCGGTAATACTCACGGTCCTCATAAAATCCCGTAAGGATTATCCGTACCGCCTCGTCGCCCTCGCCCGAATCAAGCTTTAACGCCGCCGCCTTGAGTATCTCCTCCTGAACTATCCATTCCACAAGCTCGTACTTATCGTGAAAATGATTGTAAAAGGTAGGTCTTATCACATTAGCGTGATCCGTTATCGTCTTTATTGTAATTTTCTCAAAGGGCATCTGCTGCAACAGCTCCTTAAAGCTGTTTGCTATAAGCCGCTTCGTAAGCTCCTTTATCTGTTCCATACCGCACCTATCGCATACTCCTGTTGTTTAGTTTACCACAAACACGGAAAAAATGCAATTATGACGGAAAAAATACGGATTGTCCGGCGTTTTACATGTTTTTTTAATTTTAATCTGCGGCAAAATTTACTTACGACCGACCAAAGCGGCAGTAATCTGCTCTTCGGTCATTTCTCCGTATATGTTTTTCAGATATCCTCCCTCCTCGATCTCTTCCATAATTTTACCTGCTTCAATTTCAGCAGTTTCCTGCGTGTATTTCCCCTCATTAAAAACGATTTCTCCGTTTTCCAGCTCAATAATATCTTTGCAGTATAACCGCCAGTGCTCGATCGAAGGGTTCCACGCCACACATTTGTCATTCTCGCGGTTCTTTATCCTAAAGCAGGTGTTATATTTATCGGTCTCTCCCGCCCTTTTCATCCACTCTCCCAAACTTTCCGAAAACAAGTTCAGTTCAATCTCAAATTTATGTTTTTCCAGAATCCGTATCAACTCGTTCAGCTCATTTTGGCTTTTTATATGAATTACAAAATCTGTATTGATATTCTGGGGATTATTCAAAATTCTGTTTATCTGTTCCAATGTCGTATCTCCGATCGCAAAATATATTGATTCCACGATGATTGTATCCATTCTGGCTACCAGATGCAACCCCCGTTATTCAATCAATTTATCCAACATCTCTATAATTTTTCCTTTTTCGCCGCTACCATTAGTTTTAAATCTCAGCAACGGAATTTCATACAGTTCCATAATATGATTTTTTAATATGTCTCTTGAAGCCTGAATTGTATTCTCTTTATGATATTCATATCCGTCAACTTCAATCGCCAAGACAGGTTTTTTACCAATTCTGTTATAAATCAAAAAATCCAAATGTGTTGCCGGATTCATTGCATATTGACATTCCTGTTCATTTAACAATTCTAGATTTTTAATTAACATATTCAATGGAAAGTGGCAAATAATATCAAAACTTGAATATTTGCTTTCAGATATAATTTGCTCTATCAATGAATACATCAGATTCTCTGAATCATATTCTGATACTTTTTTATTTTTTTGCAAATATGTCATTCTTTCTTTCGTGTACTGTTTATAGAGATAATCAAAAACTGAATAAATTTTACTTTCCGTCACCTCAAAGTTATTATATTGAATATAATTTATCAAATCTATTATATTGCGTTCTTTCGTTTGTTTATTTCCTGTTACGACCAACATCAATCTCTTTTTTGCCCTTGACACCGCAACATTAACTAAATACCGATCATCTGCAAAATCAGAAATCTCATCGTCTACAGTAGATATAATAATATTTTCTTTCTCCCTGCCCTGAAACTTATGTACTGTAGCAACATCAATACCTTTTATTTCCTCGCTTAATGCTTCTACCTGATTTTTGTACGGCGCTATAATTCCAGTATTTTCTGGGTCTAAATTATATTTTGGTATAATTTCATTTTTAATAACATCTATCTGACGTTGGCTATAATGATTGCGTTCATGATTTCCTGCAACTGTTTGCACCACCGACAAGACATCCTCTTCTCCATTGTCCTTTGTCATTATAATCAATTCACCCCTATAAAATTTCTGATTGCAAAAATCAATTATTTTAGGGTGACATCTATAATGCTCTCTCAACAATGTTTGTGTTACATTTGGCAGAACCTCCAAAATGGATTGCAGAAAGCTCTTTGTATACTGGTATCCTTCATTCACATTAAAGTTTTCAAATATAACTTTTGATTCCGCTTCTATATCGTCTGTAACAACATGAGGAAGCTGCTTTGTATCACCGACAATAACAATATTTTTTGCGCATGAAAGTGCTAATGCCCCAGTCGCAATATCTATCTGTGATGCCTCATCCATGATAAGATAATCGTATACTACACTTGAATTTAAGCTATTCCTTGATGAAAATGTCGTACTTAATATAACTGGGTATTCATCCAAAACCTCATATGGCTTATTCCACAAATTGTCTTCACAAAAAATTTTTCTACTGTCGTTTCTTCCATATTTTCTTGCCAGTTTGTCTTTTAACACAACCATTGATTGGCTGCATAAATCTTGAAGAAGATTCTTATTCACACTAGTTAAGTACTTCTCAATGTCTGCAATCTCAGCAGATAACTCCGCTTGTTTTGCATTATAATACATAGCTTGAAAAGTTGTAATTATCTTTGAAATACCTTGATTATAGAAATTCCAATCTGTTGCCCCATATTTCAAAAAAGCCTTTATCTTAAACCAAAATCCTATTGCTGTTTTCTTTTCTGAAATCAACTGACACTCCTGCCACAACGCCATCCAATGCCTTGAGGACAGATTTTTTTTGAACTTTATGCTTTCTGTATTAACATCGGATTCATCGACGTATTGATTGAAGTATTCCTGTTCAGTGAGCAACTGTGAAATCTCCTGTCTTAAACATGCCAGTTTCTCCTGCTTATCAAAAACAACTTTTAGCTGAGCTGATTGCTCTGCTATTCTATTCCACAAATCGTTTGGATTTTCTTCTGTTTTCCACAAAGAAAAATCGGGATAATTTGTCTCCTGATGTTCAATAAACTGTTTCTTGTTTTCATAACTTCCTAATATCGCGGCAACAAAACCCAAATTATACTTGGAAGAGGCTAATTTTTCATATACATTTTCAATCGCCGGATTATTGTTGGATACTATCTGCACAGTTTTTCCTTGCATTAATAAATTAGCAATAATATTCAATATCGTTTGTGTCTTACCTGTTCCGGGCGGTCCCTGTATAACACTTATCTGATTCTCCATAGCATTTTTTACAGCCTTATATTGACTGTTATTGCATCCAAACGGAAAAATTGGTATACATTCACTCCTCATTTCCCCAGATTGCAATGACGACGGATCTAAATACTTAGCTAATGCTACATCACTGCCTATAAAAGAGATTTTGTCAAATCTCTTAACCAATAACTTTTCACCAGTTTCTTTATTCTTAATATCATTCAAACGTGCAATTTGCTTTATGTATTGAAATACATTCGCACATTTGTCTTGACTAAGACAAGATTCAATAATTTGTAATTCACTCCGGAGATAATCTCTTTCACTACCATTGTCAAAACAAATATGCCAATATAACTCGTATGTACCTTTAAATTCATATATAGCCTTAATGCCAAAGAACTCACGTCCTCCTCTGCTAATATGATACATATTCGTATTTAAAACCTTAGGGTTTTTTAGCCATTCTACATTATAATACGCATATGGATATATTTTTTCACTATTAAATTTGACATCCCACTTCTGAGTAGCTCTATTGTACATGCATGACTTTATTTCAGATGTCTTTATTTCGCCTTTAATAATAATCATATTGTATTTTGTATTCATTTGTTTATCACCATTTCTTATTCTCAAACTAATTACCTTCAGATTACTTATCTATATCGTATTGTTCGTACGTATTTCCTCCAAAGTCCAATTCATTCCACCTTTTCAAATTCTATCCACCTCAGATTCTCTTTATCGCACAACTCATTATAAGAAAAACGCATCTCTTCGGGAAGAGCATGGAAAATGTCGCCGTCGCATTTGTAGTTTATGGCACTTGTTATTCCCGATTCAATATATTGGTTATTTTCATATATGTAATTATCTTCTCCTAGCAATTTTTGTTCGCGATATATCGAGCCGCCCCTTGTGCTTTGAATCATAATAAATTCACTATCCGGCTTGCTCCGTGCCGCGTAAATAAGCTGTTCCTCTCTCATAAGTTCTATTCTAATCTCCAGCCTGCCGTTAAGCTCGCTGACATATGCGTAGCCTGTCGGCTTCGTATCTTCGCCAAAAATATACAGAACAAAACAATCCCACAGCATATTCAGATTATTGTCATATCTTGTTACGGGAATTAAAGAAATATAATACCCTCTGCGGTTTAAAAATTTGTCATAAGCCTTATAGTCTTCCTCCGTGTTATATTCCTTTTTACCGCTTAAATGCTTCTCCCGTTCTCTGCTCATTTGAATACGGCACTCTTTTATTGCGTCGTCAACCAGACTGTCCGCGTCCTCAAGATATATAACCTCCCCTTCTTCTATCCTCTTCTGTGAAAGTGTATATATATCCTTATAAGTATAATATTTATCCCAGTCAATTTTATCCTCTGAAATTGTCGGTGTACGCTGTACAGAAGCCTCTCCGCACGCAGTGCAAAGACAAAGCGTTGTAAAAAATATAAGCATCAATTTTTTTATCATAACCTTACCCCCTGACTAATACATTGAAAGTGTCTGTATCCACTGATATGCTTTATCTCCTTTTACAAAGAAAATATATTCTCCATAATTTACTTTATGGTAATTGTCCCCCAAATCTTTAAGTGCCCCAGTATCCTTATTTTTACCATCTACCGAATCCCAGAAATACATATAATTCTCGCTGTACTTTTTCCCCTGCTCATAGCCCATGAGCGTAACGGTGTGCCCTGTTTTATATTCCGCGGTATCGACCGTAAGCACCGCGACAGGATAGCCCCCGTCGATGTTCCTCTTCATGTTTTCCCAGCTTATGCAGTCGTCCGTTCTCCTGTAATCGACGCTGTAATATGAAAGCGCAAGCTTCATATCCTCTATGTCGCCGCCGGAATAGAAGCCGATTCCCATACGGTTGCAGATGTCATATCCCGTGTAATATGTCCAGTTAAGCGTATTTACTATGTTTGCCACCACACACGCCCAGCACATTTCCGTATTATACTGCCTTTGCGGACTTCTCAAAGGAATTATTTTTCCGAATCTCAAATTGTCAAACGGCTCTGTATCAGTCTTCACTGGAGTCACCGCCTTAAAGTTACTGATTTTATCTGATATTATACGACTCTTTTCCTCGTAACTTTTAGGTAAAAACGACAGCTCATCCGCGTCAAGATTTGCACCGGACCGATACACAGCGGATGTATCCAGATTTCTTTCTCCGCTGTTTTTCGTCTCATAGCATAGCTCGCCGTCAATTACATAAAACAAAACTTCACTGTCAGGATAATCTAACTCATTCAGCAAATAAATCATTTCTCCTCCCATTGAAAGCTCATGGACGTAACCGCCCTCCGTCCCTATCACCGCGAGCAGAAACTCCGTTTTTCCGTCCTCAAGAAGCGGATAGTAATAAATTTCGTCCTGATATTCGTCAAAATTGTATATGATATACGGAGCACCAAGCTTTAAATTATAATCTATGGAATCATCATTTTTAATATCTCTCGCAAAGCAGACTGCGGAAGCCATAATCTCCGGCAGGCTGTCACTGACATATTCCTTTGCAGAAGCCGGAACAAATCCGCCCGGATTCCATACATTCGTACCGCCCGCATCCTGCGCATTTACGACATATACAAGCACTTTGACAAAAGAGAGGAATACCGCAACAATAAAAGCAGTCAGTCTCTTAATATTTCTTGTCCTAATATCATATCCTCCTATTCTAATAATTTCTAACGTGTTTCTACTACAAATAATAAAACACATTTCCCGTCAGGTCAATGTGTTTTACTTCAAAATCATTTTATTTTCTATCTGATATGAACCCTAGTTCTCTGCTTTCGCAAAGAATGCCACCGCGATAGCTCCGGGTCCGACATGGGTTCCGATCACCGCACCGACAGTCGTTATCTCAAGGCTGTCCGCCTCGTCGCGCCAAAGCGCTTCGCTGTCGGCGATATACTTTCGCAGAAGCGCGTCGCTAAGACCCGTGTAGCCGAGAATATAAGGCTTATCGAAATCTATTCCGCCTGATTCGTTTATTTTCTGGACAAGAAGATTATTTCCGTGGCGTGAGCCGCGAGCTTTGCCGAGCATAACGACCTCTCCGTTTTCTATCGCGATAACGGGTTTTATGGATAAAAGACTTCCCGCGACCGCGGCGGTCTTTGAAATTCTGCCGCCCTTTTTGAGATATTCAAGCGTGTCGAGAAGAGCTACAAGCCGTATGTTCTTTTTCTCGCGTTCAAGGGCGCTCACAATATCCTCCGCCTCCATGCCGGAATCCTTGAGACGGAGCGCAAGCTCCACGAGAGCGTGCTCTCCGACCGTGACATTCTCGCTGTCAACAACATATATATTGCCGTAATCGGCGGCGGCAATTACCGCGCTCTGATATGTCCCCGAAAGTTTTGAAGAAAGCGTTATGACAATAAGAGCGTCGCCCGACGCGTGCGCCTCCTTGTATACATTTTCAAAATCGTAAGGAGTCGCCTGACTCGTTATAGGAAGCTCCTCGGTCTCGATAAGTTTCTCGTAAAATTCCTTATGGCTGATATCTACGCCGTCCATAAATTCCTCATCGCCGAATCTAACTTTAAGCGGAATAACGGTCACATCTTTTCTTTCACTGTCCGAGATATCTGATGCGGAATCCGTCACTATGCGTATGCTCATGTTTCCTCCTGATCCGCGGCGTTTTCTTATCCGCCGCATTATATGTTTTCTGAATCACACGGCAAATTATACGCGATAGTTGTTGATTTGTCAACATTCCATTCAATCCGCCCTTACCTTGGACGGCGAAACATTGTATTTTTTCTTAAAAAGCTTGCTGAAATGATAAACGTCCTCGTAGCCGACGCTCTCCGCGACCTCGCGTATACTGTTGCAGCTTCCCGATTTCAGAAGCTCCATCGCCCGCTCAAGCCGGATATTTATGAGATGATGTATCGGCGTATCCCCCGTTTCGGACTTAAATATTCTGGAAATGTAAAAAGGACTGAGATACATGTTCTCGGCAATTGCGTCAAGCGATATTTTTTCCGCGTAATGTTCTTCAAAATAATTGATTATCTGCTCCGTCACATATTTTTTGCTCACGGACTCAAAGGAATAACCCTTACCGTACTTTACAGGCTTTACCTGCTCCCTCGCAATAAGTATCAGCATTTGCTCAAGATATGTCCTCAGCATAAAATATCTGCCAGGCTTCTGCTCCGCGTTCTCTGTATCTATGGACGCGGCTATCCTCGCAAGACGCTGCTTAAGCTCGCCCTCCGTATGGATAAGCGGCATATCGGGCAGCTCGAAACGGTTCTTCCTCCCGTTCATATCCACGTCGCAGAATCCCACGAACAGCTCGGTAAACTGACTTTTCGCGGCAAGCGCCTGATGATATACGCCGGGATTGAATATCATTATATCGCCCTCCTCAACGTCATATACCTCTCCGTCGATTTTATACTGTCCCCTGCCCGATATGACATAGCTTATCTCTATATGTCCGTCGTGGCTGTGGTATTCCTTCTCGTCCCTGCGCCTTACGCCCTTCCACGCGAAAAGAAACGTGGGCTTAAGCTCCTCAAAAAGTATCTCTTCCATCCTCACTCCTCCGTTCTTTTCATTGTACTAGATGTATATCGAAAAGTAAAACAAAACAGACAAAATAATACATCAAACCTGCAAGATACTACATTTATTTTAACCGTATAAAAATATATATTATATAAAAGAAAGAAAAAGAGGAGGCGGCGAAAATGACTGCTTTTAAATGGTTCCTTTCCTTTATTAAAAAATACAGATGGCTTCTCGCGCTGGGGCTTGTGCTGACGACGGTAATTGCCTTCATCGCGATAATCAATCCGCATATATCGGGAATGATAGTGGACGACGTTATAAACGGAGGACAGTATGACAAGCTCCCTTACATGATAGCTATCCTGCTTGGAGTGACAGCGTTAAGAGGTACGCTGAGGTACTTCTATCAGGTCGTGTTTGAATCATGCTCTCAGGGCATCCTCTATGAGATGCGCGATACCGTGTACCGCAAATTCCTGAGAGAGGATTTTACCTTCTACAACAAAAAAAGAACGGGCGATCTTATGTCGAGGCAGACGGGCGACATGGACGCGATACGCCATTTTGTCGCGTACGTCATTTACGTCGTCTACGAAAACTCGCTTATGTTCATTTTCGCGCTGATAATGATATTCACGGTCAACGCGAAGCTGGCGCTCTGCATGGTTGCGGTGCTGCCTTTTACCGCGCTGACCACATACCTTCAGTCAAAACAGGTAAAGCCCGCTTTCCAGCGCACGCGCAACTGCTTTTCTTCGCTTAACGCGTTCGTACAGGAAAATGTCAGCGGCAACCGCGTCGTAAAGGCTTTTGCCAAAGAGGACTTTGAAATCGAGAAATTTAATAAGGAGAACGACAGTTTCAGGGAGGCGCAGCTTGCCGCCTCGCGCATATGGATGCGCTTTCTTCCGATTTTTGAAATACTCTCACACGCGCTTACCATAATCCTTATGCTTTACGGCGCTTACATGGTAATACAGGGAGAAATAACGCTCGGAGACATGGTAAAGGTCAACGGCTATCTGTGGATGCTCACTGTGCCTCTCCGTATGGCTGGATGGTGGGTCAACGACATTCACCGTTTCACTACCTCCGTGGAGAAAATATATGATACATACAGCCATGAGCCTGAGATAAAAACTCCCGAAAAGACCGCCGAACGCAGCCGGTTCGAGGGCGCGATAGAATTTAAAAACGTCGCTTACCGCGCCGACGACACCGACATCGTCGAGGATATAAGCTTTTGCGTGCGACCCGGTCAGACGGTCGGCATTATAGGCTCGACGGGCGCGGGCAAATCAACGATAATGAATCTGCTTTGCCGTTTTTATGACGTAAGCGAGGGCGAGATACTTATCGACGGAACAAACATAAAGGAAATGGACCTTTACAATCTGCGCGACAATATCGGAATGGCTATGCAGGACGTATTCCTTTTCTCGGATACCATAGAAGGAAATATCGCTTACGCGCACCCCGACTGCCCTTTTGAAGAAGTCAAAAAAGCGGCTGTCATGGCGGACGCGAACCACTTTATACAGTCGCTACCCGACGGCTACGACACGATAGTGGGCGAGCGCGGCGTCGGTCTTTCCGGCGGACAGAAGCAGCGTATCTCGCTTGCGCGCGCGCTGCTCAAAAAACCGTCCATACTTATACTCGACGACACGACCTCCGCCGTGGATATGGAAACGGAAAGCTACATACAGACGCAGCTTAAAAATATCAAGAAAAACTGTACTATTTTCGTCATAGCTTACAGGATTTCATCTATCCGCGACGCGGACCTTATTCTCGTCATGGATAAGGGCACAATAATCGAACGCGGGACGCACGACGAACTGATGGCTCAGGGAGGATATTACGCCAAAGCCTTCAAAACTCAGTATGGCGAGATTCCTGAAGAGCTGAAAAAAGAAATGTCAGCCCGGAACATAATATACGGAGGTGAAAATTATGGCGCGTAATAAATACGATGTGGACGAAGTCCTTGAAGACCGCTTTGACATCAACCAGCTCAAAAGGCTCGGAAAATACATTCTTCCTTATAAAAAGCAGATGATACTCGCTATAGTCATTATGCTTTCATCCTCCGCGCTCGTAATGCTCATCCCCAAATTCCTTCAGAAGGTCATGGACGAATGCATTCCCGCAAAGGATATGCGCACAGTGTTTATTTACTCCGGTCTTACGCTGCTTATCGCGCTTTACTCGGCGATATGCCTGCGCATAAAAATAAAAATAACCAACAGCATAGGGCAGAACATCATACACAGCCTGCGCTCCGATATTTTCGGACATTTGCAGGAGCTGCCCTTCTCCTACTACGATAACCGTCCGCACGGCAAGATACAGGTGCGCGTCGTAAACTATGTAAACAATTTGAGCGACCTGCTCTCAAACGGTATCATTAACACTGTGACCGATCTTTGCAACCTTGTTTTCATACTTATTTTCATGCTGACGGCAAATGTCAGGCTGACGCTCATCTGTCTCTGCGGTCTGCCCGTGCTTGCCGCGGTAGTCATATTAATCAAGAAGAAACAGCGCCGCGCATGGCAGATACAGAGCAACAAGCAGTCTAACTTAAACGCTTATATCGCGGAGAGCATAAACGGTATACGCGTCACGCAGTCCTTTACAAGGGAGGAAAAAAACACCGATATTTTCAATACCCTGAGCGGCAGTTACAGAAGCTCGTGGATGCGCGCCGTAAAATTCAACTTCCTTATGGGACCGTGCGTTGACATTATCTCGGTCGTCACGACTTCATTTATATATGTGCTGGGAATCGGCTGGATGCTTCAGGGAAGCACGAAGATAACCGTCGGCGTGCTGATTCTTTTTACAGCGTACATAAGCCGCTTCTGGCAGCCGATAAACACGCTCGCCAACTTTTACAACTCCATTCTGACGGCTGTTTCGTACCTTGAGCGTATTTTTGAAACGATAGACGAAAAGGTTTCCGTAAAGGATTCGCCCGACGCGGGAATTATGCCCCCGATAAAAGGAAAGGTGGAATTTAAGGACGTGTGCTTTGCCTACGAGGACGGCCACCCCATACTCAACAACATAAATTTCACCGCGAAGCCCGGAGATACCTTCGCAATAGTCGGTCCGACGGGAGCAGGCAAAACGACGATAGTAAATCTCATAAGCCGTTTCTACAATGTAGGCTTCGGCAAGGTGCTTATCGACGGCGTTGACATCGAAAGCGTAACTATCCATTCTCTGCGCACGCAGATGGGAGTAATGATGCAGGACAGCTTTATTTTTTCCGGCACTATAATGGATAATATACGCTACGGTAACACCGAGGTCAGCGACGACGACGTTATCCGCGCCGCCAAAACGGTATGCGCCCACGATTTTATAATGGGAATGGAAAACGGCTACCAGACCGAGATAAACGAGCGCGGCAGCAGGCTTTCCGCGGGGCAAAGACAGCTCATATCCTTCGCGCGCGCGCTGCTTGCCGATCCCAAAATACTTATCCTAGACGAAGCGACCTCAAGCATCGACACCGAGACCGAACAGATTCTCCAGCGCGGTTTGAACGAGCTTCTTAAGGGGCGGACCTCGTTTATAATAGCGCACCGTCTTTCGACCATCAAAAACGCGGATTGCATTATGTATGTGGACGACGGAAGGATCGTCGAAAAAGGCTCGCACGACGAACTGATGGCTGTCAAAGGAGAATATTACAAGCTTTATATGTCGCAGTTTGACTTTCTCAGGAACGGTGAATAGATGTTTTGTATTGTAAATTATCCGTATTTGTTGTAGAATGTAATAGTCCTTGGAGAGGGACCATAATAACTACTACTATAAATACAAGGGTGTATAGCTATGAGATTAGTCACACGTTCCGATTTTGACGGACTCGCTTGCGGCGCTCTCCTCAAAGAGGCCGGAATTATTGATTGTTGGAAATTCGCACATCCAAAGGATTTGCAGGACGGACTTGTTGAAATTAACGAAAATGACTGCCTTGCCAACGTTCCTTTTGTGGAGGGCTGCGGACTGTGGTTTGACCACCATTCCAGCGAGCACGAAAGAAATGAGTTGAAGGGAAAATACAAGGGCGAAAGCCGTATCACCCCCTCTTGCGCCCGGATAATTTATGAATACTACGGAGGCAGGGAACGCTTCCCCCAGTTTGACGATATGATGGAGGCCGTTGACAAAGTCGATTCGGGCAACCTCACAGCAGACGAGGTTTTAAATCCCAAGGGCTGGATACTTGTCGGATTCCTGATGGACCCCCGCACGGGTCTCGGAAGGTGGCGCCAGTTCACTATCTCCAACTACCAGCTTATGGAAAAACTGATAGACGCCTGCCGCACTATGACTACTGAGGAAATACTCGCTCTCCCCGATGTGCGCGAGCGTATTGAGGTCTACAACGAACAGACCGAAAAATTCAAGGAAATGGTACACAAATACACTCGCACAGAAGGCAACGTTATAATATCCGACCTTCGCGGCGTCGATCCCATATACACCGGCAACCGTTTTCTAATATACAGCATGTACCCCGAACAGAACATATCCGCATGGATAGTAAGCGGACGCGGCGGCAAGGGTTGTTCCGCGGCAGTCGGCTACAGCATCTTAAACAGGACATCTGATGTCGATGTAGGACATCTGATGCTTAAATACAACGGAGGCGGTCACAAAGCGGTGGGGACCTGCCAGTTTTCAGACGAAAACATGGCGACCGATCTCCCCAAAATGCTGGAAGAACTGTGCGCGCTTGCGAACGGCTAAAAAATCTATATTCAACGCTTATTAAGGGCAAAGTCTTTTACGGGCTTTGCCCTTCTCTGTGTATTTCAACGCTTTTTTCGCTGAAATCCGCTTTACTTTTCAATTTGCATAGTTAATTTCTCCAATAGCATAGTGTTTTTATTTACACTATCTGTAAAGAAATAATTACAAGGGAGAAAACGATATGCTTATATTGGGTGAAAAACTAAAGCAGTTAAGAATTGGCAAAAACCTTAATCAAGACCAGCTTGGCGAAATAATGGGACTTGCCGTAAGCACAATATCAAATTACGAGACCGACAAGCGATGCCCTTCTTTAGAAGTTCTGATAAAATACGCAAGATTTTTTCACGTTTCAGCAGATTACCTTCTCGGCCTTGAGCGTCAGGATTATCTGGATATTTCCGACCTCGACGATGAAAAAAGGGTAATCGCGATACAAGTTATTTCCTCGCTCAGAAATTTAAAATAAAATATTTTCGGCGGTTTTCATAGAGACAGCCATAATTCTCATGCCGCTGATTTCTCCAACAAATGCATGATTATATTTACTGTAATTGTAAATAAATAATCATAAAGGAGAAATCAACATGGTTCTAATCGGCGAAAGGTTAAAAAAATTAAGAATGGACAGACGGCTCAAGCAAAGCGAGCTTGCCGAAATGATGGGGCTTGCCGCAAGCGCGATCTCAAGCTACGAATCCTGTCTGCGCCGTCCCTCTTACGAGATACTTGTAAAATACGCGGCGGTATTTCACGTTTCAACCGACTACCTTCTCGGAAGCGCCCGTCAGGACTGCCTTGACATTTCCGATCTGGACGAAAAGGAAAAAGAAGCCGTTAGGCAAGTGGTTTCGGCGTTCAGGAATATGAAGTAGTTAAAACATTGCTTTACACCTTATTTTATAGTATAATCAGATATAATCTGTAACAAAGGAAAGAGCCATGACCAGTGAAATTCCTGCTGCTTTTAAAAATATTACGGTAACCTCAAAAGACCGTAATATGATTCAGATAATACACAGACTCGTTACCGACGAATACGGCGAAAATTACTGGTTCGACGGATGCGCGCGGTATATTATGGAGTGCCTTAACGAGCCGGATTTTGATTACGATTTCTTTGCCGGATTAACCGGCGACGTATTTGCACAATATTATCCTTATGGAAATTTTAGGGGAGAAGGCGTAAGCGGTTATATGCTATATGAAAAGCCAACCACCTATCTCCGCGAAACCGAAGATTGCTTTGAGCTTTGCGAGGGGAGTTCCGGATTTATCGAATTAATTTTTAAAGAATGCGGCTATTCAAGCAAGTTCGTCCCGATAACCATTTTGCGGAAAAATAAGGAAATTTATAAGAAAAATCTTATGTCTTATATCAACAACAACATACCAGTAATCGCGTGGGATTTTGGGGAACCATATATCCGTGTTCTCGTAGGCTATGAAGATTACGGCGATATATTGTTATATATTACAGGCAACAGCGACCGACCCGAACAAATTTCACTTGAGAAATCTCTAAACAATAATATCGAAAACGCCGGTTGGATTTTCATCGGCAGCAAAATTGAAAAACCTTCACTTGCACAGATATACCGCGAAAGAATACGAACGCTGCCCAAACTCCTTAACACAGACACCCCAAAATTTTGTTTCGGAGCAGGCGCGTTCAGAGCGTGGGCAGACGATATAGAAAAAGGAAAATTCGATAATGTCAAGCCGGAGGAATTTGACCCGTGGTCAAACTACACAAGCTATATCTGCGGAATCGCTACAAACGCAAGCTGCTGCCACACATTTCTTGACCGAGCAATAAAGCTTAACCCCGATATGGGATTTCTAATTGAAGTCGGCAAGCTTTATTCACGCTGCAAAGAAATCTGGAACGATGACGGCGGTAATGACCTTGAAGCCATCGGAGGAGGCTTTAATGTAAAGCTTAAAGCTCTACAGGACAAACGGCAAAGAAAAAACATCTCGCTGAGACTCCGTGAACTTGCTGATATAAATGATAAGATTGTTATGCTGCTAAAGCAAGGACTCCAAAATACAGAATATTAGAGAAACACACAGATCGAGCACATAAATTATAATCAGACGCTATACATAATAAGTACCCTTGCTGCTTTCGGCATAAGCAACAAGGGTACAAGTATCACGAAGGTATTTCTGATATTCAAAATTTTTTATTTCTTACTCATTCAGCAGTATTATGAATCCGCCCATCACCGCATACTTAAGCGTATTCAGCTTATCCTCAAGTCCAAGCTCGTTGTAAGCCACTACCACGGCCTTCTGGAACTCTTCCATGTCAACCTCTCCCTGCCAGCGAACCGCAAAAAACTTTGTGTCGGCATTAACGTTATCCGTTATCAGCTTCTTAAGCTCCTCCATGCTTTCGGGGCAGAGATTGTTGCTTCTGTAATATTCGAGGCTGCCGTCGTCGCCGTCGAAATCCGGAAGCTCCGCGTCAAGCCAAAACAGATCGTCTTTTTTATAGCCCGAATCCGAGGCAAGGTCGCTGTCCGCCTGATACAGAAAATAAGGGATTCCCGTGTTGACGGCGTTGTTCGTGCAGTCTATCTCGTAATAGTCGTCCTTTATTTTGACGGTGTTCCACGCGTGGGGAAGCGTTCCGTCAAGATAACCCGTCACGACCGCGCACTCAACGCCTGCAAGGTCGCAGAGCAGTCTGAAGGCATACGCGTAGGACATACATACTCCCTTTTTGTCCACAAGCACCCCGTAGGTGTTAAAGGAATCCTCATATTTGGAATTTTCCGTCTTGACATAATTGTTTTCCTTTGCCTCTTCAAGCGCCTCGTTGCAGTATACCGCGTTATTTACAAGATAATCGTAGAGCGCAAGTATTTTCTGCTCGTCGTCCATGTCCTGAGTAAGCGTTTCGGCGATGACCTTCGCCGCCGTCTCCGATATAGCCTTCTGCTTCTCAACGATAGTTTCTTTGTCGTATACAAAATCAACCTTGAAAAGCATTGTATTATAATCGTATGAAAATCTGCTTATTCCCATTACATAAGGATTCTGATAATAAACCTTGTAAAAGGTGTCGATAAGCACATAGGGATCCTGTAATGCGGTAAAGCCCTCTACGGAAATCTCGGAATTTCCCTGAACGAGATTGAGCGCAAGCCACTCCTCCTCGGCGCTGTCAGCGTTTATATATACGCCTTCGGGAACATTCTGAACTGTCGCCGCGTTTCCGTTTTCAAGATGCTTTTTGGTATTGTCGTTCTGATTTTCGATCAGACCGCCGTCCCCGTATTCCGTACCGTCTTCGGCAGGTATTATCGTATCTACCTCCGCGTCCGGTATCCTGTCTACCTCATCCTTGGGAAGAGTGTTTCCGCTCTCGGTCGACGCCTTTGAAGAGTTTTCCGGCTCCCCCTCATCCTCTTCAAAGCCTACGGTGCCGTAAAGATATGTGCCTTCCACCCTGTAAATGTACTCATCCCACTCCAAGTCAAAATACACAACATGAGTTCTCTCGTAACTTACTTTTCTCACGGTCACGCTTCCGTCAATATTAAGTACCCTTACCTCTGAAGGGAAATCGGCGGGCGTGGGATATTTTCCCTGAAGTTCGTCTTCTTCAACTATCTGATACGGCAGAACCATCCCCGCAGTCGCAACGGCATTGCTCAGACCGCTCTCCTTGCCGTTTACGACGGCGGTAATATAATATTCGCCGTTAACGCAGTAATTCTGTCCGACATTCGAGCGGCTTCCCGTAAAAGATTCCACCTCGGCAATGCTGTGGCTGTTAGGTCCCGAAAATCCGTCAAAGCTGCATTCCGTTGTTTCGCCGTCATTGAAGAAATAAATGGGGTCGCCCTCAACATTAACGGCACAGTCATAGCCTTTTTTCGCTCCGCTAATGGCATGATTGTCCTCACCCGTATAAAGCTTACCGTCCGTGAGCTTATATATTATATATTTTTCCGCGCCCTCAACGGGGTCCCATTCAAGAGAAAGCCTTCCCTCATCGCTGATAACGCCGCGCAAAGTCGGTGCCGTAACCTCATGCTTTACGGTAAAAGGAATGATCGTAGGCGTTTCAAGCTTCTTTGGACTGTCCGCCTCAAGATCGTAGTGCAGCGCAATGTAATAGATCGGCGCGTTACCCCAGCTGTCCACGCCTTCGTGAACATAATCGTCCTCCTGCGAATCGTTCCCCATTACCGGCTGCATCGGAGCTACCGTCAGAAGCGAGGTTTGCCCTTCGACCTTCAGGTCGGCGTTGTAGTATATCTGGCTTGCTTTCCCGCAGGCAGCGTCCGTGTGTATCGTCACGAAATCAAACAAATCAACGTCGCTGTCGTACGCGTTGAACTTGAATTTAAATTCAAAGCTCTCTGTCTCGGAAACATTGTAGAGAGGCATGATGTCGCCGCTGTCGTCGTAGCCGTGTTCTTTTTTGATATCGGCTACGGTCACGGCCGCGCCGTAGTTGTTCATCGGCTTATTAACGGACGGAGATTTTGTTTCCTCCTCGCCGCCCGTTTCCTTCTGCGTTACGTCCACCTTGCTTTCACCGACGTTTTGGGTATCATTGCCTCTTGCGCAGCCTGTCATTATCGTCATAGCCGCAAGTATGCCCGCTGTTATTCTTGCTATTTTTTTTCTCATACTTTTTCCTTTCCGCTCCGGATATTATTATTGCGAAAACCATGTCCTCCGGCGCCCTTACACTATATACACTCCGTCAGTCGATAAAAGGTTGCGTTAATTTGGAATTTTTTTGTAAATTTTTTCATCTCCGGAAATTTCAATGTAAATTCCGTCCGAAACGCTGAATTTTGCCACTGTGCCGTCGGTAAACACCGCCATATAGTACACCTTTTCTCCCGAAACGCGCTCATCCGTTTCCTTTGCGCCCGTCAGAAGAGCCTTTATTCCATTCAGCGTTTCACTGTCCGCATTCTTTGCGTCTACAAATTTATTTTCAAAATTATAAGAAAGATAATCCAGCGAATCCTCAATCTTTTCGGCGAGCGCAAGCGGCAGACTGTCGGCGGCAAGATTTTTGTCGTACCAGCTTATATTTTCAAATTTTCCGGGATTGAGATAGCTGGTATTTACCTCACCCGCATAGTTGCCCACTCCTGACGTCGCCGGCTCTGCCACAGGCTTCCTGGAGCTTGAGCCCAAATTTACGGCTAACGCCGCGCCGATTGCAACTATAAGGCACGCCGCTGCCGCCGCAAATTGCCTTATATAACGTATTTTGGGTTTCTTTTTCTTACCTGCCTCCTCGTTAAGAGTATTTTTGAGCCGTGACGTAAATTCCTTGGACGGATTTATTTTGTCAGCGTATTTATTGTAATCGGATTTAATCTTATCAGACATAGTCCTCCTCCTTAATCATTGATCTTAGTTTTTCCCTTCCGCGGGAAAGAAGCGATTTGACCGTACCCTCCGCCATCGAGGACACTTTTGCTATCTCCTTGACGGAAAAGCCTTCATAATAAAAAAGATGTATCGGTATCCTGTACTTTTCCGGCAGTTTTTTTACAGCCTCGCCTATATCCGTCGATTCCTTTTCCGCATACGGTATCTCGCCCGCGTCGTCAAGCGGTACCGTATGTCTTCTCCACGCGCTTGACACCAGCGATTTTACGGCGTTTAAAGTAACCCTGATAAGCCACATTTTCCTATGCTCCTCATCGTTGTAGCTTTTATCCGCCCTTATGTACTTTATAAGCACCTCCTGAGTTATATCCTCCGCGTCCTGGATACTCTGAAGGCGCGTATACGCGAGCCGGTATATCATTGCGGAATACTTTTCCACAAGCTCGTCCGGCGTCAGTTTCCCAGCCTTGTTCCCGTTCAAAATTGCGTCCTCCGATATATATCTATATAATACACCACAGGAGAGACAAAAAGGTTGCATAATTTTTATTTTTTTGTAAATTTATTCCTTGAACCTCTATTTCAGTTATGCTATATTAGGCACAGGGAACCCCAATACGGAACATTACGGGGAAGGCGGAGTATAAATTATGGGAAAAATCAGAAATCTGGCTGCGGCTGCTCTCGCGTTTATTCTTGTATCCACACTGATCGCGGGCTGCGGCGGCAAAATGTCATTACAGGAATCTCAGACACAGATCCCCGTTTCACAGAACAAAAATACAGCCGGTGAAAACGATACATACGGCTTTACTCATAATGGCAGCGAGACCGCCGGACACGATGGCGAAAGCTTTGACGGCTCCGTGAATACTACGGAAAATACCGATCCCGCCGGCGACAGGACGACTGCTGACGATGTTTCTCCGCCTCAAAGTACGACCGAACCGCAAAACACGGACGGACCAAAGCCGACGCAGTCCGCTACAAAGGCTCCCGCCACGGAGGCCGAAGCAAAACCTGCACAAACTCCCGAACCGGAGCCTGAGCAAAAACCGACAAACGAGACGACGCCCCTACCGGCTCCGACTCAGAAACCGACGGAGTCCCCTTCTACGGCTCCTGCCGTTCCGGTACAGCCGCCGTCGTCAGTAACTCTTCCGATAGCCGTGTCAGACGCCGCTGCGGCTGCGGCTGACACCGTAATAACCGCTATCACGAACGTCGGTATGTCGGAATTTGACAAGGTAAAGGCAATACACGATTATATCGTTGTAAACGTGGACTATCCCGCCCATATAGATATGAACAACCGCTCTTTGTTCACAGCGGAGGGAGCGCTTGTCAACAAACTTGCCGTATGTCAGGGATACGCCGAGGCGTTTTCACTGCTGTGCCATAAAGCGGGCATACAGACTGAAATGGTGTACGGCATTGCCGACAATGGTCAGAGCCGTGAAAGCCACGCGTGGAATATCGTGCGGATAGACGGCGTATGGTATCAGATCGACGCCACATGGGACGATCCCATAACACAGAATACAGCCGGAGGCGCAAATCTCAGATACAGCTATTTCCTGATTCCGGACAGCGTTATGAACCAGGACCACTTCGCGGACCGTTACACGCATAAATACGCCTGCACTGATTCGAGGTATCTTGAATACGGCGAATTACAGACCGTCGCAATGCTTGTAAAACAAAACTTCGGCAGCATAAAATACGATTTTGCCGCAAGCGAAGCTGACGTTAAAAAAATAGCCGCGGATAATTACGCCGCTGGCGTGCGCAAATACGCCGTCGTCTACAACATGGGACAAAAGCTTAACGACGGCACTGCTGCGGATGTAAGCGCCAGAATAAGCGATATCTGCGGATGGATACCGGAGGCGACTGCGCGCTACTCAAGGATAAGTTTTGAAACCATGTACCAATACGGAATAAAATACGTCATAGTAAATGTGACAATAGAATAAGTAAAACAGGTGAACACAATGATAAAAATAAAAAGAATAAGTACGGCTATACTTATATCAGCCATATGCGCGCTGACCGCGGGCTGCGGCGGCAAAACAACTGTACAGGAAACGCCGAGTACTGCTTTGCAGAATAAAAACGAAGGAACGGAATCGCAAGGCGAAGCGACCAAATCCGCGCAGGAATCGACCTCCGCCCCCGAAAATAAAACGGACCCTGCCGAAAGTACGCAGGCTCCCGCCGAAACCGGAGGCAATTCAAACGAGCCTTTGCCGACCCTGTCTCCGTCAACCCCTGACGCAAACGGTTTCAAGCTTTTAGAAGTCGAAGGCTTTGTCGGCAGCAATCAGCAAAGCTACAATCCTTACGGATATGACAAAGAAAAAGCAGAGGAGACCGCGCAAAAACTTGAAAGCGGAAAGCTGTCAACGCAGGGGCTTTTTAAAAACACCCTTTTCGTGGGCGATTCGATAACCGTCGGCTTTTCCGATTATAAAATAGCCAATGAAGGCAACGTTATCGCTCATGTCGGCGCGAGACTCGAAGAGCATCTCTCGGAAAATATGCAGAAAATAATCGACTACAACCCTGAAGTTCTTTTCATTCACTACGGACTTAACGAGATGGACAATGCCGACCATTTTATTGAGGGCTTTATGAGCGAACTGAGAACGCAGCTCACCGTTTTGAAAGAAGAGCTTCCTTATACTAAAATCGTCGTTATGGCGGTATGGCCAATAAAAGACTCCGCGGTGCAGTCACAGCCAAGGCTTGCGAGCGCTCCCAAATACAATAAACAGATGCGCGAGCTGTGCGTTGAGCTTGGAGTCGCGTATGAAGAACGCTCGGAGCTTATCGCGTCAAGACCCGATCTGTACGCGAATGACGGAATACACTGCGCCAAGCAAATGTATATAAACTGGATAAATGACTTTGTAAAGGAAATGGGACTGTACTGATACAGTCCCATTTTAACGCGTTCGGTATTGCGTAAGCTTTTATTTTAGTCTGTTATTCTTTTTTCACTTCCAGCTCCATCGCAATGTGTACGATTCCCTCTTCCATAAATTCGCCGGATACGGCCTTAAAGCCAAACTTTTCGTAGAAACCGACCGCGTGCTTCTGCGCGTCCATACACATTTTCGAGCAAGGCATTCTATCCCTTATCGCCGCCATGCTTTCCTGTATAAGTCTTTTGCCAAGTCCGCCGCCGTGACGCAGCGTAAGCACTCTGCCTATCTGCACCGCGTCCGCATCCCCGTCCCGGTAATATGCTCTGAGGTAAGCGGTTATTTTTTCACCTTCATGGAAAAAACAGTGCAGACTTTTGTAATCCGTCCCGTCCATGTCCTGATAGTTTATCCGCTGCTCCATTATAAAAATTTCCGCGCGCGCCCTTAATATCTCGTAAAGCTCCGCCGTCGTAAGCTCTTCAAATCTTTTGGCTGTAAAATCCGCATTCATACTCTAATTCATTCTCGCGATAAAATCCGCCATAGCTTCGGAGATCTTTATCTGCTGCGGACATACCGCCTCACAGCTCCTGCATGCGATGCAGGCGGACGGTTTCTTGTCCTCCTCAAAAGCCGAAAGCACCATGGGCGCTATAAATCCGCCGCCCGTGAAGCAATGCTCGTTATAAAGCGAAAGCAGACGCGGAATGTCAAGCTGCTTGGGGCAGTGCGTCGTGCAGTAGCGGCACGAGGTGCAGGGAAGGATTATCCTGTTCACCATGTCGTCCGCAATGGCGAGAATCGTATCCATCTCCTTTGTATCAAGCGGCTTATCCTCCTCAAACGTATGTATGTTGGCGGCAAGCTGCTCCATATTGGACATACCGGAGAGGATCATTTTGACCTCCGGGAGCGTCTGAAGAAATCTAAACGCCCATGCCGGAACGTCCTCGTCAGGACGGAGCGCTTTAAGCTTCTCCGTCGCGCCCTCGCTTATCGCGGCAAGCTTTCCGCCGCGCAGAGGCTCCATTACCCACACCGGAATATCATATTTCTTTAGAAGCTCTACTTTTTCCTTCGCATTCTGGAAGGTCCAGTCGAGATAGTTTATCTGAAGCTGACAGAATTCCATATCCTTTCCGTACGCATCAAGAAAACGCTCTATCACCTCATAATCCCCGTGCGCCGAAAATCCAAGGTGTCTGATGCGTCCGTTTCGCTTCTGCTCTATAAGATAGTCATATATCCCGTATTTCGGATCAAGATAAGCGTCGATATTCATTTCGCAGACATTGTGGAAAAGATAGAAGTCAAAATATTCCACCTGACATTTTTCAAGCTGTTTTTCAAAAATCTCCCTGACCTTCGGCATATTCGCCAGATCGTAGCCGGGGAATTTTGACGCGAGATAAAAGCTTTCCCGCGGATATTTATGAAGCAGCTTTCCCATCACGATTTCCGAATTGCCGCTGTGATAGCCCCATGCAGTATCATAATAGTTGACGCCGTTCTTCATGGCGTAATCCACCATTTCTCCGGCGGCCGTCTCGTCTATCCTTGAGTCGTCCCCGTCCGTAACGGGCAGACGCATAGCGCCGAGTCCCAACGCCGACAGTTCAATATCCTGAAACCTCCTGTAAATCATACGCGCACCTCCATATAAAATTTTACCTTGTTATCATTGTAATATAGTACGGCAAAAAAAGTCAATCAAATACCGCCCTGACCGCCTCAAAATCATTCCCGAACACAAAAGCCTGCATTCCCGCGGCTCTCGCTCCCTCCGCGTTGTCCTCCCTATCGTCGATAAAAAGGCATTCATCGGGTGTAAGCCCGTACCTCTCAAGAAATATCTCATATATCCGTATATCCGGCTTAGTCACGCCCTCGTCCGCCGACACGACTATTCCGTCAAAATAATCCAGCGGCGCGAAATTAGGGAAATACTCATAGAATTTATCGCTCGCGTTTGAGAGCACATAAATCCCGCAGCCCTTTGATTTGACATATCCGCAGAAATCCAAAGCCCCGTCAACCGGTGTCATGCATATGTCCCAGTTCTCCGCGCACTTTTTCAGAGCGTCGTGATATTTTTCCGGCACTCTGGGCTTTATAAGCCCGTACCTGTCGCCGTCCGAGATCTCGCCGCGGTCGCCCATCGCCCACTCCGGTCCTTCAAAAAGCTCCTGCCTGATTATTTTTTTTGACTCTTCGTCGGGACAGAATTTATTCAGCGATACCTCCGGGTCATAATCCAGAAGCACGTTTCCCATATCGAGAACAATATTTTTTATCATAGGTCTACTCCTCGTAATCAATACACATACGCACTGCCGTAAACGGTCTTACATAAGTATCCGCCGCCTTTACATGCGCCGGATGCGTCTGATAGCCTTTAAGTGCTTCTTCGCTCTCAAACGCCGAATCCATCATCACGTCGGCATTGGAGCTTTCAAGACTGTCAACGACGATGTTCATGCTGACAAGCCCCGGCACGACGCCCTCAAGCGCCTCAAGCTCACGCTTTATATTCTCCCGCACCGCGCGCTTCTCATTCGCGCCTAAATCCTCCTTTAACTTCCAAAGTATAATATGCTTTACCATAAAATATCTCCTTCATTTATATTGCGCCGGTTTCCCGCGCATAATGTAATTTTATCATTCAGTATGCGTAATATCAACGAAAATATGAAAAGGGCTTCTGCTTGGGAAATTCCTTCGCAAAAGCCCTTCGTCCGCCGGGATATTTTAAGCCTTACAGTTTTCTATCGCCGTGTGAAGTCCGACAAACAATTCGTTATATCTTATATGTCTGCCGTTAAATCCGGTCACCGTCGCCCAGAGCGTAAGCGGCACGTCACGCCCGTCGCACTCGTAGGTTTCGCCGTTGTGCCGTAATATCTTATCGGCAACCGTTTTGGCGTATTCCTCATCCTGCGAATTAGTCAGAATACAGAATTCGTCGCCTCCTATCCTGAAAACCACGTCCTCGTCGCCGGCAGCCTCCTGCATTCTCCTGACCGTTTCGATTATTCCAAGCTCCCCCGCCTTGCGGGATATTTCGTTAATGCTCATCATTTTCTCTATGTCGCAGCATACGAAACAGCAGTCCTTTCTCTCAGTAAAAAAATCGTAAAGCTCGCTTATATCAACACTTTTTCTTGCCATACTATACAAATCTCCTTTCATTGCCTTTGCGCCGTCCTCTGCGCACGACGAAATCCTGTAAGGGTATTCCATCGGCCGTTTTAATTTAGGGAAAAGCTCCATAAATCTTTTCTTCCTGAATTCGGACGGATTACAGTACCATACCTTCCTGAACGCGCGCGTAAACGCTTCGTTTGAGCTGTACCCGTATTCCAGCGCCACGTCGAGAATCGACTCCTCCGGATTCCTGTTTATCCGCCTTGCGGCAAGCATCATCCTCCGGCGCACGATATAATCGTGGACTGAAATCTTGTTCACATACAAAAAAAGCTTTTCAAGAGCCGACCTTGAGCAGTGACACGCCGCCGCTATGTCGTCCGTTCTGATATTGTCTCGCAGATGCGCCTCAATATATTCAAAGCTGTCTGCCAGCAGATCGAGATTGCTCATGTCCCATCGCTCCTTTACGATATCGTATTTTAAATATAACAGAAATAGAGGGGCGTCGCTTGACTTTTTGAGTAAAAAAGCGCAGAAATAATTTAAGGCTGTGCCTGAGCGCCCTTCTCCAGCTCAAGCAGAAATTTCTTCACATAAACCCCGCTAGCATACCCCGTCAGCTCCCCGCCGCTGCCGATAACCCTGTGGCACGGAACGATTATCATAACGGGATTTCTGTTGTTCGCCTGCCCCACCGCCCGCGCCGCAAGCGGCTTGCCTATGCGGGCGGCAATGTCCTTGTAGCTTCTCGTCTCCCCGTAAGGAATTTCGCAGAGGGCATGCCACACGCTTCGCTGAAACGGCGTTCCGCCCGTTTCCACGGGCACATTGAAAACGCGCCGCTTTCCGTCAAAATATTCTCGAAGCTCCGAATAAGCCTCATAAAGTATATCCGAATGTTTTTTGCCCATGCAAAAAGAATCTGGACTCGCGTCGGGCGTAAAAGAAAGACCCGTGACCGCCCTTTCGTCTGCGCTAAGCGTCAGCACCCCCACCGGGCTTTGAAATATGTATGTGTCAGTCAATTTCCTTCTCCTTTGTGATTTTATGCTTTAAGTATACATAAAAAAAACGCCCGCCGTCAACAAATGACGGCAGGCGTCTGAAAAAATCAACCCTCTATCGCGATATAACTCTTTTTTTCCTCAATGGGCTTTGCCTCGATCTTGGGAATGTCGATTTTGAGAACCCCGTCCTCAAATCTCGCCTTGATGTCCTCCTGCGTTACCTGCTCGCCCACATAAAAGCTTCTGCTGCACGAACCGCTGTAACGCTCCCTGCGGATATATCTGCCCTCTTCGTCCTTCGTATCGTTAGCGGTGTTCGTCGAAGCGGTAACGGTAAGATAACCGTCCTTTAATTCCGCCTGTACGTTCTCCTTCTTGATGCCGGGAAGATTCATAGCGATCTCAAAACCGCTCTCCTTCTCCTTAACATCGGTATGCATAATGTTCTGAGGCGCTTTTGCGGAAGGCGCGAAGCCTCTGAAAGCGGGTACGTCAAAAAAGTCATCCAATAAGTTTTCTCCAAATAAGCTGGGCATTAACATAAGTCATTCCTCCATTCAATATAATACCTTTAAAATATATGTTAAAATGTTCCGCGAACAGGAAAATACGGAATTTCGGATAAAAATCTTTGTTCCTCTCTTGTTCTATCTGTAATATAACATATCTGTTAGCACTCGTCAAGTGTGAGTGCTAACAATTCACACTTTTTTCACATTTTAAAAGTTCGTTAATATTCTGCCGTATTGAATGGAATTTATGCGCCCGCTTTTATAAAATAATTCCTCCGTGAAAACTGCACTCGTAAATAACCTGTCCCTTAAAGCAAATCGTTTCGCTGCCGCAGAACCAGCCAAAGTCTCCTGATACGGCGCATCTGTAACAATAATCTCCGTCCGAATATTCCTCCGGTCCGCGAAACGGCTTTTCCGCCGGCACATTAAAAAGAGCCGCTTTAAGAAAATCCCCGCTGAAATTCTCGCCTGTTACACGTCCCGCGTAATTCATGCACCAACGCGGCTCCCCGCATATCCAAAGCGCCTCCTCGCCCGCAAAATTCGAGCCGCCTAAATATGTGTCGTAATACATGAAATCACCCTCGCGGTAAACCAGATCATGCGATTTCGGTCTTGTGGGAACAGTTTCCGCGCCCTTCCCCGCGTATGTGGCTCTTTTCGCCTTGATTAAAAAATCAGTGATTTCCTTACTGTCGCCCGACATTGTAACCCACCTTTATCTCTTAAATCTTATTTTTGCAAGTTCAATAAACTGCTTTCTCGTGATACCGCCGAATCTTTGTGCAAATTCATCGCAGGCGCTCTCTAAGCTAAAACCAAAATATTCTGCAATCGTCTTTTTTGTCTGTTCATTCTTTGTTATGGGATGATGAATAATACCTGCTTCGCCTCCGTTTGAATTTACATTTATACCAAGCGAAACCCCATATGATGCAAAAAGTTCTCCCGTCAGCGCGTCAAAGCTCAAAGCAAGCTCCCCGCCTTTATTTTCAAAAATCTGACACTCGCTGTTTTCAAAAGTATGCGCGGCAAGTCCCCATGCAACCATTTTAAGCCTCATGCTTACGCCAAAGCCAAGGTCGATATCGCTCTCCTCAAGTTCCTTTGAGCATACTATCGGATAAGTTTCCCATAGAATCTCATTATCCTGAGCAAACTCCGCAGGAAGCAGAGGGATTTTTCGAAGCTCTTCGGCAGTCATATCAGATTTTTCGGTGACCAGCGCGTACTGACGGAAAATAATCGGCTGAGTCATCATTTTACGCATAGGATGTTTTGTGGGAATCTCGCTCCATTTTTCAAGCTGCCTAACCTTGGCAAGAATAAGCGCATATGTATAAAGCGTCGGAGTAAGCTGAACCCTAAAAATGTCTCCTGCCGTAAATCTCACCTTAACACGTTTTTTGTTATGGAAGTTATCAAGAATCTTGTCATAATCCTTTGGGCAAAGAGCGATATATTCCTCAGTAAAACGATCAAAATCCTCTTTTGTCCGTATCGTTCGGATAGCAGGTATCGGAAGCATCTGATCGTTAGCTGAATTATACGCGCTTACTCCGCCATCTCCGAGATAAACGCAGAGATGCTCCCGCATATACACCGGAGTCTGCAAAAGCGACGGCGTAAGCGTCTTCTCCCGTCCGCGTGAAGTTTTGGGTATAACCGTCCTCCTGTTGTTTGTCGCAGTATCCATATCCGATTCAAGATAATACCTGTACCCTTTTTCTCCGCCAAGCTCCTCGTATATAAGCTTCTTCACTGTATTTCCCTCAAAATATATCTCTGAGCGTTTCATTATGCAATGCGTCGCAGAAAACCTCACCACCCTGTCCCATTCCGGAGCAATCGGCGACAGTCCGTAATAATATCGTTTTGTATCATCAAGATCAATCAAATACTCTCCGTCCGTAAAATACTGCTCCGCCTTTGATTTCGGTGTTTTTTTTGCCGAGAAGCCAGTCTGCTCAGCGCCGCGCCGCACTGTTTCAGAAGTTATCCTCGAAGCTGCCTCCGCGTCAAATATCTTGTCTACCTCAGAATAATTTATACCGTATTTCCCACGCCACATATGCAACGGATAATAAATATCGGTTTCATAAACGAAGCATCTCTCCGCCCACGGTACAAAGCCTTCGGCACAGCCATGATATCCCGGAGCATCAAACAAACCGCAGACCGCAAGCACTCCCATTACAGAATATGCGTCCGCCGCAGTCAATCCAAGACTATCCTCCTTTGTGACAAGCTTCAGCACCGCAACAGCCTTATTCGCCGGAGCAATTTCACCGGCAAGCCCCAACATACGGTTTATAATCCTAAAATCCTCATCCGAATACCTAACCTCCGGAAGCTTTGCATATTCCCGCAAATCGCACAACACATAGCCCGCGCAGCTCGTATCCATAAATTCCTTACACGGTATCAACCGGTCGCGGCAATGTTTTTTCATGTCCAAACGGCTTTTATTATCCTCCGCGTCAAAAACGCCTCCGCATATACGGCAAACATACCTCCCCCCGTAAATCTCCGTAGAGACGCATTTATGCTCCGGAAGGCGGTCAGCCCAAATAAGGCTTGACAAGGCGGTCCTGTACCTGAAATCACCTGTTGAAACGCTGTAAAGAAAAGCGGCGGCGGTCTTTTCCAAGCTCAGCCCCGCCGCTGCCTCTTTAATCTGACCGATAAGGTCGTCATGAAATACCGGCTCGTGGCAAAGCAGCACGCCTTTTTCGATACAATATGCTTTTTCATCTTCGCTAAGATCATTTCTTACGGAGCTTGCAAGTATGCGAAGCGCCTTCTTATCAACCATATATTCCCCCTTTTAATTCTTCACGCCCTTATCCTGAAGGTCTTCGGCGCGAGCTTATATACAAGTATGCTTGCGACTATACAGTAGATCACACAGAACGCTGTCGTCATGATTCCAAACGCAAGCGTCGGCACTTTAAAATGGATCATCAGATAGCAGACAAAATAAGTCGCCGACACGATTATGCGGTACGCGCCGCTTTTCATCTCCGTTCCCGCGTTATAGGGCTGCAAAAGATAGTACAGCATCAGATAATGCACCGAAAAAAACACGCTCAGCGCTATGACCGAAACAACAATCACCGCGTAATTCACCGGATTATCTGTTCCGCCCGACGCATAAAGAAGCGCCGAAAGACCCGCGCCTATCGCGGCGGCAGGAAGAAGATTTACCTTGATTATCTCGCGCAGCCTGATCTGAAAAAGCTTAAGTATGAACCTCGGTTTCTTATAAAAAGAATACGTCAGAAGGCTGTGATCGCAGTTTATGAAAAGCGCCCTCGTAAAGCCCGTTCCCCTGTTTACAAGGTACATGACGAAAACAAAATACGGCAGCGAATCCATGAGCGCGCAGTTGAGCTTGATCTTCATATCCGAATCAAACCTGAAAAGCACGATCGCCCCCGCGGCCAGCACGATGACGGCAAGCGATATTTTTTCCGCCGCGCTCCAAAGGATCCTGCGGTGACGCTTGATAAAAAGCTCGTTTAGATACTCGAATCCCTTTCTGTCGCTTGATATGCCGCTGTCGGCGCTTATGCTTTTATGGCTCTGCTCACGCTGTACCCTGACCTGCGCCTGCTTGTCCATCTGCATACCGACAACATTGTTCAGCAGAATCTTATACATGGCCCTGTAACTTTTGAAAGATAAAATTGTTTTTACGGAAACTGCCCCAAGCAGCATCGCGGCGCACATAATAACTGCCGATGCCATTTCAGGCAGGTATATTTCAATCACCGGCAGTCCGTACGCCGCCGCTAACATCAGGGCGACAAAAATCCACCCCGCCGCTCCCAGTTTATTTTCGTTCCTGACCTTATTCTTTTTGTCATAAAGAATAAGCGAATACGCGGACGCGGCAAGCTTCGTTCCAGCCGCAAAAAACGGAATAAGCAGACATTGCCAAGCCTTTAGTCCGTTTGCCATTCCGAACAGGAAGCCGCAGAGCGCAAAGCCGACGGTATGCTTTAATATGGCATAAAAATAATTGACGACCGTGTACTGCTTCGCGTCCATGCCAAGCAGTATCATCGCGTAATATTTGTCCTTCGTAGGGTTGAACATGAACGAGTTGGCAAACGCGCCGATTACCGTAAGAATCACAAGAAGATGAAGGAACAGCGCGCCCTCCGTTTCCTCCGGCAACTTATAAAGCGCCATGGGCGTCGCAAGCATAGCGAAAAAATAAATCAGCTTTCCGGCAAATGTCGAAAATATCTCCCATACTATTGAAAGCACGTTCGCCGCTATCTTAAAACCGCGAAGCTGATAAACCGCGTCGGGAATGATTTTTCTCAGCAGAGGTATCTGCTTTATCCCATAAAGGATGCTGTTGACACGGTATGTATTTTTCAGGGAAAAAGAAATCCTAAGCGTTTTAAGCATGGTCCTCCTCCTTAAGCGCCGCAATGATCTTTTCCTTGAATTCCCCGCTGTCAAGATCTGATTTCGCGACAATCTCAAGCTCTCCGTGGCTTAAAAGAACGATCTCGTCGCAAAGATCAAGCGCCAGATCGAGAATATGTGTGGAAAAAACGGTGATGCGTCCGCCTTTCAGCGAACGAAGAAGCTGCTTCATCTCTTCCGCGACCACCACGTCAAGCGATGTCAAAGGCTCATCCAGCAGCAATATATTAGGCTGGGCAATAATATTTATCAGCATCTGCATCTTGTTTTTCATACCGTGGGAATAATCCTTGAGAAGTTTGTTCCTGTCCTCCGGCGCGATGCTCATATAATCAAAATATTCGTCAAGGCTCTTAGGCTCCTTGATAACATTCTCATGTATATCTACAAAAAATTTAAGGAACTCTCTCCCTGTCATAAATTCGGGCACCGTCGGCGTGGACAGCACATACCCTATATCCTCCGGCTCAAGATCCCGCGCGCCGTTTTCCGTTTCAATATAAAATCTGCCTGAATCCGACCTTATATCCCCGTTCAGACAGTTGAAAAGCGTGGTCTTGCCCGCCCCGTTCCTTCCGAGCAGCCCGTATATTTTACCGTCCTCAAACGTAAAGTCTATGTCCCGAAGCACCTGTTTTTTATCGAATTTCTTGGATAAATGCTCTATTATGAATTTCATTTTTTACCCCTTATTATTTATAAAATTTTTGTCACATGATCTCAAACGACTCCGCATAACGGACATAGCCCGCCTTCTGCGCCAGTTTGATTGAAGCCGTATTTTCCTGTTCCGTACTGTAAAGCGGAATAAAGCCCTGCCGCAAAACCGCGGACGTCCAGACATTCAGCGCCGACATAGCGCACCCGCGTCTGCGGTATTCGCTCAAAGTCTCGATACCCGCCTCATGTCCCCGCCCTTTGCGCACGCTCCGGCATATCGAAACGATCCTTCCGCCGCAAAAATATCCCGCATACGGCTGCGCGGCGGCAATCTCCTCCGCGCCTTCTCCAAAACAAGCCAAAAGTATGTCCGCGTCCTTTTCGGTAAGCAGTCGGCACGAATCTCCTTCATCCGAAACCGAAGCAGGCGGATAATAAAAGCATATGTCCCGCGAACAATCGCGAACGCCCGTTTCTTTTATATATAAAGAAATATCCCATATATTCCGCTCCAAAAGATTTTTAGCCTTTTCTATAAAATCCTCTCCGGCGCGCTGCCCGAAACGGTATTCAATAATGCCGCCCACCGTGCGCCCGGCAAGTAAGAGCGGCGCCTTCGCCGTACAGCCCCAAGGTTCGTTGACATGTACCATACGGTCGTTTTCATAGGTAAAAAGACAGTCCAGGCGTATTTTCAAAAGCTCTTCTTCCGGCAAAAATCCCATTCCTTCCATCTCCTTCGCAAGTCCGTATCATTTTCACATGTCCGTCCACGAATCGAACCGCGTCGAAATTTGCGGGTCATATAAGGGACATCCGAAATCGATTAAAATATCCACAAGCTGATTCATATCCGCTTCGCTCATACCGTAACAGTCAAATCTCACGACCTGCTCAGTGGTAAATATCTGAAAAGCGCCATGCCCTTCCTTTTCAAAATACTTACCGCCTTCGCTCGCGGTCCAGTCCGCAAAGACCTCGGCAATTTTTTTCAGAATATCACCGACAGGGAGCGTTTCCAGCTCTTCAACCGATTCGCCGTCGCAGCAAGCCGTCTGATACACTTTTTCGTCGTCATGCTCCGCTTTGTCTTTGTACTTCCAGAAATCCAAGTCCATGCTCATTCGCAATTCCTCCCGATAAAATATTACGGTTTAAATTTAAATAATTATAGCACCGACGGTATTTTTTGTCCACTTTCATACCTTTACAGATATCAAAAGCCCCGCTTTCCTTCTGCCGGAAACAAAACTTATTCCGTTGCGTTCTTGCCTTGCTTCTGGGGGTAGGGTATAATGAACTCAAAAATCCAGCCGCTACGCGTTATGTGATTTTTTCGTTACCATGTCAGGTGAAATCAAATGTCTGCTCCGCAGCCGCTTGATTTCCTGCTGACATGGTATAATAT
>CAJTON010000023.1:0-17474 GCA_910577605.1 uncultured Butyrivibrio sp.
CGAGTACAGGACTGCGAACGGTATCCCGGCGCTGACCTACAGTGACAAAGCCGCAAACGCGGCAATGCACAGGGCGGCTGAGAACGCTTACTCTGACTGGAACATGACGGCGATGGAGAACGGCTCCAAGAGGCATATAAGACCGAACTTCGAGAAGGCGAGCAGCATAGGAGACGTATACGGAATAAGCGGAAATTTCGGAGAGAACTTCGGAAGGATATTCAACAGTCCGGCTGAGATAGTAGGAGCATGGCAGGGATCGTCGTCGCATAACGCGCTGCTTCTGAGCACAAATTATACGCAGGTGGGAATCGGAGTTGCGCAGGATTCGTTCGGAGATTATTACTGGGTAGCTATCTTCAACTAAGATCCGGAATAAATAATGTAAATGAAAAAAGGCTGTCGCGTTGACGAATGGTAATTCGTTAAACGGCGGCCTTTTTATTTATGCTTTTGCGCGGCTTATATTATAACGGCATGTAAGTCGGCATTCTTTTTTCAAAAGTCGTGACGTATTTAAAACCGCTGTTAAGCAGGATGTCACGGGCCGTAGCAAAGGCATAGCCTATATTCTTTGTGATGTGCGCGTCTGAACCGACGGTAACGATCTCGCCGCCAAGCTCGCGGTATCTTTTGAGAAGGGCGATAGTGGGGATGAAATGAGTAAGTCCGTTGGAAAGCTCGCGCGTATTAAGCTCGATTCCGTGTCCCTTTGATACGATGTTTTTGAGGATCATATCAAGAATGTCCCGGTAATCGGCGTCTACATACACAAAGCTTTTATCGGGAACATAGCGTCTTATATAATCAAGGTGGCCGTATACGTCGTAATCGTTGAAGAGGGTAACGTTGCGCAGCACCGCCTCATAATACGCGGTTATGCATTCCGATATGGACTTGTCCTGCCAGAATTCAGCGTAGTAAGGGTCGCCGCCGTCAACAAGGTGCGAGGAGCCTATGACGAAATCAAAGGGATAGCCGTTTACAAGCTGCCTGTTGGGAATGTCGCACTGAGGATTAAGCCCCAGTTCAACGCCGATCTTTATCTTTATCAGGCTTGCGTATTTGTCTCTGAGCGCGGACAGCCTTGCGAAATATTCGTCCGGTTCAAAAGTAAAAGGCTGACTGCCGTTTTGGGGCGGATAGTCGTAATCTATATGGTCTGTAAAACAGATTTCCTTCATTCCGAGAGCGATGGCTTTGGTTATGTGCTCTTCCGGAAGAGCCTCGCTGTCTGTGGAAAATAAAGTATGAACATGATAATCAGATATCATAAAAGCTCCTTTCCTTGTACACGAGTTGTATTCCAACTCGTAAAGGAATCCTCGAAGAGGGTTTCCTTGTTCCAGCGCTGTTTTTCGGCGCAAAGCGGTATCCTCGAAGAGGATTTCTCTGTTTCTGCGCCGCCGTTTTGACTGCAAAAATCCGACCGGAGGCACAATGCGCCGTATATTTTCAAATTATAATTGAAGCTTTTGATTTGTCAATAGAATAAAATAAGTAAAGTATGCACAAAAATAAAATAAGGGTTGAAATTTTATGGTAAAAATTGTAAAATGTACTCTAGATTGATTTTATATTAACAATCCTTATCTATTTTCACATTTTTTTCTAGGAGGAATTTAAAATGGCAGTAAAAGTTGCAATCAACGGATTCGGACGTATCGGCCGTCTTGCTTTCAGACAGATGTTCGGAGCAGAGGGATACGAGGTAGTAGCAATTAACGACTTGACAAGCCCTAAGATGCTTGCTCATCTTCTTAAGTATGACTCGTCACAGGGAAAGTATGAGAAGGCTGAAACGGTATCCGCGGGAGAGGATTCCATCACGGTTGACGGTAAGACCATCAAGATCTACGCATACCCCGACGCAAATAATTGCCCTTGGAAGGAGCTTGGCGTAGACGTTGTTCTTGAGTGCTCAGGTTTCTACACATCCAAAGAGAAGGCTCAGGCTCATATCAACGCGGGAGCGCGCAAGGTAGTCATCTCCGCTCCGGCAGGAAACGATCTTCCCACGATCGTATACAATGTAAACCATACGACGCTTAAGGCAGACGATACGATCATTTCAGCGGCTTCCTGCACAACTAACTGTCTTGCACCCATGGCTAAGGCGCTTAACGACCTCGCTCCCATCGAGTCGGGTATTATGTGCACGATCCATGCATATACCGGAGACCAGATGATCCTTGACGGACCTCAGAGAAAGGGCGACCTCAGAAGATCAAGAGCAGGTGCGGTAAACATCGTTCCCAACTCAACGGGCGCTGCAAAGGCTATCGGACTTGTTATCCCCGAGCTTAACGGCAAGCTTATCGGAGCAGCTCAGCGTGTTCCTACGCCCACCGGTTCAACGACGCTTCTTTTCGCCGTACTTGGCAGAAAAGTTACGAAGGAAGAGATCAACGCTGCTATGAAGGCAGCTCAGACCGAGTCCTTCGGATATACCGAGGACGAGATCGTATCCTCCGATATTGTCGGAATGAGATACGGCTCGCTCTTTGACGCTACACAGACCATGGTTTCCGAGCTTCCTGACGGAAAGTGCCAGGTTGAGGTCGTTTCATGGTATGACAACGAGAACTCATACACAAGCCAGATGGTAAGGACTATCAAGTATTTTTCGGAGCTGGCTTAATTAATAAGGCGAAATATTAAAAAAGACCTTGGGAGGTCCGGTCAGTTTGTGGGCCGGACCTCTTCTTTTTTACGGATATGCCCGTAAAATAAAACAAAAATGCGAATTAAAGGAGAGAATCAATGCTTAACAAGAAATCAGTGGATGATATCAATGTTAAAGGACTCAGGGTCCTTGTCAGATGCGATTTCAACGTTCCTTTAAAGGGCGGAGAGATCACCGACGAGAACAGAATAGTTGCGGCGCTGCCCACTATCAATAAGCTCATAAACGACGGCGGAAAGGTTATTCTTTGCTCCCATTTGGGAAAGGTAAAGAACGGACCCAACGAGGGAGAGTCGCTCGCGCCGGTTGCCAAAAGACTTTCGGAGAAGCTCGGCAAGGAGGTCGTTTTTGCGGCGGACGACGAGGTCGTAGGACCTAACGCAAAGGCTGCTGTCGAGGCGATGAAGGACGGCGATGTCGTTCTTTTGCAGAACACGAGATTCAGAAAAGAGGAGACAAAGAACGAGGAGAATTTTTCCAAGGAGCTTGCTTCTCTTTGCGACGTATATGTAAACGACGCTTTCGGAGCGTGCCACAGGGCGCACTGTTCGACGGAGGGCGTTACAAAGTTTGTAAAGACAAGCGTTGTCGGCTATCTTATGCAGAAGGAGATAGATTTCCTCGGAAACGCGGTCAATAATCCCGTAAGACCTTTCGTGGCTATACTCGGAGGAGCGAAGGTTGCCGACAAGCTTAACGTTATTTCCAACCTTCTTGAGAAATGCGACACGCTCATCATCGGCGGCGGAATGGCGTATACCTTCCTCAAGGCTCAGGGCTATGAGATCGGAACCTCGCTTGTGGACGACACAAAGCTTGATTACTGCAAGGAAATGATGGCTAAAGCGGAGAAGCTCGGCAAAAAACTTCTTCTTCCCGTTGACGCTGTTACGATCAAGGATTTCCCTAATCCTATCGACGCTCCCGTCGAGACCGAGATTTATGATTCCACAAATATGCCGGCTGACAGAGAGGGCTGCGATATAGGACCCAAGACGCAGCAGCTTTTTGCCGACGCAGTTAAGTCCGCAAAGACCGTTGTATGGAACGGACCTATGGGGGTTTTCGAGAACCCCACGCTTGCTGAGGGCACTATCGCGGTCGCTAAGGCTCTTGCGGAGACCGACGCTACGACTATCATCGGCGGCGGAGATTCTGCCGCGGCTGTAAACAATCTCGGATTCGGAGACAAAATGACGCATATTTCGACGGGCGGCGGCGCTTCTCTTGAGTTCCTTGAGGGCAAGGCGCTTCCCGGAATCGAGTCGGCGGATGACAAATAGATAAATTGAAGGAGAATAAAGATGCGCAGAAGAATTATCGCAGGCAACTGGAAGATGAACAAAACTCCCAGCGAAGCCGTTGCTTTGATAGACGAGCTTAAGCCGCTCGTTGTAAATCCCGACGTGGATGTGGTATACTGTGTTCCCGCGGTCGATCTGACTACGGCGATCGAGGCTGTCAAGGGCACCGACGTATCGATCGGCGCCGAGAATATGTATTTTGAGGAGAGCGGAGCGTACACGGGAGAGATTTCTCCCGCTATGCTTACGGATATCGGAGTAAAATACGTTATTATCGGACATTCGGAGAGAAGGGAATATTTCGCTGAGACGGACGAGACCGTGAATAAAAAGGTGCTGAAGGCTTTTGAGCACGGAATAATTCCCATAATCTGCTGCGGAGAGTCTCTCACGCAGAGAGAGCAGGGCATCACGCTCGACTGGATAAGGATGCAGATAAAGATTGCTTTCCGTGATGTGACGGCAGAGCAGGCAAAGACGGCTGTCATCGCTTACGAGCCTATCTGGGCGATAGGAACCGGCAAGACAGCTACCGCTGAACAGGCGGAGGAGGTATGCGCCGGAATCCGCGCGGTTATCGGAGAGATATACGACGCGTCGGTTGCCGAAGCCATAAGGATACAGTACGGCGGCTCGATGAACGCGGGCAATGCCGCGGAGCTTCTCGCCAAGCCGGACATCGACGGCGGACTTATCGGAGGAGCGAGCCTTAAAGCCGATTTCGGAAAGATCGTAAACGCTTAAAACCAAACGACGCCATAATTTTACCGGATTTTCCGGTAGGATTATGGCGTCGTTGAATTTAGGGAGGATATGAATGAAAAAGAAAATGCGAATTATGTTTGCCGTACTGTTTTTGGCTGTGTCCGTGGCTGCCTGTATGACGGCGGAGGTGAAGGCGGATATGGGACCGAAGCCCTCGACGGTAATTGATTTTGAAAATATGGACGGGGAAAAATATTATGTCACGCTGCTTTCGGAACAGAGAGCCTCGGGACCTCACATCGCATATGAGGGAGACGGCGACATACCGGACGGTACATACGGAAAGGAGATATGGAGAGCGTTCAACGATTACGAGGACTCCGACGGCTTTTATTTTTTGCAGTATTACGGAGAAATTGCAGGCGACGGCAGATTCACATGGGGCTATTATCCTCCTGACAGATTCAAGATATTGCTTTATTTTCCGGAAAGCTGCAGGTATGCCGTGAGCGACGAGATATATAAGAGGTATGCCTTTGACAGCTACTATACGGTTGACGGCAGCCGGATAGATTTCGGGAGCGGCACCGTGAAGCTGACGGAAGTCGGCGGTATGGGACAGAAAAGCTACGATTACAGAAGCGAGCTTTTTTCGCTTGCGGCAAGGATAGTCATAACGGTCGCGCTTGAGCTTGGAATCGCGATGCTTTTCGGTTTCAGGAAAAAATACTGGCTCAAAGCGATTCTTTTTACCAATCTTGTTACGCAGATAGCTCTCAACTGCGGGCTAAACGCGGCGGCTTATTTCGGGGGACCGGGGGAAGCGATGCTTGCGTATATCGTGTTGGAAATCGGCGTTATTATCGCTGAGTACGAGGTCTATTTGAACGTCGGCAAAAGAGCGTTTGCAAAGAACGCAAAGGAGGGAGAGAAAGCCGCCGCTGTGCGCGGAAACGGCTTGATATCCGCCTATGCGGTCGCCGCGAATCTTGCTTCATTCTTTGCGGGGCTGGGGCTTGCGAAAATTATGCCGGGGATATTTTAGAGGGCAGCGTTTAAATCAGAATTTTCTTAAAATTGATCTGCTGCTTATCTCCGGTATATCCGCAATGGCGGTAAAATTCGTGTGCGTCTGTTCTTGCAGAACCGGAAACCAGCCGGATGCCGTGCGCGCCGCTTTTTCGCGCCCAATCCTCAACCGCAGACAGCAAAGCCCTGCCTATTCCTTTTTTCTTACAGCAGCCGGAAACGGCAATTCCCATTATATTCTTCATATGTGGAGCATAAATCACATCATAGTCGTTTGCGTGGACGTAGCCGACGACTGCATTATCGACCAAAGCGACAAGGACCTTATCCTTGCCGCTTTTTAGTAACTGCAATAGCTTTTCTACAGTCTTATCGTAAGGGTAGTCATATCCCATTTCTTTTAGATTTAATTCATAAATTGCCTTTGCGTCCGTAATTTCACATTTTCTTATCTGTATATCCATCTTTATTTCTCCTGCGTGATATAAAAATAGCATCATTGCTTTCTGGAATCAATTATACAGTATTTTGAGCGCTTTCTCAATATTTTGTTCCCAAACTGTCGAAGGCTGTCATTTTATTTTGGCGGACCCGTATTACGGTTCGACATTTTTTACGGAAGGCATGGCATATAATCAAGCTGTAAAACGACAGGAGGGATTGGTTGTATTACGAGATTTACTTGGACGTGTTGTTTCTGGTCAATTTTGTGATGGATTATATCGTCCTATCGATCACCGTAAGAATAATGTGCGCCACAGTATCGGTACGGACTGCCGTCTTAGACGGCGTTAGGGTAAGACTGATATTTTATTTGAGAAAAGTTCTTGCGGCGTTTCTGGGAGCGATATGGGTATGCGCGATGCTGCTTCTGCGGCTTCGCAGTCCGCTTTGGAACGCGGTTACATATCTGGTGATATGCGGGCTTATGGTCTTTACCGCCGCCGGCAGACAAAGACCGGGCGCGATAGTCAGGGGAATGGGGATAATGTACCTGACGACCTGCGCGCTTGGAGGATTCATACACGTTCTGTACTATTATACGACGATCGGTTTTTTCCTGAACGGGCTTGCGGGTACAAACGGCGAAAACGCTTCTGTGTGGGTAGTGCTCGGAGGCTCCGTCATCGCGGCTCCAGCGATACGGCTGTTTTGGGAGTCTGCGGTAAGCAGGCTGTCGCGGGCGCCGGCAAAGAGCGTTGCGGTGATAAGCAATGGAGGCAGGGAGGTAAGACTTTCGGCGCTGTGCGACACCGGAAATTCGCTGACCGACCCTATATGCGGGGAGCCGGTAAACGTTGTGGAATCGGATTGCGTACAGAAGCTCATAGGCTCGTACGAGAAATGCTCGTATCATTTGATACCGTACTCCGCAATCGGCAGCGAGAGGGGACTGATACCTGTCGTAAGATTTGAAAAGCTTACCGTTATCGGCGAAGGGGGAGCCTTTGTGGTGGAAAGTCCGCTGTTTGCGCTATATTCGGGGAAATTTGCCGCAAATACGGATTACAGGGTAATTCTTCATCCGATGATGTTCGGCGGAATGCGGACCTTTAAAAAGGCGAGCGGGACTAAAGGTTAAAGGAGTTAAATAATTATGTATTTAAAAGTAATGCTGCCGCAGCGGTTCCAGTTCCGTATGGTGCCGTCTTTCAGAAGCTTGTTTTTTGAACGCAAGGGCGATATTCATTATATAGGGGGTGCGGACGTTTTGCCGGCGCCTCTCGACGCGGAGGAGGAGGCGGAGGTCATAGGCGACCTCGGAACGGAGTTTGACACAAAAGCAAAGTCGATTCTTATAGAGCATAATCTCAGGCTCGTCGTTTACATAGCCAAGAAATTCGACAATACCGGAGTGGGCGTGGAGGACCTTATTTCTATAGGAACAATAGGACTTATAAAGGCGATAAATTCTTTTGATTCGGGAAAAAATATCAAGCTTGCCACATACGCCTCAAGGTGCATAGAAAACGAGATACTCATGTATCTTCGACGCAACAGCAAGACCAGGATGGAGGTGTCTATAGACGAACCTCTGAACGTGGACTGGGACGGCAACGAGCTTCTGCTTTCGGATATACTCGGAACGGACGAGGACGTGATCTACAGGGACATTGAGGATGAGGTGGAAAAAAAGCTTCTTCAAAAGGCGATAGACCGCCTCGGCGAACGCGAGCGCACGATAATAGACCTGCGCTTCGGACTTAGCTCTCCCGACGGCTCCGAGATGACGCAGAAGGAGGTCGCGGACCTGTTGGGAATAAGCCAGTCGTATATTTCGCGTCTTGAAAAGAAAATAATCAAGCGCTTGAAAAAGGATATAGTCAGATATGAATAGGAGGTGAAGCGTTTAAGCGGAAACGGACTGCCGAAGGTTGAACGGCGGTCCGTTTTTTATCAAAATAAAGACTGTACTTGAAGCATATGGTGCGCGGAACTTCCTTTTGCGGAAAAATCAGTGGTAAAAATAATCCATAAATTTAAAAATAATCACATTTTGTTGTAACAAATCGCAAAAAGTATTGAACATATAATTGAGAGAACATGGAAGGAGCCGTCTCAGGAGGATGAATGACAGCGAGATTATTGACTTGTTTTTTGAGCGTTCAGAAAATGCTATTGTCGAGCTGTCAGAAAAATACGGTCCGGTCTGCATGAAGGTGGCGATGAATTTGCTTGGCAATAATGTTCAGGATGCCGAAGAATGTGTGAACGACGCGTATTTGGGAGTGTGGAACGCCGTCCCTCCTGAAAGACCTCAATCGCTGCTGGCGTTTGTATGCCGGATAGTCCGCAATGTTTCGATAAACCGCTACAAACATAATCGCAGGAATAAAAGGGGAAACGGAAATTTAGAAATGTGTATTGAAGAACTGGAGGGCAATATAGCGTCGCACGGTTCGGTGGAGGATCAGATAGCCGAATCGGAATTATCTTCATACATAGACGAGTTTCTGGATTCGCTTGACAAAGAGGACAGGATAATTTTCGTTAGGCGGTTCTGGTATATGGATACCTATAAGGATATTTCAAAAGCGTCGGGACTCAAAGAGGTCACCGTCAGGGTGCGCCTGTCCCGTACTAAGACAAAATTAAAAGACTTTTTACAGAAAAGGGGAGTAATTGCATGAGTACGGAAAAAATAATGAACGCTATAGGCGAAATCAGTGACAAGCACATTGAGGAGGCTGCGGTTGTGAAACCGTTCGCCCGAAGAAAAAAGACATGGATCAAAACGTCGGCAGCTGCGGCGTGCGCGTGTATGCTGATCGTGGCGGCAGCGCTTTTTGCTTCAAAAAACAACACGCCGGACAGTAAGAGCGCGTTGGAATACTGGCGCGGCGATTTTGGCCTCTGTGAAGTTAATGAGTCCTTCTACATTACGGAATCCCTTAGGAGAGAGATGGAGAATACGGATGAGGGAAATGGCGTTATGACCGTTTATGTATACGAATCGTCAGGCGCGTCGCGGGAATCCGTATACGAGAGGCTTATAAAACCCATGAATGTGGAAGAAGAATTTATGGAAAGGGAGGTTATTTTCGTTACGGCCGAACAGATCAACTCTCTGGTGTGCCCTCCGGATCTGAAGGTTCTGCTGATGCCAGCTGCAAGCCTCGATAATGCTTTTTCGGTCAATGAAAAGGAATCGGCGGCGGAAGGGAAAATCAAAGTGAACGTATATCTGAAGATAGATCTTATGGCGCTTGATGAGAAATATAAAGAGCAGTTCGATGAACTGACGGCGGAAGGAAAATATGACGAGCGTTTCGCGATGCGTATATCCGCTATCAAGGAAGAGGTGAACCGGATATTGGATGAAATTTTGAATGATTACGGAATCGCCTATGAGGAACTGGACAGTGTCGTTACTTTTGTTCCTAAGTTTGTAGCCGAACTTGACATTGATTTGGTTGAGAGACTTTCCGAGGACGAACGTATAAGCGGCATCTCGGAGTGCCTGAAGGAAAGCGGGTATTTGGAGGATTATTAATAAAGGAATTGTAAAATATAGGAAAGGGATGCGGTATTACAGCCGCGTCCTTTTTTGTTTATACAAATCGGTATAATTGGCAAAATAATACAGATACTATCAAAAAGCAAGGAGAGTATATACGCTTGAGCCGATATTTTAAAGGATATTATTTTAAATGCTGCGAAGACGGGCGTACGGCGGCGTTTATCCCGGCGCTGCACACGGACGGACAAAAACGCGGCGCCTCGCTTCAGGTCATAACTAAAGAACGTTCGTATACGCTGCCGTATCCGGATATTGCGTTCGGAAAAAATGGACTGCGGATCAAAATAGGGAAAAACCGTTTCAGCGAAAGGGGACTGTGCGTTGACGCGCAAACGGACGAATGCAGTATAAAAGGACGGCTTGAATTCGGAGATCTTAAGCGCGTAAAATACGACATAATGGGACCGTTCGCTTATGTTCCCTTTATGCAGTGCAGGCATTGCGTGGAGAGCATGAGACACAGCGTAAGAGGACGGCTTGAGATAAACGGGGAGGAATATTTTTTTAAAAACGGAACGGGATATATCGAAGGGGACAGAGGGCGTTCTTTCCCTGAAAAATATGTCTGGACGCAGTGTTTTTTTGACAGGGGGTCGCTGATGCTCGCTGTGGCTGACATACCGCTTGCCGGCTTTTGTTTCAAGGGAATTATCGGAGCGGTGATGATTGACGGACATGAATACAGGCTTGCCACATATCTTGGAGCTGCTCTTGCCGAAGCGGGCTGCGGAGGGGTAACGATAAGGCAGGGCAAGTATGTTCTTTACGCTAAAATGCTGAAAGAAAACCCGAGAAGGCTGCTTGCTCCGGAGGGAGGTAGAATGACGAGGACGATCCATGAAAGCGCGGCGTGCCAGGCGTATTACAGATTTTCATGCAATGGCAGGGTATTACTTGAATTTGTCAGTGAAACCGCAAGCTTTGAGTACGAAATGTAAGGGCTTGGACGTCTTGGATTTATAACTGGAAACAAGCTGTTATCACGTCCGCGAAGGGCGCGTATGCTTATGGAAATAACTTCCGAAATCATTTTTTTATAAAGTGATTAGAGGTCGGTTATTTTGTTAATCATATTCACATAGCGAAATACAAATTGTACAGGCAGGTGTGAGGATATGGCAGCATACAAGGTTGAGATTTGCGGAGTGAACACTTCAAAGCTTCCGCTTCTGACGGCGGCGGAGAAGGAGGAATTGATAAGAAAGGTCAAGGAGGGAGACGCTCGCGCCAGAGAGAAATATATTCAGGGAAATCTTCGTCTTGTACTCAGCGTGGTGCAGAGGTTTTCCGGCAGCGGGGAGAATCTGGACGACCTTTTTCAGATAGGATGCGTGGGACTTATCAAGGCGATCGACAATTTTGACCTCAGTCAGAACGTAAAATTCTCAACTTATGCCGTACCGATGATCATCGGTGAAATACGAAGATTTTTAAGGGACAACAGTCAGATAAGGGTGTCCCGCTCGCTCAGGGATACCGCTTACAAGGCTATATACGCCAAGGAAAAGCTTATGAAGGAGCGCCAGAAGGAGCCGACCATAAACGAGATAGCTTCTGAAATAGGCGTGGATAAAGAAGATATCGTATACGCGCTCGACGCTATTCAGAGTCCGGTTTCGCTGTACGAGCCGGTCTACAGCGACGGAGGGGATACGCTGTATGTCATGGACCAGATAAGCGACAGCAAGAACGTTGAGGAGAACTGGGTCAGCAATCTTGCGCTGAGGGACGCGATGGCAAGGCTGACGGATCGGGAAAAGGAAATAATACGCCTTCGTTTTTTTTCGGGCAAAACACAGATGGAGGTCGCGGACGAGATCCATATATCTCAGGCGCAGGTCAGCCGCCTTGAGAAAAACGCGCTGAAATCCATGAGAAATTATCTGAGCTGAGAGCAGGAATAAATAACGTCAAAAGGGTCGTCCGCGAGGACGGCTTTTTTTATGCCTGAATATAAGGAACATGAAATAAATCCAGTTTTTGGGGATATAATCATAGGGGAAATAATACTTGTGCAAATTCCACAAAAGGAGTATAATATCTTTGATAATTGCAAGTAAATTTTAAGGGAGTTTTATGAGCAGAAGCAAATTGTTGGGCCTGATAATCAAAATCGCCGTTCCCGTTGTGCTGCTGACTGTTTTGATAATAATAAAGGTCAGGACGTCTTCGGACGATAAGCTTATCCTGTCGAGATATGTGCTTGTCACTTTCGACGGCTTCGACGAGCGCGCGGCAGCGGCGGCGGTTCTTGACGAAGTGGGATTGTATTCCGCGCTTGCGGGCAAGGACGCCGGGGAAGATGAGAAGCTTAAGTATGAGGAGTTTGTAAGCTCCGTAACGTTTAAGGTCGATAAGACCAAAGACATCAGAAACGGGGATGAACTCACGGTGGAGGTTGACTGCGACGACGAGCTTGCGGACAAACTCAGGATCAAAGTTGACAAGATGCCGAGGAAGGTATCGGTGTCGGGTCTGGAAACAGGAAGTTTCCTTGATGTTTTCGGGGAGCTTAAGATAATCACCGGAGGGATAAGCCCGTATATTTATGTGACGTATTCCAACGAGTCGAAAAACGAGTATCTTTCGTCGCTTGAGTACGATATCAGCAGGACTTCCGGTCTTGCGATAGGCGACGAGATCACTATAAAATGCAGTATAGACAAAAAGACGGCCGCGGATAAGGGGTATTATTTTGACAACAACGAAATGACATACACCATCGAAGAGGCTGACAAGTATATTGACGCTCCGTCGGAGCTTGATATGGAGATACTTAACGGTATAGTGAAGGAAAATATAAAGGTCATCGGAGAGGAGGTCGCCGATACCACCAGCCATATGTCTTACGAAGTGACGGGGGATATGAATTATCTTTTCCGCGACGGCAACGAGGAGGCCAGGGATTTTAAGCTGAGTAAAGCGGTGCTTGCGGTGAACGCTTCGGGATATGAACAGAAGCATGAGAATTATGTGCTGCTTTTTTATAACGGCAAGGTCGTGATGCCTCTTTACAACAATACTGACGACCCTTACGAATATCTGGACGCGTGGATGTGCTTCATATATTCCGACGCAGTGCTTCTGAGGGAGGGAAAAATGTCGATGGCGACAAACGATCCTCAGCTGCGCTATGTGTGCGGCTCAAGCTACGACGACGTACAGCTTGCTGTGGTGGACGAGATAGGAAGGGCGTACGATTTTATCGAAATAGAAAATAAATAACTGAAAGGAAAGAAAAAAATGGCTTATACGAGAAAGAACCTGCGAATAGGAGATATTCTTCTCAACAACGGTATAATCACCGACGAGCAGCTTACACAGGCGCTTGCGGAGCAGAAATCCAAGAAGATCAAAATAGGCGAGGCGCTTATTTCGCTTGGATTCGTGACACAGGATACGATAAACGACATTCTCTGCGAGCAGCTTGACATAGAGTATGTCGATCTGCGCAAGATTGATATAGACGAGAACACGCTTCACCTTGTAAGCGAAGATATTATCCGTAAGTATCTGGTCGTTCCGTTCGGACTTGACAATAAGCAGGCAAACGTCATTAACGTCGCTATGGAAAATCCCATGGACATAATGGCAATGGACGATATAAGCATAATAACCGGAATGAACGTCATGCCGTATCTTGCCAACGCCAACGATATCAGCACGACGATAGACAAATATTACGGACAGTCGCAGGCTTTGGCCGTCGCGGAGCAGTTCAAGCAGGAGCAGGCCGGATACGCCGTTGACGACGCGGAGGAAACCGCGCGCAAGGAGGACATTGAAAGCTCGCCTATCGTACAGCTTGTAAAGGGAATAATCGAACAGGCTGTAAGGCAGAGAGCCTCCGACATACATATCGAACCGTTTGAGTATATGGTCAAGATCCGTTACCGTGTGGACGGCGTTATGAGAGAATCCATAAAATACGACCGCACTCTTTATTCGGCGATAATCGCCAGGCTTAAAGTTATTTCCGGAATGGATATATCGGAGAAAAGAAAGCCGCAGGACGGACGTATCACGATCGTGGTGGACCGCAAGGAATACGATATCCGCGTGAGCAACCTGCCCACCGTTTTCGGCGAGAAGGTCGTTATGCGTCTTGCTTCAAAGGAAGGCTTTAAGAGGGATAAGAAGGATCTCGGACTTACTTCCGAGGACATGGAGAAATTTGACAATATACTTAAAAATCCTCACGGGATCATTCTTGTTACGGGACCTACCGGAAGCGGTAAATCAACGACGCTTTACACGGCGCTCAGCGAGCTTTCAAGCGACGAGGTAAACATCATAACGGTCGAAGACCCCGTCGAGGCGAATGTGGACGGAGTAAATCAGGTCCAGGTAAATCCCAAGGCGGATCTTACGTTTGCAAGCGCGCTGCGTTCGATACTGCGTCAGGACCCTGATATAATCATGATAGGAGAGATCCGAGACGGAGAGACGGCGGGAATCGCGGTAAAAGCTTCGATCACCGGACATCTTGTGGTGAGTACGCTCCATACGAACAGTACGGCGGCATCAATTTCCCGTCTTATAGATATGGGAGTGGAGCCTTATCTTCTCGGCGACTCCCTTGTGGGAATAATTGCGCAGAGACTTGTCAGAAGACTCTGCGACTGCAAAAAGTCGAGGGAGGCTACCGAGGAGGAGAAGCTTAAGCTTGGCTTCGGAGTAAACGATACGCTTATCCTCAAAGAACCCTGCGGCTGTCAGGTATGCGGTTTTTCGGGCTATTACGGACGAATCGGCGTGTACGAGATAATGCCGATAACAAGAAAACTGCGCCGTCTTATAGCGAACAGGGCGAACGCGGACGAGATAACGAAGCAGGCGCAGATAGAGGGTATGACTACGCTGCGTGACGCGGCTGCTAAATATGTTGTAAGCGGCATTACCTCATATTCAGAGATGATGAAGATAACTTATGAGGCTGACGATTAATATAAGGGGCGGGAGAAAGTAGGATTATATGGTTACGGTTGAGGAATTATTACAGATAGGCAAAGAAAACGGAGCTTCGGACGTACATATCACAGTCGGCATTCCGCCGAGAATGAGAGTCAGCGGCGGGCTTATCACCATGGATTATCCGAGGCTGATGCCTCCGGATACCGACAATATGATAAAAGGCATTATGAATGAACGCCAGATAGAGATGCTTAACGAAAAAGGCGAGGTGGACTTTTCGTTTTCGATACCGGCGCTCGGAAGATACAGAGTGAATGTGTTCCGGCAGAGAGGCTCTCTCGCCGCGGCTATACGTCTTGTAGGAACGCAGATCCCGAAGCCTGAGGAACTTGGACTGCCGCGCTCGGTCATTGAGCTTTCCCGCAAAAAAAGAGGACTCGTGCTTGTTACGGGACCTACCGGAAGCGGTAAATCGACGACGCTTGCTTCTCTTATAGACAGGATAAACGAAATAACCTCCGCACATGTAATAACTTTGGAGGATCCTATAGAGTATCTGCATCATCATAAGAAATCAATGGTAAACCAGCGGGAGATCGGTCTGGATTCGATGAGTTACGCCAACGCTCTGCGAGCCGCGCTGAGAGAAGACCCCGACGTTATACTTGTTGGAGAGATGCGCGACCTTGAGACCATATCCACCGCGATAACGGCGGCAGAGACGGGGCATCTTGTCTTTTCGACTTTGCATACGATAGGCGCGGCGAGTACCATAGACAGGATCATTGACGTTTTTCCGCCTCACCAGCAGCAGCAGATAAGGGTCCAGCTTTCGATGGTGCTTGAGTCAGTGATCTCGCAGCAGCTTATTCCTACTACGGACAGACAGCGGCGTGTGGCGGCTTTTGAGGTCATGCATATGACTACGGCGATAAAGAACCTGATACGCGAGGCAAAGACCTTTCAGATCGATTCCATGATACAGACAAGTAAAAAGATCGGAATGATCACGATGGACGACGCTCTTTACGAGCTTGTCGGACGTGGCGAGATAACCAGGGAGGTAGCCATAAGCTTTGCGCAGGACCAGCCGGCGCTTGAAAGAAAATTCGGAATGCTGCCGTCAATTTAATAACTTGATCTTAATGCTGCCGGGGATTGCTTGAAATGTTCCGGCGGCGCTTTTTATCTGCCGTTATTCAATAATAGCGGGATATCCGAATATAATATAGAGTGAAATGGTAAAAAATTGGTTAAAATTCACAAAAAAACATATTAATATTGATTTACTTCGTCAAATATGATACAATATTTTTATTAAAAGGATACATACAAGAGGGTATTTATGGCTAATTTCACATACCGAGTTATAAATAAAGAAGGCAAGGAGAAAAAAGGCTCCATAGAGGCCGACAGCAAGGAGCGCGCTATCGCTACTCTGAGAAACGAGGGCAATACGGTGCTTTCCCTTGCGGCGGGAAGCGTACTCAACAAAGAAATTTCTTTCGGCGGCAAGAAGGTCAAGTCGAGAGATTTCAGCGTTTTCTGCCGACAGTTCAACAGCCTTCTTACGGCGGGCGTAGGAGTGGTGCCGGCGCTTGAGATGTTAGCCGACCAGACCGAGAACAAAGCGCTTCAGGAGGCGGTCCGCAATGTGCATGACAGCGTGCAGAAGGGCGATACGCTTGCCGGTTCCATGAAGAAGGAAAAGGTTTTCCCCCCTCTGCTTGTCAGCATGGTTGAAGCGGGCGAGGCTTCAGGTAATATAGAGATATCCCTTGAAAGGATGTCCGAGCATTTTGAGAAGGATACAAGGGTAAAAGGTCTTTTGAAGAAAGCCATGATATACCCGATAGTAATATTGGTAGTAGCCATCATCGTGCTTGTCGTGATGGTAGTCGGAGTGCTTCCGTCTTTTGCGGAGATGTTTTCAGACATGGACACGGAGCTGCCGGGAATTACGAGAGCGCTGCTTTCACTGAGCGATATACTCAAGAATTACTGGTACATAATTATTGCGGGGATCGTGGGAATAGTCGTCGCGCTGAGACTTTACGGAAAGACTGAGACGGGGAAGCGGGTGTTTGCAAGACTTGTGCTCAAGCTTCCGGTATTCGGAAAGCTCAATGTAAAGACCGCTTGCGCGAGATTCGCGAGAACCTTCAGCACAATGCTCGCCTCCGGTATGCCGATGCTTGAAGCAATGGAGATCACGTCGAGAACAATAGGCAATATACTTTATCAGGACGCGCTTGAGGAGACGACGACGCAGATACAAAGAGGCGTATCGCTTACACAGCCGCTTAAGAAATCAGGACTGTTCCCCGCGCTTGTGGTGCATATGGTCGGCATCGGCGAGGAGACCGGTAATCTTGAGGGAATGCTTAATAATACAGCCAAGTATTACGACGAAGAGGTCGAGCTTGCGACACAGCAGGTAATGGCGCTTATCGAGCCTATGATCATTATCGTTATGGCGGGAATCGTAATACTGATACTTGCGGCAATATACGGACCTATCATCAAGATGTACCAGACGCTGGGTACTGTATAAGACCGTATTTAAATTCGGTATCAATTTTATGCCGTTTACCCCGGCATATTGATATAAAGGCGGGAAACCGCACGGCTCCTTTGCGGGCCTAATAAAAGAAAAAAGGAGACAGTAAAATGAAATTGTTTCAGAAAAAGAAGAACAACAAGGGCTTCTCTCTCGTAGAGCTTATAGTAGTAGTAGCTATTATGGCTGTACTTCTCGGAGTTCTTGTACCTACGCTCGTAAGACATATCGAGACGTCAAAGCAGAGCAAGGACC
>CAJTON010000023.1:17484-28147 GCA_910577605.1 uncultured Butyrivibrio sp.
AATCGCAGAGATCGCCAACAGCATGGAGATCGCGCTTGCAAATGAGAAATTCTCCGATCTTGATGTGGTAATCACATGCACCGGCGGAACTGTAACCGTTACAAAGGATGCAACAACAATAGGAACAACAACGGGAGACACTCTTTCTGCTGATTATGTAAATGAAGTTCTTAACAACCTTAAAAATCAGGCAGATTCCTTTGAGTTTAAGTGCTCGTCCAAAAAGTACAAAGCTGCTGATGCTGTGTTCACACTTAAAAACGAGCATGTAGAGGCTACTCTCGGCGGAGATGCGGTTGAATAATTCCTGCATTGAATTCAGAGCATTTAAGGTATAAGGATGACAAGGTATAATGTATGCTTGCTGAGATGATTCTTTTATACATAATAGTTTTCGTGTACGGCATTGTTATCGGCAGCTTTGTGAATGTGCTTATTTGCAGGCTGCCGGAACATGAGAATATAGCGACAGAGCGTTCTCACTGCATGAGCTGCGGTCATAAGCTGAGGTGGTACGACCTCGTACCGCTTTTCAGCTGGCTGTTTCTCAGGGGTAAATGCAGATATTGCGGGGCACGGATTTCGGCACAGTATCCGATCGTTGAGGCAGTCAACGGGATTGGGTATGTGCTGATACTGTTTGCTAACGGAATCAGTCTCAGCAGCATATTATACATGCTTTGCTTTTCGATTCTTACGGCGATTGCCGTTATTGACTGGAGAACTTATGAGATTCCGGTTGGGCTCAATATCGCCATATTGGCGTTGGGAGTCGCCGGAACGATTGCGGATTACCGCAATGTCTGGTATCACCTGATCGGTATGGTGACTGTGAGCGGTTTCCTTCTTCTCTTGTATATTGTCACGAGAGGACGAGGCATAGGAGGAGGAGATATAAAGCTTATGGGAGCCGCGGGACTTTTGCTTGGGTGGAAACATATTATTTTTGCCCTTGTGATAGGATGTGTTGTCGGATCGGTGATACATATTATTTTGATGAAGGTTAAGGGCAAGGACAGAGTTCTTGCTTTTGGACCATATCTGGCGGTAGGCCTGTTTGCCGTTATGATATGGGGCAGCCAAATGATAGATTGGTATGCCGGGTTGTTTATGTAAATCTAAAGTCAGGGAGGATACAATGGCATCAAGAGTCATAACAATTATAATAGGAAATGATGTCACTAAGATAAGTGATGTGGCGTATTCCGCTCAAAAATCAATAAACGTATATGCGGCGGCGACGGTACCGACGCCTGCGACCGCCGTGGAAGACGGAATGATCACGGATATTCCTCTCATGGCGAAAACAATAAAAGAAGCTATGGATGCAAACGGGATCGCGGGCAAGAGCGTGATTTTCAGCATTCACTCCTCCAAGGTTGCCAGCAAGGAGGTAATAACTCCCGAGCTTAAAGACAATAAGCTGAGGGATTTTATTAATACGAACGCAACGGAATATTTTCCCGTTAATATAGACGATTATGTTATAGCATTTTCCGCGCTTGAAACGATACTTGAGGGGGAAGTCAGAAAGTCAAGGGTGATGGTGGCGGTTGCCCCGGTGACTATGGTCGAGGCCTATTATTCGCTCGCCGAAATGCTCGGACTGCATATTGACGCGATGGACTATGTTGGAAATTCGACATTGCAGTTTATCAGGTATCAGGTGAGCGCGGTTCCTTCGATCGTAATACAGATGACGGAGGAAAACACCTTTGTCACGATCCTTAACCGCAATGTGCTGCAGCTGATGCGCACTGTGCCTTACGGCAAGGGGACGATAGCCAACGCGCTTATGGACAAGAGGGATATTACATACGAAGAGGCCCTTACCGCGATGTCGGACACCCATAATGCGCTGAAGGGCTCTTTTGACGAGGGAGATTATGTTACTGATTCCCTCAAATATCTTGTAAATAATATCAGCCGCGTTATGGATTATTACACCTCAAAGAACACCGAATATCCTATCGAAAAGGCTTATATCCTTGTTGAGGGAAGTCCGGTATACGGTATTGAAAAGCTTTTTTCATACGAATTGAACATTACGGTTGAGAAGCTTGAGACGATGCAGATGGCTCCGACGGCCAACGCGGAGATAACGGATATGTCCACATATATTCCTAACATAGGCGCCGTTATCGCTCCCGTTAATTTCCTGCCTCAGTCAGTTCTTGATAAGGCCAGAAAATCCAACAGTAATAAATACTTCAGGGTCGCATTGCTTGCTTCTGTACTCATAGCGCTTGTGTTGGTTTCTTTTCCGCTTATGCAGTACTGGTCAAAATCTTCGGACAAAGAGGATCTGAAGAACCGGATCAAAAATATAGAGTATGTACAGGAGATAGTGGATCAGTATTATATATCAAAGGACAGGTATTCCGACGCGGCGTCGTTCAATGTAATGGCGTTCTCGTTTGACGATTATCTTTCTGATTTTGTGGAATACCTTGAGAAAAATATGCCGTCCGACATTTCGATAACGTCTATGACAGTGGCAAACGGTACTGTCACAATGTCAATGACGGCTCGTTCTAAAGAAACGATTGCCGCGTTTGTTGTCGCGCTTAAGGAATCGAACGATAAAAAGGGAGTAAATATCGGAAATATCTATGTTCCCGCAATAAGCGAGAGTGTGGATTCAGAAGGCGTGATAACTGCGAGCTGCACGATGACATGCGTATTCGTTCCGTCCGTGGAGGAGATCCTTGACACGCCGGGTCTTATGGAGGATATACTTAATAAGCTTCCCGGAGTCGAGGAAACGAAATCCGAGGAAACGTCGGCATCTGAAGAAACGGAGGCGAAATAATCATGAAAATAAGCGACAGAGATATTAAATTAATATATGTGGTATTATCATTGGCAATAATTCTCTGCGGATACTTTTTCGGTTTCCGGAAGCTTACAGCAGCGAATGAGCAGCTGGACGACGAGATAAGCAAGCTTAAAACAAGACACGCTACGCTCAGGACTATGGAGAAGAATGCCAAGAAATATTCCGATGATACCGTTGTGTACAATGATAATTACGACAAGATCATCTCAAGATTCGATACGGGATATTCTCAGGAATATTCGATCCTTTTTATAAAAGAGCTTGAGAGTAAAGTGGATACATGGCTCAGTCAGGCTGGACTTGCGCAGACGGAGAACATCTATACGTTCGGGCAGGTAAAATCAACCAACCCGGGGAGCGAGGCGGGCGTGACTGTATACAGCTCGGATTATAAGGGCTACAAAACGGTGCTGACGCTGACGTATCAGACTTCGTACGAAAACTTCAAGGATCTCATAGAATATATTAACAATTACAAGTACAAATGTACTATAGATTCAATGTCGATGTCATACAATTCCGAGAGCGATGTGGTATCAGGGGCGCTTGTGGTGTCGCAGTACGCAATTACCGGCAAGGACCGCAAATTCAGCAACGTGAATATTAACGGCATACTGAACGGCAGCGATAATATTTTCAGCTCCGATATTTTCAATCCGGGCGAAAATGCCGATATAAACAACGGGGATAAAATAATGAGCGATTACGATTATTATATTTCCCTTCAGCCCGCGGATTCAAATCTTGACGCGGTAATGGTAAATAAAAGAGGAGATATGACCGGCGGTTCGGCTATTTTCTCTGATGAGAATGAAAGACAGGAATTTTATATAAGGTTTTTTGAGGAGGACGGCGTGTACTACGCTCAGTACTCAATAGGCGAGAAGAAGTTCCCTGCGGAGGAGTTTGACAAGGGGGCGATGTTCCTGCCCGGAGATTATCTTTCATTTATGGTACTCAGTTCGCAGAGGTCGGGCGACGAGGATATGGCGGCGGTAGACGCTACTATAATAAATGACACTGATATGACGCTGAACATAAAGGTCGCGAATGAGGATAAGGGAAACCCCAGATTTGTTGTTAAAAGCACATCGGGCGATGTGGTTATTTATGAATAAAAGCAGGTGATAACGTTGAAACGGTTGCGCGCAATGCGGAAAACACAAAACAATAAGGGCTTTTCGTTGGTGGAGGTTCTGGTTACCATGCTTATAATCGCGATTATAAGCATACCCATTATCCGTTCTTTTGTCGTGACCTCCAATGTGAATCATAAGGCGAGACGACTTCAGAACGCTACTGACGTGGCGCAGAATGTCTCTGAATACTTTGCCGCAAGACCGATGAGCGAGCTGCTTGCCGATTTCGGCGCCGCTCCGAACGGATTAAGCCCCGACAAAGATATGTATGTTTTCAAGAATATCAGCGAGGGAGGAAATCCGTACTATACGGGCGCTGAGGGAGAGAAATTCTATGTGTCCGTAGTAATGGACAGCAACGGATACGAGGGCTATACCGTACCTGAACTCAAGAATCTTTTCGGAGCGGGCGGCGTGACCTGCTTTAAAGAAGTGTTCATGTATGACAAGGCTGCTATAAATTATTTTGTAGACAGATACGGATATGCCGCCGATTCCACAGCGCAGAGTCTCGGTATTAAAAAAACGACGGATATTTATGTCGATACTAATCTTGACGGCAGCTACGGATATTTCGTGGAGGTTACATATACGGATCACGCGGGCAATATATATCAGACCGGCATGATAAAGCTTGAAGAAGTAAGGCCGGACAGCGACGATGTGGCGACGGAGCGTTTTCCGAATCTGTATATCATGTACCAGCCGTACGGAGTATACGAGAACGGTATATACACAGGCTATGTTGACGATGTGGTGAATATACATTATACGCAGAAGGACGCGTCCGGAGCTTATGTTCCGTCCAGTAATGCGGATGCGTTAAAGACGAATATTTATCTTGTACAGCAGGAGGCATATTATCAGAACGATGACACAAAAGGACGCGAGTATCTTAAAGTGACTGATAATTGCCGTATAATGTATAACGGAAATAATTATGATCCCGTAAATGACAGACTTATGACATTTTACTCGGAGGGCAACGAAAAAATAACCAAAGGTGACGGTTCCGCGGTCAGTCTGTACACGGTCAAGGTGTATGTAAGATATGGAGCGGAGGATTCCACCGAATATACGGACTACTATACGCGAGTCAACAAAGACGACGACGTGTTTGTTTCCGTGTCCACCATAAGGGAGGAATAATCTATGAGAATATTCTGGATAAGAAAATTCAGGAAAAACAGCGGGCGGCGCGATATTTGCAGAAAAGATAACCGGGGCTCATCAATGGTTGCAGCTCTGGTTGCTGTTGCGTTCGTGGCAATATTGGCGTCGGTTGTTATGTCTTCGACTATTACCAACTATAAGCTTAAGACGATGAACTACAAATCCAAGAAAACCTTCTATTCCGCGGAGTCCGCGATGGAGGAGATTCATGCTGGTCTGAGTTCGGCATGCTATGACGAGCTTGAAAAGGAGTATCTCAAAGCTATAACAAGACTTTCCTCCTACGGTGTCACTGACAGCAATGAGGCTAACGACGAAGCGAACGAGGACCTTAGAAGGGGATATCTTGACGCGGTACGGCTCCTTGTGACGGCATACGGTAAGCCGCCGGAATGGAAGCTTGAGGACTATCTTACCGAATTCCTCACGGATAAGACGAATGCCTCCGTCATATCGGTCGGAGACGTTACAAGTGACGTTACTTCGGTTACCATCAATGATATTGTCGTTCAGTTCAAGGAGTCGGAGACGGACTATTTTTCTACGGTCGCGGTTGACCTTGTGATGGAATTTCCGAATGTCAAATTCGATTTTATAAATGACAGAAATACATTAAAGACCTATCTTGATTACTGCCTTATCGGAATGAAGGGAATAGAGGCGGGCAACAATTCGTCGTCCAGTATTGCCGGAGGAGCCTTCGCGGGAAATTTCGGAGGAATGGGAGGTCTTACGGTAAATAACGGTTCAAGACTTGATTTTATCGAGGGACTTTGCAGTACGGTGCTTGTGTCGGAGAGCGATATCAACGTAAAAGGGACCGTTAATGTCACAAACGGGTGTAAACATTAATATCGGGGATAAGATCACAAGCAAGGGAGGAGTTCTGAATTTTGCGGACGGCAGCGATACCTACGCGTATGTTCAGGACGATCTCAATTTTATCGGTTCGGGAAGCAGCGCTTTTCTCGGCAGTAATTATTACGGCTTCGGATATTCGGACAATACGAAGGGAAGCAGCAGCGCCATTGTAATAAACGGAGAAAAGAGCTCGCTTGATATTTCGCACCTTAACAGGATGTTGTTAGGAGGACGCGCGTACATCAACATCGGTTCGGACGGATATATGACCGGAGATTCCATCGGTCTTAAAGGAAGCCAGGAGGTATACCTTGTTCCTACGGCTTATATGAACTGCTCAAATCCCTATGCGGTTAGCGACCATGCGGGAGATTCTTCCTTTACGCCCGTGGATATGACGGCGATAGAGAATTTCTTCGCGTATTCTCTGCTTGCCTCCACTCCTTACGAAGTGGTTGAAGTGAACGGGACCGCTTATGTTTATCTTAAATTCAAGAACGCGGCGGCGCAGATTCAGTATGTGAACGCGATAATAAACGGAAACAATATTGACGGCAGCGACAGCTTTGATGAAGATGTGGCGATCTTAAGAAGAATACTCAACAGAAGCGCCTCCAAGTTTACTGACGGCAATCTTGAGTTCTGGGGCGGCGGCTCGCTTTCGGCTTCAGACGTGCTTTCCGGCGGTAATCTTTATCAGGTCATAGACAACAGCATAAAGGTGGATTCTTCGGTTACCTCAAATACCGGAAACGATACTTTTATTCAGGCATGTCTTGACAAAACAAAACGCTATTCACTGCTGAAACTTTATCTGCACGATATAGGCGGCGAGAGCGGTTCGGGATTCAGTACCGACAGCTTCGCGGCGGGAACGGCAAACGGCGACGTAGTGGTAATTGACGATATTCCTTATATTATAAATAACGGCGTGTCTATATATGATTATGTGGTGGACACGGAGCTTCTTGAGGAGTTCAGACTGTCTGTTGAGGAGGAGACTATTAAGTATGTGAGAGAAGATTACACATACGCCTCCAAGGACGGATCGTACAACACCGTTGCGATAGTAGCGGCGGGAGGAACATATGAGATTCCCGATGACGCTTTTTACGGCGTTATACTCGGCTACGGCTGTGATATTACGGTGGATCATGATTTTGAAGGACTGATAATCACCAACGGCAAGATCAATATAACCAACAATGCCAAAATAAGGGCTAATCATGATCTCTCCGACGATGTAATTGAGAACAATCCTGTGCTTGCACAGTATTTTAAAGCATATCAGAACAGCGCAAATACCAATCAGGTCGATCCCGGAGATATAACCAAGTCGGATCTTCTTGCGGTTAATAATTGGAGAAAGAATTATGTGTCAGAGGAAACACCAGTCGAGTAACAGGGGCTTTTCCGTAATTGAAGTGATTGTCGTCGTGGCGATCATGAGCGTTATGATCGGCTTGATAAGCATAACGTATACGGTTGTAAAAAAAGCTAATGTTACCAAGGCATCAAAGTCAATAGACAATCTGCTTACGACCTGCCGCGAAAAGGCGATGACCAATTCCGCAAAGGAATGGAAGGTCGTTATAGACGGCGACCGCGCCGTGATAATCAAGGTTGACTCAGAGGGCAACGAGATCGAGATCGCGTCCGAAACCATACCGTCCAACGTAGAAGTATATGTTGTGGCGGACGACGGCGTCAGCCAGTATTATGCCGCGGATAATCCGATTTCAATATCTTTTAAGCTTTTGTCCGGAGAGGTCAGTTCCGTCTATACTACAGGAGTAACGATCAAAGGAAGCGGTACTCAGTGCCGGATAGTTTCGGATTACAAGAACAAAAAGCAGAGTACCATAACTTTGTACTATGCCACGGGTAAGCATACTGTTGAGTAGAAGAGGGATGCGTAATGTTCAGAATCAGAAAACACGGTAAACATAATAAGGGATTTTCCCTGCTTGAAGTGCTGATAGCGGTTGCGATTACGGCTGTGATCGCCACGCTGATCGCCGCTTTTGTCAGCTCCGGCACGGGATATTTCAGAAAACAGAGCAATTCCATAGATTTGCAGAATATGCTTCAGGAGACCTCCAACAAAATTACGGATTCTCTTATGGAGGCGACCTCAATAGAAATTAAAGAGCAGGGAGGAAATTTATGGATATACACCGGGGATTTTGAGGAGACGGAACCCAAGGTGAAGCCCAAGCTTATCCTCTGGCTCAGATCAGCCGGTGAGATTTATGTCATGGATTATGAAATAAGCGATACGGGGTCCGTGGACGAAGGCTACTGCATGGCTAAGTACGTCAAGGATTTTAAAATAGAACTTGATCCTAAATGCGAGAATCCGGACACGCATAAATGGGAGCAGCCTCTTATGTTCAATGTTTCCATTTCGCTTGAAAACAGGGACGAGGAACGCTCGGATTCCAAAACGACGACATTGCGGAACAAAATCGAACTGCTTGAAATAAACGGAGTAGAATACGAATTGAAGTAGAACGGCGCGTCAGTAATGAAAGGGGCATTGAATTATGAAAAAGAAAAGAATTGGTAAAAAGGTACTTGCCGCGGCGCTTGCGGTTATGGTCTGCGCCGTTGGACTTGTCGGGATCCTGAACAGGGAAAAGGTAATGGCTCTTTTTGGAGTTGAAAAGGCGGTGGGTATGGTTTCCGGACTTACCGACGAGGAGGCGGCGAAATTCTATGCGTCCTATACCAGAGCCACTCTTGATATGGTAAACGGCGAGGTGGTGCTTACTGCCGACAGGAAAGCAAACGTCCTTACCAATATATATAAGAACAAACAGAAGCTTACTATTCTTGAGATAGTTCCGTATAAGCTTGCTTCGGTATATAATGTGCTTGTTCCGACCGAGGAGCAGAAGAATAAAATCAAAGCGTACGGAGACGAGATATTTGATACTTTTGAATATCCGTTTCGTACCGATCCGCTTGAGTGGACGGAAGGTATGACATGGGATGAGCAATACAGGGATCCCAGCGCGAGACTGCTTACTTCGGGCAGCAGATCGCAGGATTGGGACACAGGCAAATGGCATGAAATATGCTACTCCAAGAAGTATTCACAGGGAGCGGCAAATCAGATAGCGTCGCAGTTTCAGCCGATAGAGCTTTACAGGAGCGGAACCGAAGGCAGCTACGATTATTCCGTACTTATGCCGGATTATTATATTTCCAATCTTTTGACCGGATATGAGGAAACCAAAATATACGATTATTTTGCCAATAAGAATAATGTGGAGGTTAAGATCGTAGTTCCGGGTCAGGTTACCGCCGCCGAACTTCAGAAAATTCTTCTGGGTACGGACAACGGAAGCGGAGATCCTGTTGATTTTATTTATGTAGGCGGTTACGCGATCGCTAATTCCGGAACGACGGGCAATATATACAGGAATGTGTTCTTTGATCAGGAAGTGCCCGCGGACGAAGAAGGCAGAAAGGCCATTGTAAATTTCGCAAAGACCGGAGAAGGCGCGGATAATTTCCATACAAATGTGTACAGAGCCGACGGTACGGAGTATAAGGTGTCGGAGCTTGTATCAGAGAAGGTATGGTATGATTCATACAGCAAGGACGCGGACGGAAACCTTCATTCCAACGATCTGGAGTGGAATGAGGTTGAGATGCTTATGAATTATATATTCGGAAACTATAACCAGAACTGTGTTCATGTTGACGAGTCCGGCAATAAGCAGCAGCAGAGAGTATCCTGCGAGTTTCAGATAGCTACGCTCAGCGAAGGCATATTCTGCAATGACAGCAACGGATGCGACAATAACATAGGAAAACTTTATTATCTGCTTTGCAAGACCAGCGATCAGGCGTCGGACGAGGAGGGATGCACTCTTGATTCAACGAAGGGCTATACCTCGCTTCACCACACAGAGTCGGATAAGTCTACTCATACGCCTTATTTTGAGATTTCAACGTATTATGGAGCGGCGGATTATTTTCTTAAAGGAAACGGCTTTGATACGACCAATACGGTCACTAACAGCAACGGCGTGCAGACGGCGACCTATAACGGCAGCGCTTACTGGAGGTTCAATCTTGTCGACAGACAGGGTATTTATACCGGAAATATTGAAGATTCGGATTTCCTTAACGCTGATGAAGATTATACGCGTGAGATACAAAAGATTGCGAACGGAGAGATATATCCCAACGTAAACGCGGGGCAGAAGGAATATGAGCTTTTCTATCTGCATATGGTTTTCAACGGACGTTTCGCCGTTTATAACGGAATGCTCGGCGTAAATCCTTCCGGGGCAGGTAACCTTCTTGACTTCGGTCTGTCGCATGCGTGGGGCGCCGGAGGCTGGAGAGACGCGATATCTCATCAGAGACTTGATCTCGCGGTGGGCGAGAACTTTATGGATCAGTTCAATATCGTGAACTATCTGCTCGGTGTGGACGAAACGGATTTCATAACGAAACCTGACGCTTATTTTACCGGCGTTGAGCTTGAGTATGACGATAAAAACGTGGTTAAGGACGTTGAGCAGGGCGCGAATAAGAATGCATTTTTCACATATATTTATGACGACGATTATAAATACGACGCGTCAGATAATATTATATATCCTGACAGCCTCAGGATCGGATTCGGAGCCGC
>CAJTON010000023.1:28200-33016 GCA_910577605.1 uncultured Butyrivibrio sp.
ATATTATCTTAACGGAACGGAGATAAAAACTCTTGCCGAATATACTGAAACGGATTTCACTGATCTTGAGATTTTTGAGGACGTTTATGATATATCTTCCGATGCAGAGGTTTATCAGGCGTTTAAGGACGGTAATATTTATTTTACCTTTACGATAGAGAACAGGGTCACGATCAAGGGAGTGGAAAAGACTCTTTCGGATACTGCTTATCTCTATTTTAAACAGAGAAATATGTTTGAACTGGACTAAAATCATATGGCGGGCAGATTCGGCTGAATAAAGATAATCCAAAACACAGAATAAATACTGATATGTGATTATACTTGACAGTTCGGTCCGACAGCCTTATAATGCACATATCAGTATTTATTCTGTGTTTTGGATTATCTTTTTTCAGCCGAATCGGCTTATTTTACGGAAGAAAGCTTCATATTAAATTTATAAGAAATATTTGGTTGTCATATGCCGTCCGGGGGAGTTTGGAGGACATATGGTAGGCAAGGTTATTTCAGCGGCAGTATCCGGCGTTACGGCAAGGCTTGTGGAGGTTGAGGCGGATATCGCGGCAGGCATTCCCTCTTTTGAACTCACCGGCAATCTGGGCGGTACTGCAAAAGAGTCAAGGGAGCGCGTCAGGACGGCGCTCCGCAATTCAAAAATTCGTTTGAATCCCGGAAAAATAACGGTAAATCTGGCTCCGGCGAATATACGCAAGGAGGGGCCGCATTTTGATCTGGCGATAGCGGCGGCGGTTTTGTGCGCGTGCGGACTTGTACCGCAGAGCGCTGCCGAGGGTATTCTTTTCGCGGGAGAGCTGCGGCTTGACGGCGGAATAAACGAGGTAAACGCCGCGCTTCCTATGATAATTGCGGCGGCAGAGTCGGGATTAAAGAGGTGCGTCGTGCCGGAGGGCAACGCGGAAGAAGGCGCGCTAATAGACGGCGTTGAAGTCATTGGGGCGGCTTCCCTTGAGGACTGCGTTGCATATTTAAGAGGAGAAAAGAAACTGACGCCCGCTCCTAAATGCAGCTTCGCCGCCGCGCCGCAGTCTGCGGTGAAGGATTTCGGAGATATAAGAGGACAGAGAAGTCTCAAAAGAGCGGTCACGGTTGCCGCCGCGGGTATGCATAACCTTCTTATGGTAGGGCCGCCCGGCTCCGGCAAGACAATGACCGCGGAGAGGATTCCGGACATACTTCCTCCTCTTTGCCGTGAACAGAAGATGGAGGTGTGGCGCATATACAGCGTGGCGGGACTTCTGGGAGGAGACAGCATTCTTATGGGCAGAAGGCCGTTTCGGTCGCCGCGGCATACCGTGACGGCGCAGACGATGGCGGGAGGAGGGCGCAATCCCATGCCGGGAGAGATGAGCCTTGCGCAGCATGGAGTATTGTTCCTTGACGAGCTGAATCTTTTTGACCCGCGCGCGGTCGAGACGTTGAGAGAGCCTCTTGAGAGCGGGACGGTCAGGATAAACAGAGTGGGAGGCACCGTGGAATATCCGGCGGATTTTATGCTTGCGGCGGCTGTCAACCCTTGCAGATGCGGATACTATCCCGACCGAAGAAAATGCCGCTGTACACAGACGGATATAAAACGGCATTTCGGCAGGATAAGCAGACCTATAATGGACAGGATAGACATATGCGTGCAGGCCCCGACAGTTTCTTTTGACGAGGTGGGAGGCGGTAAAGACGGGTATGACAGCGCTTATATGAAAAAAATTGTGGGGAAGGCGTTCGAGATACAGCAGAAACGCTTTAAAGGGCAGAAATTAATGTTTAATTCGGCAATGACAGCCGCGATGACCGCCGAATACTGCGTTATGGAGCCGCAGGCTCAAAGGCTGATGAAAAAGGCTTATGAAACATACGGGCTGAGCGCGAGAAGCTATTATAAAATACTTAAAGTTGCGCGGACTGTCGCGGATATCGAAGGAAACGAGTATATCAGCGCTGAAAATATAAGCGAGGCGATAAGTTATAAAACGATGGGGGAATGATATGGACAGAAAATACTGGTTTTGGATCAATAATATAAAAGGAATCGGCAATATTAAAGTACGCAGGATACTTAAGGCGTTCGGAGACGATCCGGAGGCGGTGTATGAAGCGGGAAAAGAAGGACTGAAAATGTCTGCCGGGGAGACAGGAATCACGGCAAATGATTGTGATTTGATTTCAGATAAAAATAAGGCGGGGATAATATTTAAGGAATATGAGGAATATAATTGCAGGGGCGGGATGAAGTTTGTCGTACCGTCCGATATGAATTATCCTCAAAGACTTAAAGAGCTTTATGACAGACCTAATATTCTTTATTATAAGGGCAGACTCCCCCGCGAGGAAGCTAAAGCCGTGGCGGTCATAGGATCAAGGAACTGTTCGGAATACGGCAGAAGCATAGCGTCGGAGCTGGGAAGAAGGCTCGGAGCGGCGGGCGCAAGCGTTATAAGCGGACTTGCTCTCGGCATAGACGGAGAGGCGCACAGGGGAGCGGTCATGGGAGGGGGAAGGACCTACGGAGTGCTTGCCGGCGGCGTTGATATATGCTATCCGGCGGGAAATTTCAATTTATACATGGATATGCAGAAGGACGGCGGCATAATATCCGAATTTCCGGCTGGAACGCCTACCCGTGCCGGAATGTTCCCGCTGCGCAACAGGATAATAAGCGGGCTTTCGGACGCCGTGGTGGTTGTGGAGGCGGGCTGTAAAAGCGGGACGCTTATTACGGTGGCGCAGGCTCTTGAGCAGAACCGTCATGTATATGCGGTTCCGGGCAGGCTGGGCGATCCCGACAGCGCGGGCTGCAATCGTCTTATAAGCGAGGGCGCGCAGATAATAACGGACATAGACGCCCTGATGGAGGAGCTTGGGCTGGGCTGCGGATCGGCTCCGGAAAATAAAAAAAATAATCTTTTACTTGCAACAGATGAGAAAATGTTGTATAGTCAATTACTGGATTTCAACCCAAAAAGTCTGGACACTCTGACAGGGGAGTGCGGACTGCCGCCGGAGAGGATTTTTTCCGCGCTTGTTGAGTTGGAGCTTAAAGGTCTTATAAGGGAAACAGCCAAAAATTTTTATATGAGGATACGGTGAACCGCGCTGTACGGTTTGCGCGGACTGCGGGAGAGGTTGAGATTATGGCAAAAAATCTTGTGATCGTGGAGTCGCCTGCCAAGGTGAAGACAATTAAAAAATTTCTGGGAGCCAATTATGAGGTTGCTGCCTCCAACGGACATGTCAGGGACTTGCCCAAAAGCACTCTCGGAGTAGATGTTGAGGGGAGCTTTGATCCTAAATACATTACGATAAGAGGAAAGGGCGACGTGCTTGCGAATCTGAGGAAACTTGTCAAAAAATCAGACAAGGTCTATCTCGCGACCGACCCGGACCGCGAGGGAGAGGCGATATCCTGGCATCTGGCGAACGCGCTCAAGATAGAGGACAAGGACATAAACAGGATAAGCTTCAACGAAATCACCAAAAACGCGGTCAAGGCGGCGATAAAGGAGCCGCGCAAAATAAATATCAATCTCGTGGACGCACAGCAGTCAAGACGTGTGCTTGACCGCATGGTGGGCTATCGTATAAGCCCGCTTCTTTGGGCGAAAGTAAAGCGCGGGTTGTCGGCGGGACGCGTGCAGTCGGTGGCGCTCAGAATAATATGCGACCGCGAGGATGAAATAAACGCTTTTATCCCTGAGGAATACTGGACGATAGAGGCGGTTTTGAATGTAAAGGGAGAAAAAAAGCCTGTCAGGGCAAAGTTTATCGGTACGGAAAGCGAGAAGATCACTCCCGCGAGCGAGGCTGAGGTCGGTAAGATCATGGCGGGGCTTAAAGGAAAACCGTTTGAGGTGGCCGAGGTCAGGACAGGGGAGCGCGTCAAGAAAGCGCCGCTGCCTTTTACCACCAGTACGCTTCAGCAGGAGGCTTCAAAGGCGCTGAATTTCTCCACTCAGAAGACCATGAGGATAGCCCAGCAGCTCTACGAAGGAGTAGACATAAAGGGGCGAGGGACCATTGGTATAATCACATATCTGCGTACCGATTCTACAAGGATCTCAGACGAAGCGGATGCCTCCGCGAGGGAATTTATAAGGAAAAATTACGGCGAGGCGTATTATATGGCTCCCGACGGTTCCAGGAAGGCTGGCAAGAAGATTCAGGACGCGCACGAGGCGATAAGACCTACTGATATAGAGCTTACGCCTTCAGAGATAAAGGATTCGCTCAGCCGGGACCAGTTCAGGCTTTATCAGCTTGTGTGGAAACGCTTTGCGGCGAGCAGGATGGCTAACGCGGTGTATGAGACCACAAGCGTCCGTATAAGAGCGGGAGAATATCTTTTCGGCTTATCCGCGTCAAGGATCAAATTCGACGGATATATGTCCGTGTATATGTCCGACGAGGACGAGAGATCGGACGCGCACACGCTTCACTCGATAAGCCGCGATACGGAGCTTGCGCTTGATTCCTTCGACAATAAGCAGCATTTTACGCAGCCTCCGGCTCACTATACCGAGGCGTCGCTTGTAAAAACGCTGGAGGAGCTTGGGATAGGAAGACCTTCGACATACGCGCCGACCATAGGCACGATAATCGCGAGGCGTTATGTTATAAAGGAGCAGAAAAATCTCTATGTGACTGAGATAGGCGAAGCGGTCAACAGTATTATGCTCAAATCGTTTCCTTCGATAGTGGACGTTAATTTCACCGCCAATATGGAGTCGCTTCTCGATAAAGTAGAGGAGGGCTGCGTTGACTGGAAAACGGTGGTCAGCAATTTTTATCCCGATCTGGACGA
>CAJTON010000023.1:33029-34333 GCA_910577605.1 uncultured Butyrivibrio sp.
CTGGAGTCCGTCAAGATAGAGGACGAGGTCACGGACGTAATCTGTGAGAACTGCGGACGAAACATGGTTATAAAATACGGACCGCACGGCAAATTCCTGGCGTGTCCGGGATTTCCCGACTGCCGCAACACGAAGCCTTATCTTGAGAAGGCGGGAGTCGCATGCCCTAAGTGCGGTAAAGAGATAGTCATTCTCAAGACAAAGAAGGGAAGGCGCTATTTCGGCTGTGAGAGTCCGGAATGCGATTTTATGTCGTGGAATAAGCCTTCGGACACAAAATGCCCGGAATGCGGCGGATACATGGTCGAGAAGGGAAGCAAGCTCATGTGCGCCGACGAAAAATGCGGTTATGTGATGGAGAAAAAAGATAAATGAGTACGTCAGCAAGCCATACCTTTGCGATATGCGCATATAAGGAAAGTCCGTTTCTGGAGGAGTGCATACGCTCCCTAAAAAACCAGACGACCCCGTCAAAAATAATAATGTCGACAGCCACGCCCAATGATTTTATCCGTAATATCGCGGAGAAATACGGGATACCTCTGTATATCAACAGCGGCGAGAAGGGTATAACTCAGGACTGGAATTTCGCGTACAGTCAGGCTGATACCGATTTCATAACTATTGCTCATCAGGACGACGTATACGGGAAACATTATGTGGAAACGCTTTTTGAAATGGCAAAGAAGGTCAAAAAGCCGCTGATTTTTTTTACGGACTACCATGAGATAAGAGAAGGGCAGGTCGTAAAAAGCAATACGCTTCTGCGCATAAAAAGATTTCTCCTGTTTCCGCTCAGACCGCGCTTTGCGTGGGGGAGCCGTTTTATAAGGAGAAGAGTGCTTTCGATGGGCTCGTCGATATGCTGCCCGTCGGTCGCCTTCGCGAGAAAAAATGTTCCTGCTCCGGTTTTTATGAACCATTTCCGTACAAACGAGGACTGGGAGGCATGGGAACGCCTTTCAAAGCTCAAAGGAAGCTTCATATACTGCCGGCGCCCGCTTGTCTGCCACAGGATACACGAGGGCTCGGAGACCTCCGAAGCCATCAGGGAAACCGGAAGAAGCGCGGAGGATTATGAAATGTTCCGCAAATTCTGGCCGGGATGCATTGCAAAATTGCTTGTTAAGTTATATAGTAAAAGTGAAAAGTCCAACTCATTACAAAAATAAGCCAGAGGAAACAAAGTATATGAGGAAGCTGGTTATTATTCCTGCTTATAATGAATCAGGCAGTATACAAAAGACAATTAAAGATATAAGGGAAAACGCTCCGGATTTTGACTATATAGTCATAAACGACTG
>CAJTON010000023.1:34362-34658 GCA_910577605.1 uncultured Butyrivibrio sp.
AAGCAGCTACTGGAGGAAAACGGCTCTCCTTTTTTGGATCTGGCTGTCAACCTCGGAATAGGCGGAGCAGTGCAGACAGGCTATCTTTATGCCTTTGAGCACGGATATGACGCTGCCGTCCAGTTTGACGGGGACGGGCAGCACAGCGCGGTGTACCTTCAGGAAATGGCGCGGCTTATCAATTCGGGAGAGGCGGATATGGTAATCGGCTCCCGTTTTATAGAAAACGAGGGCTTTCAGTCGTCTGGCTTAAGGAGAATAGGAATACGCTATTTTACCGCGCTTATACGGCTGCT
>CAJTON010000023.1:34689-47797 GCA_910577605.1 uncultured Butyrivibrio sp.
AGACCATTACTGATCCTACCTCCGGAATGAGAATGGTGAACAGAAAACTTATGGAGAGATTCTCAAAGGACTATCCGAAGGATTATCCTGAGCCGGAGAGCGTCGTTTCCGTTCTTATCGAAAAATACAAGGTCGAGGAGATCCCGGTGAGGATGAACGAGAGGAAAGAGGGGACTTCCTCTATTTCTTTATGGAAATCTGTATATTATATGATAAAAGTTTCTATCGCTATATGGATCGCGAGACTTGGCAGAAAAAATAAAAGAACGGCATAGCTTGTTCGGATTGGGTGAGGTGGCATTATGACTGTAAGAAGCCGTATAATTATAAGCGTGCTGATCGTTATAGGAATGATCTGCATCGTTATGACCATAAGAAAAAGAAAGATAGACCTGCGTTATGCGCTGGTATGGCTTTTAGTCTGCCTGGGGATTCTTGTGTTTACGGTTTTTCCGAAGCTTCTTGAGCTTCTGTCGGATTGTCTCGGTATCGCGACGCCTGTCAATATGCTTTTCTTCGTGGGCTTCTGTCTGTCCCTGATAATAATTTATACGCTGTCTATCTCGACCAGCAGACTGTCGGCGAAGGTCAAGGTGCTGACTCAGGAGATGGCTATTCTTAAACATGACATGAAGAACAATGAGATTTTATGTGAAAATAAGACGGCTGAGCCGGAGACTTCTGACAATGACAGTACGGAAAATCCGGCTTAATATTATTTCTGAAAATTGTTGAATTTGTCCCGAAATTATGCTACAATTTATTTACTAACTGGAGGTTTTAAGTATAGGAATAATGAGCAGCGTTCAATTACTTGACAAAACTCGCAAGATCAACAAGTTATTGCACAACAACAGCTCACATAAGGTAGTTTTTAATGACATATGCAGAGTAATGAGCGATATTATGGCTTCCAATGTCCTTGTCATAAGCAGGAAGGGCAAGGTGCTTGGCGTAAGCGTCAATCCGCAGGTTGAAGAGATGAGCGAGCTTGTGCGCGACGAGGTCGGCGGTTTTGTAGACGGTATGTTCAATGAAAGGCTTTTGAATGTCCTTTCCACCAAAGAAAACGTCAATCTTGAGACTCTTGGTTTTGAGGAGGGCTGCGCCGGAAAGTACCAGGCGATAATAGCGCCGATAGACATTGCGGGAGAGCGTCTTGGAACCCTGTTTATGTATAAGCTTGACTGTCAGTATGATATCGACGATATAATACTCTGCGAGTATGGAGCGACCGTCGTCGGTCTTGAGATGATGCGCTCGGTAAATGAGGAGAGCGCCGAGGAGGACCGGAAGGTCCATGTGGTAAGGTCGGCGATAAGCACACTGTCTTATTCCGAGCTTGAAGCCATAATACATATTTTTGACGAGCTGGACGGCGAGGAGGGAATACTTGTCGCAAGCAAAATAGCGGACCGAGTGGGGATCACCCGCTCCGTGATCGTCAATGCCCTGCGTAAATTTGAGAGCGCGGGAGTTATAGAATCCAGGTCTTCAGGGATGAAGGGTACTTACATAAAGGTGCTCAACGACGTCGTTTTCGATGAGCTTGCCAGAGTTAGGATTAAGAATTAGTGAATGGAATCGCTTATCTTACTGATATACGGTTCCATTTTTGCGGTATTTTCCCACTTTTGACGGATATAATGAAATGAATGCCATATATAGGTCAGAAGCGGAGGTTTTGGAAATTTATACCACAAGATGATGAAATTAATTAGAAATTTGTGCTTTACTTTTTTTTACAACTTGTTATAATGTAAACTATGGTAAAGTGTGTTTTAATTCTGAGGGAGTCTGAACCGCTCCCGATTGGGTTTTAGCATGATTTTTTTACGGTTAAAGGATTTGACCGCGTATAATGGCACGGAGGCAGAGAAAGGAGAAGACTTATGATCAATTCAGGAGCATTTGCGTATGTCGATCTGCTGACTGCGTCGGCTGATTACTCATGGAAACGCAATGAGATTCTGGGCAGCAATATGGCGAATGTCGATACTCCGGGATTCAAGAGGCAGGACGTAAGCTTTGAGTCGCTTCTGTCGGCTGCTGTTTCAAGAGCGTCGTCGTCATCAAGGTCGCTGACGCAGACAGTCAGGAATATTAATTACAAAGCTATTACTCCCACGGTGTATACGGATAATTCCAATCTGTCGTACCGTCTTGACGGCAATAATGTCGATCCGGATGTGGAGCAGATAGAGATAGCGTCCAATCAGTATTACTATAAGGGCATTATCGACAGCATGAATCAGGAATTTGCAAGAATAAGCACCGTACTTGCAACTTCATAAAGCATAATAAATTAAAGTCCCGTCCGGCGCGCGGCGCTTTGGGGGATTATTAAAGGAGAGCAATACAATGGCTATTTTTTCAGGAATGGATATCAATGCGTCCGGAATGTCGGCACAGAGACTCAGAATGGACGTTATATCACAGAACCTTGCGAATGCCGATACGACAAGAACGAGGGAGGGCGGTCCTTATGTGCGCAGGAACGTCATCCTGACGGAGAAAAAATCACTCGCCAATTCTTTCGGGCAGATTCTCAACAGGACAATAAACGGTGTCGGCAACGGAGTCAAGGCGACGGGCATCACAAAGGACACCGACACGGATATGAATCTTGTATACGATCCCGCTCACCCCGATGCGGATGAGAACGGATACGTTCTTTACCCTAATGTAAATCCCGTTACAGAAATGACGGACCTTATAGACGCGACAAGGTCGTTCGAGGCAAACGCCACGGCTTTTGAAGCGAGCAAAAATATAGCTTCCATCGGGCTTTCGCTTATGGAAGGGTAGGAGTGTAAATACATATGGCTGACATTACTTCGATTATGGAACTTGCTCCTAAGAGCACACAGGAGCTTTTCGGTTACGGACAGAGCGCCGGTACCAAGCTCAGGGAGGATACGGCGACATCGGCGTTTGACGGTATTTTTAACGCTGCCGTAAACCTTGTGAAAGGTACCAACGAGTACATACATGACGCGCAGGAGGCTGAGGTAGCCTTCGCGAAGGGAGAGATCACAAGTACGCATGAACTCGGCGTTATCGAGCGTAAGGCAAGCCTTTCGCTTCAGTATACCGTTGCAATCAAAAACCAGCTTCTCAGCGCGTATAAAGAGCTGATGAATATGCAGTTTTAATGAACTTGGGAGAATAATATGGACAGACTTAAGGGGATTCTTGAAAAGATCAAAGAATTCTGGGGCAAATTCAATAATAGGCAAAGGGTGCTGTTTATATCTATTTTGGCGGTGGTCGTTGTGTCCATCGTAATAATCGCCGTAGTATCCTCAAGAACGTCGAAGGTGGTCCTTCGCGAATGCGTCAGCGCTTCCGAGGCTACGGAGGTCCGCACCCTGCTTACCGACAACGACATCAGCTGTTCAATAGACAACAATTATGTCGTAAGGGTGAACGAGGAGGACTACACTGAGGCAAAACTTGTTCTCGGTTCAAACAAAATATCTTCCGACGGATATACCTTGCAGGATGCTGTCAACGGCAGCCTTACAAGTACCGCCGCGGACGCGCAGAAGAAATATGTCGCGTATTTGGAGTCAAAGTTTTCGCATGATCTTGAGGACATAGACGGAATCAAGTCCGCCAATGTGACCGTAAGCTTCCCCGACTCCGACAATACTATTTTTTCGGAGAACGAGGACGCGTCGATAACCGCGATGCTTACGCTTACGCACGAGCTTTCGTATGAGCAGTGCGAGGCGATAGGGCTTCTTCTTGCCACGAATGTAGGCAGCAAGAACAGCAATAACGTTACGGTTATGGATAGCGAGGCGCATCTTCTGTATTACGGCGGGACCTCGACGGTCGGCGGCGCTGTGACCGCGTCCCAGAAGGTACAGCAGCAGCTTGAAAATTCGCTTATCGCGAAGGCGAAAAGCCTTATTCTTCAGGGCGGGTTTTACACCGATATAGCAATATCGCCCAATCTTGACGTATCCTTTGACAATGTTGAGATAGTTGAAAAGGAATACACGATTCCGGAAGGCTCTGAACAGGGACTTTACAAATCCTCGTATGAGGTTGACTCAAGCGGTTCTCTTACCGACGCGAGCGGTCCGGCGGGAACGGAGTCAAACGATCAGGATACTACATACGAGATCGAGAACGGGGACGGCTCGAGGTCCGAGTATTCGCTCAGACAGTACGAATGGCTTCAGAACGAAAAAATAACGACGACTAAGCCGGCGCAGGGTAAGATCGACTATGACGCTTCGAGCGTTTCCATGGTCGCTACCAAGACTAACGTGCTTACCGAAAGCGCGGCAAGGGCGCAGGGATTGCTTGACGAAATGTCATGGGAGGAATTTAAGTATGCCAACTCCGATCCTACGGCTCTTGAGGTTGACGAAAATCTTATCGGTCTCGTTGCGACCGGGACGGGAATCCCGCGCGACAGGATCACTATAATGGCATACGAGCAGTATTTGTTTTATGAGGAAGAGGAAAGCCCCACATCGCCTTTCTTCATCCTTCAGATAATCCTTGCGGTTCTCATAGCCGGACTTTTGATATTTATCATAATAAGGAGCACCAGACCTGTTGCCGTTGAGGAAACGGAGCCTGAACTCAGCGTGGAGGATATGCTTGCTACGACCAAAGAACAGCGTATTGAGGATATTGATTTACAGGATAAGTCGGATACCCGTCTTGCCATAGAAAAATTTGTTGACGAAAATCCGGAGTCAGTGGCATTGCTTTTGCGCAACTGGTTAAATGAGGGATGGGAGTAGGACCGAGGAGGAAGCATCATGTCAAAGCAAAAAAGCAATTATGACGGAGTGCAGAAAAGCGCAATTCTTCTTATTGCCTTAGGACCGGAAAAATCGGCAAAAATATTCAAATATCTTAAAGAAGATGAAATAGAGCAGCTTACTTTGGAAATTGCCAATACGAGCAGCGTTTCTCCTCAGACAAAGGAAGAGATCTTAAGCGAATTCTATCAGGTCTGCCTTGCTCAGCAGTATATTGCGGAGGGCGGTATTTCTTATGCCAAGGAACTCCTTGAAAAAGCCTTGGGCGCTGACCGTGCGAAGGACGTTATCGGAAAGCTTACGGCAAGCCTTCAGGTGCGGCCTTTTGAGTTCATGCGTAAAACTGATCCCGCTCAGCTTCTTAACTTTATTCAGGATGAGCATCCTCAGACAATAGCTCTCATACTGTCATATCTGCCCTCGTTCCAGGCTTCGCAGGTAATATCCGCGCTGCCTCCGGAGAAACAGGCGGATGTCGCAAAGAGAATAGCCATGATGGACAGAACGTCTCCCGACGTTATCAAAGAGGTCGAGGGAGTACTTGAGCGTAAGCTTTCGTCGCTTGTCAATCAGGATTACACTATTATCGGCGGTACAGACGCCATTGTCGAGATCCTCAACGCGGTCGACAGAGGAACGGAGCGCCACATTCTCGAAACTCTCGAGATCGAGGAGCCGGAGCTTGCCGACGAGATCAGACGCAAGATGTTCGTGTTCGAGGATATCCTTTCGCTCGACGACAGGTCTATCCAGCGTGTGCTTAAGGATGTTGACAATAACGATCTTGAAATGGCTCTCAAGAACTCCAACGACGAGGTACAGAGCGTCATATTCAGAAACCTTTCCTCACGTCTTGTTGCTATGATAAAAGAGGATATGGACTTTATGGGACCTGTCAGACTCAAGGATGTTGAGGAGGCTCAGCAGAAGATCGTCAATATTGTCCGCAAGCTTGAGGATTCGGGCGAGATTGTTATTTCCAGAGGCGGAGGTGACGAGATAGTTGTCTAATCTTTTGAAATACAACAGCGTCGTCGTCAGAAATGACGACAGGCTTGTGATAGATTCCAACAGAATGCTTGACGCGCTTATCGAACAGCAGCACAGAAATCTTGCGCAGGTCTCGCCCGTTCCGGACGAGGACGGGTTTTTGTGCGGTCTTGACGCAGAGACCGTTGAGCGGCTTGTCACGGACCAGGACCAGGAGGAAGACGAGGAGCTAAAAGCTCAGGCGTCGGGAATCATAGAGGACGCCAAGGCGCAGGCGCAGGCGATTCTTGACGAGGCTGCGAGGCAGGCTGAGGATATAAGGACTCAGGCGAAGGAAGAAGGTTACAGCCGCGGCATGGACGAGGCGGGAAAGGATTCGGACCGTATACTGTCCGACAAGCTTTCGCAGATGGAGCAGGAGTTCGCGGCAAGGGAGCTTCAGCTTCGCAGGGAATGCGAGGATTACAAGGCGCATCTTGAACCCAAAATGGCGGAGACCATGCTTAAGCTTTTTACCAATATAACAGGAGCGATAGCGCAGGATAAACAGGATCTTGTGCTTAATCTTGTGAACAGCGTTATGCACAACGCGGAACTGAGCCGTGAATTTACGATAAGGGTTTCGGAGGACGACTATAAATTCCTTATAAGCAATAAAGAAATGATATACGGGGCGACGCTTCCGGAGTATCATATAGAAATATGCAAGGACCCGCATCTGGAGCGCAGCCAGTGCGTTATCGAAACGGACGCGGGTGTTTTTGACTGCAGCCTTGATATTCAACTGCAGAATCTTGTTCAGGAAATCAGGATACTCAGCTGCGCGATAGGCGGCTGACGGGCGGCTTTCGGAGGATAAGACTAATGGATACCGCGAAATACTTAAATTTACTCAACAGGACTTTTTACAAAAAAATGGGAAAGGTTTCGACGGTCGTCGGACTTACTATCGAGTCCATAGGACCGGACGCCAGACTTAACGATATATGTCATATTCTTTTGAAGGACAGACCGGGCGAATACATAAGCGCCGAGGTCGTGGGCTTCAAGGACAAGAAAATAATACTCATGCCCTTTGAGAATGTGGACGGGGTAGGTCCCGGATGCATAGTTGAAAATACCGGGGAGCGATTGTGCGTAAAGGTAGGTCCCGGTCTTTTGGGCAAAACGGTGGACGGACTCGGAGAGCCTATCGACGGCAGCGTCCTGGCGGAGTTTGAGAGATACCCCGCTGACGCGCCCGATCCTCTTAAAAGAGTGATAATAGATACAATTCTTCCGCTCGGTGTCAAGGCGGTGGATTCCCTTATGACAATAGGAAAAGGACAGCGTATCGGTATTTTTGCCGGAAGCGGCGTGGGCAAAAGCACGCTTATGGGAATGTTTGCCCGCAATACGAAAGCCGACATAAACGTGATCGCGCTTATAGGAGAGCGCGGCCGTGAGGTGCGCGAATTTATAGAGAGGGACCTGGGAGAAGAGGGAATGAAGCGAAGCGTAGTGGTAGTCGCGACCTCCGATAAACCGGCCCTTATTCGTAATAAAGCCGCTAAGACCGCAACCGCGATAGCCGAATATTTCAGGGACAAGGGCAAGGACGTCCTGCTTATGATGGATTCGCTGACGCGTTTTTCAATGGCGCAGAGAGAGATCGGACTTGCTACGGGCGAGCCTCCTGTTACGAGGGGATACCCGCCGAGCATGTACAGCGAGATGCCGAAGCTTCTCGAACGTGCGGGAAATGCCGAGAAAGGCTCTATAACCGGACTTTATACTGTGCTTGTTGACGGAGACGATTTTAACGAGCCTATCACGGATACCGCGCGAAGCATTCTCGACGGTCATATCATGCTTTCGAGGAAGCTGGCGCATAAGAACCATTATCCGGCGATAGACGTTTTGCAGAGCATTTCAAGATGTATGAGCCAGATCGTTGACGGAGGACAGAAACAGCTTTCAGGAAAACTCAAGAACGTGCTGGCGACCTATACCGAGTCCGAGGATCTGATAAATATCGGCGCATATAAGGCCGGAAGCAACAAAGAAATAGATTACGCTATAAGCAAGATAGATAAGGTCAACGAATTTCTTATGCAGGATACCGAATCAAGGTTATCCTATGACGAAGAGCTTGCGATGCTCTCCGAGGTTTTTGAAGAGCAGGCGGCGGGCTAGGAGTGATGCGCGATGGCTAAATTCATGTACAGGATGCAGAACATCCTTGACATCAAGTATAAAATGGAGGATCAGGCGCGCTCCGTTTATTCCAACGCCAGACACAGACTTGATACTGAAAGGAATAAGCTGGAGGAGCTTTTTTCCGGCAAAAGAAGGCTGGAGAACAAGTACAGGGAGCTCGCGCAGGGTTCTTTGAATGTGCGCGATCTGCTTGACGGCAGGCGCGCGATAGATTATCAGAAGGAGCTTATAAAAATTCAGATGGTGGAGGTCCGCGTGGCGGAGAAGAACTTTGAAGCGGCCAGAGCAAGGCTTAACGAAGTTATGAAAGACCGCAAGACGCATGAAAAGCTCAGGGAGAGGGCTTTTGAGGATTTCCTTATGGAGCTTAACGCACAGGAAAAGAAAGAGATAGACGAACTTGTCAGCTATAGATACGGAGCAGGCAGGGAGGAAAGCGATTTATAGGGAGAGGAGAAGTAACCCATATGCCGAAGAACAAAGACAGAGACGAGATTTTGGAAGATGAGGATTTGGAAGACGAGAAAGAAGGTAAAAAGGGAAACAGGGCAATGTCCTCCCTTATCGCAGTCTTTATCGTAATAATATGGATAGCGATTTTCGCGCTTCTTATAAAGCTTGACGTGGGCGGTTTCGGAAGTTCGGTTATGTATCCGGTTTTAAAGGACGTTCCAGTGCTCAATAAGATACTTCCGAGTGACGGACAGGGCGAGGAGCAGATATCGCAGAGCGGAAACGCGTACGCGACGATAAGGGACGCGGTGGACCGTATAAACGAGCTTGAGAATCAGATCGCCATATACAAGCAGAACGCCGACGACAATGCGGAGCAGATATCAACGCTCACGGCGGAGCTGAAAAGACTTAAAGCATATGAGCAGAATCTCACTTATTTTGAACAGCTCAGGGAAAAATTTGACAAAGAGGTTGTTTTTTCCGACAAAGCGCCCGATATAGAAGAATATAAGAAGTGGTATGAAGAGCTTGATCCGGATAACGCCGAAAAGATTTATCAGCAGGTGCTTCAGCAGATGCAGAAAGATCAGGTGATACAGGATCTTGCCGACAGATTTGCGGCTATGAAAGCTGATGCCGCCGCGGCTATTTTTGAGGAGATGACAGGCGATCTTGAGAAGGTTGCCAATATTCTTATGTGTATGAAGAGGGACCAGTCGAGCGCTATACTCGGAGCGATGGACAGCACGCTTGCCGCAAAGCTTACGCTTCTTATTTATCCTACGGATGATTAAGCATTGCATTCAGGTGCTTTGCTTTATCATATATATTATTTTAAGGAAAGGAGGAGAGTGAATGAAGGCAGGGAACATATCTCCCGCTGCAGAGCAGGCGCAGCTTGTGCCAGGCGTAAAGATGCAGGGAAATGTTGATTCCTACGCGCAGAGCAAGGCGGGAAGCCTGGGAAGCTTTCAGATGTATCTTGCCGCGAATGCCGGGAAAGGACATGAGATCGGTTTTGCGCCCGCGGCTTCGGGAAAAGACCAGGTCAAGGTTTCTGGCGAGAACGTCAAAAAGGATTTCTCAAATCTTCAGGAGAATACCGTTAAGGATAAAATCTCCGGGGATGCAGGCAAAACCGAAAATACTGTCGGAACCGTCAATAAAGACGGAGGCAAAGCGGTTTCGGAAGCCGTAAACAAAATAGAGGAAGCCGTTAAAAAGGAACTGGGTCTGTCCGACGAGGAATTTGAGGCGCTTCTTGCGGAGCTTGGATTCTGTGTCGCTGATTTAGCGGTGCCCGGAAACGTCGCATTGCTTGTAGCTAAAGTAAACGATACCGACGTGGCTTCGGTGGTGGCGGATTCCGAACTCACGGAGCAGCTTACGGATCTTATGACGGCTATTGATACGGCGGTTGCCGAGGTCGCGGATCAGTTTGATTTCGAGCCGGAACAGTTCGGGCAGATGCTTGAAGAGGCTGCAAAGCAGGATGCTTCTGATAATGACGAAGCGCCAATGACGCCGGTCGATGCTGAAGAAGTACAGACCAAGCAGCCGGAATTTGCGGTCGTCAAGGATGAGAGTACAGGCAAAGAAATCAAAGTTACGATCGAGAACGGCAAAGTCACGGACAGCGAAACTACAGTACAGAATGTAAAGACTCCCGAAAACGCGCAGGATGCCGCAGACGGACAGCACGACAAAAGACAGGGCGGATCGGAGCAGCGTGGAGAGAACAGCTTTGCGTCGGATCTTGTACAGAACCTTACGCAGGCGGTTGCTGAACGTACGGAAGGCGTTTCGAGCTTTACCGAAAGCTACACGGTGAACGCGGCGGACATTATCCATCAGGTTATTGAAGCGATCAAGGTGAACGTCAGTCAGGCAACGAGTTCCATGGAATTACAGCTTAATCCCGAACATCTCGGTAAGATAAGCCTTAATGTGGTGACGAGGAACGGGGCGGTGACGGCTACAATAACAGCCCAGAACGAAGCTGTAAAAGGAGTCATCGAAAGTCAGATCGTACAGCTCAGGGAAAGTCTTAACAATCAGGGACTCAAGGTCCAGAGTGTTGAGGTTGCGGTTGCGAACCACGGTTTTAACCTCGGAGAGAACAACGCCGGTCAGGAGCAGAACAATAATAACCGGGGGACGCGCGGACGCAGGAATTTCGGCGATTATGACGAGCTTTCGGAGGAGGACGACGACATGGCGGATATCCTTCAGCAGAGGATCATGGAAGCCGACGGAAACAGCGTGAATTACACGGCTTAGAGGAATAACAGTTATGCACGCGGAAACAGTGCGATAATAATGAAAGGAGGAATAAAGATGGCAATATCGGCACAGATAGTAGACGGCAAGATAGTTGCTAATTACACTCAGGGAACCAATATCAGCGAGGACAAAAAGGGAAACGATTCACTTGACAAGGACGCGTTCCTCAAAATACTCGTTGCGGAGATGCAGTATCAGGATCCGCTTGAGCCTTCGTCCAACACTGAATGGGTTACGCAGATGGCTTCGTTCTCGCAGATCGAGTCGCTTCAGGATGTCAGCAAGACTCTCGGAGAGCAGACGGCGGCACAGCTCGTAGGCAAGAGGGTGATCGTTGAGGCGTCGGAGAATGAAGGCGGAGAGGTAAATTATGTCACCGGAATCGTGCAGTGCATAGAAAAAAGATCCGACGGACTTTATTTTTCTATCAACGATTTACTTTATCCTGTTGACAGTCTTTACGCGGTGGTAGACGAGGAGTATTACAAGGATCTCATGGAAGAGGGATCGAAGACACCTGAGGAGTCAAGGGACCATCAGAACGGCAGTGCTGATGATAAGACGGCCGGAGTCGGGAAATAGGCTAAGGAGAGCCGACGGAAAGAAGGTAAGATATGGATATCAAAGAAGCCCGATTTACATCAATTGAACAGGTCACGGGACGTTATCTTAACCAGAATCCTTCATATGCGCCGGAACAAAGCGTTGAAACTTCTTTTGAGGAGATCCTCAGAAAAAAGGTTGATCTGACCAGTCCAAAGACTCAGGGAACCGCTGATCTAAGATTTTCAAAACATGCGGCACAGAGACTTTCGGACAGGAACATAAGCCTTTCAGAGGAACAGCTTGACAGACTGCAGAAGGGCGCAAGACTTTGCGGCGACAAAGGAATCAAGGAATCGTTAGTGATCATGGATGAATACGCATTCATAGTGAACACACAGAAAAACACCGTGATAACGGCAATGGAACAGGGAAATGAAGGTGAAAATATTTTCACCAATATAGACGGAGCGGTTTTAGTATAGGTTCGGACCTTCGGGAGAACCGATTGCCCCTGAATGCCAGAAGGGGCAGGCAGAAAGCTCTGGCTCACAAATTAAATTACGAATTAATTTATAGGAGGTCATTTAATTATGATGAGAGCACTTTATTCTGGTGTGGCAGGTCTTAGAACGCACCAGACAAGGATGGACGTAATAGGTAACAATATTGCCAACGTCAATACCGTTGGATTCAAGTCCGAGACGGTTACTTTCAGCGATGTTTTGTACCAGACGACACAGCATGCGTCGGGAGCCAATCAGGAAACAGGCGCCGGCGGTACGAACGCAAAGCAGATAGGTCTCGGTTCATCGGTAAACTCTATCAGCACAAAGATTACGGAAACCGGAGGATATCAGACTACGAACAATCCGTTCGACTTGATGATCAACGGCGACCAGTTCTTCATCGTAAACAATAACGGACAGAACTTCTTCACCAAGGCGGGCAACTTCAAGGTTGACACTCTCGGAACTCTTGTGACTTCGCAGGGTTATGCGGTTATGGGATGGCTTGCGGATCAGGAGGGAAACATAAAGGTGGATAACGTATCCAAGATAAACCTTTACGCTCCTGAATACCAGCAGGCTAATCCGATGGCTACGACGGATGTTTCCATTTCGGGAAATATCAATAAGGAGGATGAGAGCTTCGGCTCCGTTGACGGAACAAGAGCAATAAACGTATCCTTCTATGACAATCTCGGATACAAGTACCAGCTCACTATACAGATTTCGCAGAATGCCGACAATGAATTCGGATATTCGCTTGCGTCTTCGGCGCTTACCTGCAACGGAAACCCTATAGACGGCATTACCGAGGCTAATATTGAGGCAATACTCGGAGCCAACGCCGAGCTGACGTTCAATGAGGCGGACGGAACTGTCGCTACGCCCGCGGACGGAAAGATAACGCTCAATATTGCGGGACTTGGAATTGAAGCGCTTCCCGGAGACATTACGCTTGACGTATCCACCATCACCTGCCGCGGTACCGAGACGGCTCTTGATTCGTCAAGAGGAGACGTTACGGACAAAAATTCCGGAGCCGGAAGAACGGTCGGAGTAATGTCCGAGGTAAGTATCGCGAAGGACGGAAAAATTTCCGCTTCATACGACAACGGCGAGCAGAGAGTTATCGCCCAGATCGCTGTCGCAAGCTTTGTCAATCCTTCGGGACTTGAAAAAGTCGGAGACAATCTTTTCCAGTCCACTCTTAACTCTGGCGAGTTTGACGGAATCGGAGAGGATATAACTGCTTCCGGCGGATATTTCGCTACGGGCGTTCTCGAAATGTCAAACGTTGATCTTGCGGCAGAGTTCACCGACATGATCACGACACAGAGAGGC
>CAJTON010000024.1:0-12609 GCA_910577605.1 uncultured Butyrivibrio sp.
TAATGAGGGTGTGGATATCGCGTCTCTGGATATGGTCATGTTCCTGCGGCCGACGCATTCTCCGGTGGTGTTTTTACAGCAGCTGGGGCGCGGGCTTCGTACCTGCCGGGGCAAAGAATATCTGAACGTGCTGGATTTCATCGGCAATTATGAGAGAGCCGGGCGGGCGCCTTTTCTCCTGAGCGGCGGCACAAGTTCCGGTGAGCGGCCGGCCGTCGATTATTACAGGATCGAATATCCCGATGATTGTATTGTTGATTTTGACATGCGGCTTGTGGATCTCTTCAAGGAGATGGATCACAGATCACTGTCTGTCAGGGAGCGGATCAGACAGGAGTATTACAGGGTAAAAGAGGCCTTGAGTGGAAAAGTGCCGACAAGGATGGAACTTTTTACTTATATGGAAGACGAACTGTATCAATACTGTATCGCACATGCCAGAGAGAATCCGTTTCGTCAGTACATGGATTATCTGCATGAACTGGGAGAATTGTCTGCGGAGGAGCAAACGGTTTATGACGGTATCGGCAGAGAATTCCTTTCGCTGATTGAGACGACAGACATGCAGAAAGTCTATAAAATGCCGGTTCTGTACAGCTTTTACAATCACGGGAATGTGCGGCTGGCGGTCACGGATGATGAAGTGCTGTATAGCTGGAAAGAATTTTTCAACACCGGAACGAACTGGAAAGACTTGGTGACAGATGTGTCATACTCGGATTATCAGAAAATAACCGACAGACAACACTTAAGCAAAGCCAGAAGTATGCCCGTTAAATTCCTGAAAGCTTCCGGCAAGGGCTTTTTCCTGGACAGGGACGGCTATATGCTGGCGATCACGGAAGAACTGTCGGGAGTAGTGACGCAGGAAGCGTTTCAGAAGCATATGAAGGATATTCTGGATTATCGGACGATGGAGTATTACCGGCGGCGGTACTATGCGGATGCCGGTGAGCCGGACTGAAACTTTGCATGCGACAGCGTGACAGTGAGGCCGAAGGCTGAACTTGCTGCTTGTCTTAGAAATACTTCTCACACATGGATTTGAGGTTTTTGTGCAATGGAATCAATGGAGATCAGCATGGAAAAACGAACAGTAAAAAGAGGAATAACAACGCTTCTTATAGAAAGTATTGTCTTCAGTTTCATTGGCATCATGTTTATACTGGTGGGAAGCCTCATACCGGCGGAGAACATAGAAGGGGACGCGCGGGCTTTCCGTGCGATATTCTGCGGATTGGGAGCGGTTCTTTTGATCGTCGGTCTGGTATGTCTGTGCCTTGAGCTCAGCCAGAGAATTCGCTGTAACAGGCTGATTAACGCGGGACAGTACATTATGGCGGAGATTTCGGAGATTACGAGGAACTATGCAGTATGCGTGAACAACCGGCATCCATACATCATCATATGCAGATATCAGGATCAGTACGGCAATATCCACATGTTTAAGAGCAGAAACCTGTATTATGATCCGGCGCCGCTTTTACGGGACCAGATGGTGAAGGTCTATGTGGACAGGGAGGATTTCAGACACTATTATATGGATATTGACGAAGTGCTGCCGAGGGTGATCCGGCATTAGGCGGGAAAGTGCAGAGCCTGTGGAACTTTCGCTGTGGAATTTTCACCCGATATTCCTTGTTCCCATCCCATTTCTTGGGTATAATAACACCATAAAGCGGCAACGGGAAAGCAGGTTGATAAGAAATGATTAAATGTTTTATATTTGAGAATTTTAAAAGTTTTGAAAAGGCGGAATTGAATATAGAAGACTTTACAACTCTGATCGGAACAAATGCCTCCGGAAAAAGTAATGCGATAGAGGGAATTAGAATTCTTTCAGAGGCGGTGAGCGGTTTGGAGCTTTCTACAGTTCTTGACGGAACCAAAAGTTTTATAGGAGCAGTCAGGGGCGGAGCCAAAGGGTGCCCGAGATTTAAGACAGGGGCATTTAAGCTTGGCTGTCTGGTGTCGCTTGATTCGGAGAGTGATCTGTTGTATGAGATTAAGATCAGTGTGAACAATCGTATTTATGTGGAAGAGGAGGCGCTTTATAAGATGCCGGTTGACCAGTTGTCACCGCGTGTCAATAAGGTGTTTAAGACAAAGGCGGTCAGATCGGGCGGTGCGGATGTATTGGTTGAATATCGAAATGGCAGACGGGGAACTAATCCGGCATTGATATGTATTCGGACAGCGGCGATACTGCCCAGATGTTCACGAAAATACCGCGGGAAACAGAGGAAGAACGGCAAGTGCATGAATGGATTGAGACTGTCATAGAATCCCTGAAAAATATTCTGGTTTTGGATCCGGTTCCGCAGAGTATGAGAGATTATACGAGAATTTCGGATTATGATCTTAGGGTGAACTGTGAAAATATTTCTTCCGTTATGCGGCATATGTGTGAGGATAAAGGCAAGAAGAAACAGCTACTGGACGTGATACGTGATCTGCCGGAGAATGAAGTGACGGATATGGAATTCATTGAGACGAAGATTGGCGATGTGATATTCGCACTAAAAGAGAAATATATGAATTCTACGGAACTTGTGGATGCCAGGAAACTGTCTGACGGGACATTGCGGTGTATTGCAATGATCGTTGCTGCGCTTGTAAGTGCGCCGGGCAGTGTACTCATTATGGAAGAGATAGACAATGGAATTCATTCGGGACGCATAGAGAAGCTGGCGGATAATCTGTTTCGGATTGCACAGGAGCGGAAGGTCGATATGATTGTCACGACGCATAATGCGATGCTGATGAACCGCTATAAGAAGGAGCAGCTGATTGGTGTGTCTGTGGTATATCGTGAAAAGGAGAGAGGAACCAGCAAATTTGTGTCGTTTGTTGATCTGGATAATTTCTCTGGAATCCTTGCTTCGGGAGGTCTTGGAAATGCAATGATGGATAACAGACTCATTTCGGAGATCAAACAGGACACAAAGGAGAGAGACTATTCATGGCTGGGGGTTGAAGAATGAATGTCAGATTTATAGACACGTCTATCATGTTGAATCTGCTTGGGGTTCCCAATCATTGTCAAAACGAAAATGAGGTTAAGGCGGAATGGAAACAGGTGCTTAACAATAGAGAAACTCTGGTTATGCCGATTGCAACGATTATTGAGACCGGTAACCACATTGCGCATATCAGTGACGGTAATGTGCGGAGAGACATAACATTGGAATTTCAGAAATATTTACAAAAAACTGCCGATAATGAAGCGCCGTGGGAACTCTACGGCGCAGGACTTGACGCGGAGGAGATTCGGTATCTGGCGGATCATTTGGTGGAATACACGCAACAAAATACCGGAATAGGTGATATGACAATTATATATGCTTATGAGAAGTACATAGAAGAACGTCCTGCTATCGGCACGATCATGATATGGAGCATGGATGGGCATTTGAAAGCTTATCGCAAGGACAATGTTAGCATGAGCAGAAGACGCAGAAGATAAGTGTCGACAATGCTCCCCAGCCCCTCACCCTCCCCGCAATTCAACACATACATACGAAAAAATACGAAAATTAATGATTATTTAGGCAAAAATAGACATTTTCATATACGAAATATTCTGCTATACTATATTATGTGTTGCGGAAAAATTTTCCGTGAGGGAGATAGGTAATCAACTAACTTACAGGAGGAAATGGGTAAATGGAGAATTATCAAAATGCAGGAGCAGGTCTTAAGAAAATGTTTATCGCATCGGTGGGAACCGTTGCATGTACGGTACTGGCGATTATTCCGCTCGTGAATATCATCGCGGCAATCGGAGTATTGGTATTTGGAGTTATCAGTCTGGTAGGATTGTACGGCGCAGGCAAGGATATTGAAGGCTGCAAGAAGGCATTCACACTTACGATTGCGAATCTTGTCGTAAGTATTGTGGGTTCATTCTTTAAATCCGGTTTCTTGGCGGCCATCGTTTCTATCGCGGGCTATGTGCTTAGCTTCATGGTGGTATATCTGGTATGTACTTCCGTATCCGAGGTGATGAATCAGGTCGGTGCAGCAGACGTTGCGCAGAAGGGTGAGACCGTGTGGAAGATCAACGCAGGCTGTTACGGCGTGCTGGCTGTTGTTGCAATTGCCGGTCTGATTCCGGTATTGAGTTTGATCGCAGCTGCTGCGGCGGGCATCGTAGCGATTGTTTCACTGGTTGCACTTGTCCTTTATATGATCTTCTTAAATAAGAGCAGTAAGGCACTGGGTGCATAAGAGACAGAGAATATAAGTTATTTGCCGGCGGATGGTTTTTACGGAAACTGTCCGCCGGAATACGTTACGGCACTTCAGGATAAAATCTTTAAATGAAATAAAATCATATCACCTCTAAAGTCTTACGAGAATTATCCGATACACATAATGTAAAGAATTTATTTGTGCATGAAAGGAGGCGTCTTCTATGCGTATAGAATCATACACACAGGTACAGCAGTTGTACAACACGAAGAAGCCTGCGAAGGTAGAGGGAAAAGCAAAATCGGCTGCTTCGGACCGGATACAGATTTCCAGTATCGGTAAGGACATCCAGACTGCAAAGAATGCAGTTGCTGCAGCGGATGATATCAGGGAAGAACTGACAGTTCCTATTAAAGCAGGTATTGCGAACGGCACTTATCAGGTGAGCGGAGAGAGCTTTGCAGAGAAACTGATGAAGAAATACGAAGAGATCGAAAGTCTGTAGACACAGTGAAGGAGAGTTATCGGCGTGGCGAGTTTAATGGAGGTTTTGATCGATGTTCTGGAGAAAGAGAGTCAGGAATATGAGAATCTTCTGACGCTGTCCATGAAGAAAACTCCGGTCATTGTGTCTGAGGACTTGGCGGAATTAGCGAGAATCACGGATGAGGAGCAGATCATAGTAAGCAGAATCAATCATCTGGATCATCAGAGAAATGAAGCTGTTAATGATATTGCGAATGTGCTTAACAAGGATGTTGACAATTTAAAGATCGTAGACTTGATCAGGATGCTGGCGGCAAGGCCGGACGAACAGGAGAAGCTGGCAGCGGTGTTCGATAAACTGCAGGACAATGTAACGGATCAATGAGCAGAACCGCGAACTGATTCAGGACGCGCTGGAGCTGGTACAGTTTAACATGAATGTTCTTCAGGCGATGAACAAAGCTCCGGAGACGGCGAACTACAACAAGGGCGCTTATAAGACCGGCGATATGATCGGTGCAAGCCATAAGGCCTTTGATGCGAAACAATAATTGTTAAGGACGGTAGAAATATGTCATTGATGGGAAGCCTTTGGACGGGCGTATCAGGATTGCAAACTTCAAATAATGCGCTGAACACAACTGCGCACAACATGTCTAACATGGACACCGTAGGGTATACCAGACAGCAGGTATCCCAGGGAACCAGGCCGTATGTTACGATTGAGAAAAATAACAAGACGAACTGGAAGCAATTAGGTCTCGGTGTCAACTATACCCTTACAAGACAGGAAAGAGATTATTTTTTAGACAAAAACTATCGCCGCGAGTCGGGACGAAGTGCTTTTTATGATGTCTCAACGAGCACGATGGAGGAAATAGAGTATATATTAGGTGAGAGTGAGTCGGGCGGCTCGATCGAGGGGCATGAATTTTCAGAGTCGCTGTCTAATCTGTGGGTAGCAATACAGGAGCTCAGTAAAGACCCGACCAGCTCAGTGAATCAGAACCTGTTCGTGACACGCTCTTACGAATTTATCACGAGAGCTTCGGCGGTGTACACCAGCCTGTGTCAGTATCAGGATAATCTGAATAAGACAATAGTCAAAGACGTAAATAACATCAACAGCTATGCGCAGGAGATCGAGGCGCTGAACCGTAAGATCGTAGCGACGGAGGCAGGCGGTGTGGAGCATGCCAACGATCTGCGTGACCGCCGCAACTATCTGCTCGATGAGCTGGCGAAGATGGGGAATATATCTTACAGCGAGGATACGCTGGGGTATCTGACGGTACAGTTTGAGGGAATCGATCTGGTCAAGGGTTCCATGGTCAACACGATAGAACTGTACACAGATCCGAAGACCGGATTTTATACGCCGTACTGGAAGATGCTGGCGCATTGCGACTACGATAAGGACGGCAATATCACTTTCGAGGACTGCCAAAAATCCTTCGGCGAACCGTCCGAAATACGTCTTATCCCCGACAAAACGGCGCTTAAAGCAGACGGCGCGGATATGATATTCGTCGATATTTCGGCATTCGACGAAAACGGAACCTTCGTCGCCAACGCAAAAAACCGCGTAAACGTCGAGGTAAGCGGCGCGGGGCGTCTCGTAGGCATCGACAGCGGAAACAGCACCGATTACGACGAATATAAAGCGACCTCCAAAAAGCTTTTCGGAGGAAAGCTTCTCGCCATGATAGCCGGTAAAAATCACGGCGGCGAAATCAATATAAAAGTAAGCTCCGACGGACTTCCCGACGCGTTTCTTACGCTTAACGCGCTTTCCGCGGATTTTCCGGAGGGAGCGTCCGACGCTTTTGAGGAAAATTCTCACTCCGTCAGGACGAGCGAATTTCCCGTCCGCAAAATCGAGCTTTGCGCTTCAGCATGTCATTTTGACCAAAATACTACAAAAGCAAGGGTAAGTGCAAAAATCCTGCCCGAAAACGCGGAATATGACCTTGAATGGGCAGCCGTGACCGAAACGGGCGTGATAACGAATATCGCCGAAGTAAGCGGCGATAACAGCGGCGCGGCCGTGCGCGTCTGCGGCGACGGAATTTTCAGGCTCCGCTGCTTCTGCCGTAACGGGAAGCCGTGTCCCGACGTAATTTCGGAGCTTGAAATGGACGTATCCGGCCTCGGCAGCGTCTCCGTAGATCCGTACGCGGGACTTGTAAAAGGAAGCCTTTATAATATAAGCCTTGCAAAGCTTGACGAGGTTTCCGAGGGCGGCGTAAAGATCGCAAACGACAACCGAAACGTCGTTGGCTTTAAGAACGTGAATTTCGGAAGGGGCGGCTCGGACCGTTTCACCGTAAACATCATAAACTGGCACAATAACGACGAAATAAAATTCTCGCTCTGGAGCGGTATTCCCAGCTCGGAAGACTCCGAAAAGCTCGGCGATTTCGTCTACCGCGCAGATTTCATATGGCAGACATATATTCCAAACAGCTTCAAGCTTGAACGCAAGCTCAAGGGCGTCAAGGATCTTTGCTTTGAATTTGAACCGGGAGAAAAGAGGATATATTTCGGCGGCTTTGAATTTGAGGGCTGCGAGGAGGCTTACTCGGAAATAAGCGCGCTAGACAGCTCTAACATACGCGGCGACAGCTTCACGGAAACGCCGTACGGCATTGAAAAAATCGGCAACAATGTCTTTATGGATTTTGACGGCTTTGATTTCACAAAGGGAATAAAAAGCATAACGGTAAAAGGAAGGACACGCAACGCCAAAGATTCCGTACATCTTAGGATAATCGGCGGCGGAAAGGAGATAAAAGAAATACTTGAATTCGCAGAAAGCGGCGACTATGTCGAAAAGACCTTTGAAACCGGAAGTGTCGAAGGAACTGCGGACGTCAAATTCGACTTCCTGCCCGGCTGCGATTTTGATTTTATGAGCTTCAGGTTCAACCCGTTGAATTAAAAGAAATATCTGGAAATATATAAAAAGGCGGAGATCATTCCGCCTTTTTTTCAAAATGCTGATAGTCCTTGACCTTGTCCCAGCTTCCACCCCATGTAAATCCGCGCTTTATAAACATTTTATACGCGTAATCCTGCTCGTCTATTTTCATCACAAAGCTGTTGCTTCTGTCGGCGTACTGCGTCGCAGTCACGGGAAGGATAGTCCCGTCGGCTCCGACATAGGGATTGTAAAGAGGGTTTATGTCTATGGCAAGTCCGTAGGCGTGAAGCGACCACGCGTCGCTCCCCGCGACTTTGCGGGCGTTAAAGCAGCTCGTGTTGTTTTTTGCCATCGAGACCTCGTCGCTTCCGCCGTACTCGTCGATCAGCTTTATGCTTTCGATCGGATATGAAGCGCGGTACAGCTCGTAAAAAATTTCCGCTGCAGCCTCCGCGATATCCTTGTTGACGATCAGCTCGCCCTTATGCGCCGTTTTGTCCGTACCCCAATAAAGCACAGTCATATAGCGAAGGTCTTCTCTCGCGACGGGAGCGTCGTCTGTAAAGGAAATGCCCTTTATTCTGTTAAAGATAATGTCCGGTATCTCCGTATACGCAAAATAAGTCCTTATATCCGACTCTATTATCTCAGACGGCAAAGGGTAACTTCCGGCAAGGCTTCTGTCCTCTGTATTCTTGCTGTCCGGTCCCGATATGATTGTTTCCGTCCTACCCCGGTATACGAGAATGATTATAAGCATCCCCAGAAAGAGCGCGCTCACAACCAAAAGTATTTCAAGGAAACGGCCTTTTTTCTTCTTGTTCAAATCAAAACTCTCCCCTTACCTGCTTATGTATCGGGCAATTCTTTCCTTGACGGTTCCTTGACCGTTACAGAAAGCTGGTTGAACGGAATCTCTATGCCGTTAGCGTCCAGAGCCTCTTTAAAGCTCTCTAACAGCGCCCATCTCGTAGTCCAGTAATCATCCGTCAACGCCCATACCCTTGTGCCGATCGTAATATGACTGTCCGCAAGAGCGTCAACGTAAACCGTTATCTCTTCGTCTTTAAGCACACTTTCGTTTCGCTCAATCACGCCCGTAAGGACGTCTTTTGCAAGCTTTATGTCGGAATCGTAGCTTATCCCCACCTTTATATCGATGCGCCGCTTCTGCTCCGACGTGTAATTCGTAAGGCTGGCGTTAGCCAAAGTACCGTTGGGAACCACAATAGTCTTATTATCGACCGTGAGTATCTTGGTATAAAACAAGTCGATTCCGGTTACTGTTCCCTCATTGCCGTGACTGTCCTCCTTTATATAATCCCCTATTTTGAAGGGCTTAAATAAAAGGATCAGCACACCGCCCGCGAAATTTGACAGGCTTCCCTGAAGCGCAAGCCCCACCGTAAGCCCAGCCGCGCTCAGCGCCGCAATAAAGGACGTGGTCGGTATTCCAAGCAGCCCGATTATCACGATGGCTATAATGAAATAAAGCGCAAACTTAATTAAAGACACCAGAAATTTAGCGACTATCGGCTCCATCTTCGTCTTCTTAAATGAATTGGAAAGATGCTTTACAAACCATTTTATAAGCTTCGAGCCGACGATCAGCACAATGAGCGCAATAAGAATATTTTTGCCCACGGTCATAAACCATTTAAGCACAATATCAAGATATTCTCTAAATTTGTCGCCGCTCCAGAAATCCGCCGCCATAATCATTTTGTTCATAACTATTTATTCGCCTTCTTTGAAGTATTTCCCGTCTTCCGCGCGGTCGCTGCCTTTGGCTTTGAATCCGTTTTGGACTTTGCGCCCGTCTTGCTCTTTGCGTCCTCTTTAGCGTTTGAAGCCGTTCTCTTCTTCGGAGCTGTGTCAGCCTCCGTATAACGCAGTATCGTCACGCCCATGGGCGGAACCGTCAGACGTATGGAGTCCTCGCGCCCGTCGCATTCCTCCTTCTTGGAAGGAATAACGCGCTTGTTCACCGCGCCGCCGCCGCCGTACTTTTCATCCTCACTGTTAAATATTTCCTTGTATTTGCCCATATGCGGAACGCCGATCTTGTACTTGTCGCGCTGTACGGGAGTAAAGTTCGCCACAACCAGAAGCATATCGTTTTCTGAGCTTTTTCTTACATAGACCACAATGCATTCGTCGGCGGAAATATTGTTGATCCACTCAAAGCCCTCCGGCACATAGTCAAGCTCATGCAGCGCCCTCTCGCTCTTATAAAGGCTGTTAAGATCCGCTACGTAATTCATAAGCTGCCTGTTTTCCTCAAGTCCGGTAAGCTCCCAGTCTATCTGGCGCGCCTCCCACCACTCGTTCTCCATTCCGAAATCCTGTCCCATAAAGAGCAGCTTCTTACCGGGGTGCGTGAACATAAAACCGTACGCCGCGCGCAGATTCGCAAGCTTTTCTTTCTTGGACGCGCCGGGCATTTTATTGAGCATAGAGCATTTTCCGTGAACCACCTCGTCATGTGAAAGCGTAAGTATGAAATCCTCGCTGTACGCGTAGATCATACTGAAGGTCAGCTCGTGATATCTGCCCTTCCTGAAAAGCGGATCGCAGCTCATAAAATCAAGAAAATCGTTCATCCAGCCCATGTTCCACTTGTAATCGAAGCCAAGCGAGCCTTCCGCCACGTCGCCCGTAACCTGCGGCCACGCGGTCGATTCCTCGGCTATGAGCAAAGAATTTCTGCACTGTTTATCAAAGGTACGGCTGAGCTTCTTCAGGAAATCCACCGCCTCAAGATTCTCGTTGCCGCCGTACATATTAGCCACCCATTCGCCGTCCCGCTTTCCGTAGTCAAGATAGAGCATCGACGCCACCGCGTCCATTCTTATGCCGTCCGCATGGTACTCCTTTGCCCAGAAAACCGCGTTTGAGATAAGGAAATCAGCGACCTCGGGTCTTCCGAAATTATATATAAGCGTTCCCCAGTCGGGGTGCTCGCCCTGTCTTTTGTCAAAATGCTCATAAAGGCAGGTGCCGTCAAATCTCGCTAGACCGAACGCGTCCTTGGGGAAATGCGCGGGTACCCAGTCGAGTATCACGCCGATTCCCGCCTTGTGCATCTCGTCCATAAAATATTTAAAGTCGTCGGGAGTTCCGTAACGCGCCGTGGGAGCGTAATAGCCCGTCACCTGATAGCCCCACGAGCCGTCAAAGGGATGCTCCATCACCGGCATCAGCTCGACATGGGTATAACCCATTTTCCGGACATAGTCAATGACCGCCGGAGCAAGCTCCCTGTAATTGAGAAATTCCCTTCCGTCGTCGGGAGTTTTAAAAGAACCCGCATGAAGCTCGTATACGGACATGGGCTTTTTCTTATACTTGTCCTTGTCGCGCTCCTGCATCCAGTTTTTGTCGTTCCATTTGTACGCTTTGGGATTATATACCACCGAAGCGGTATCGGGTCTGAGCTGCGCCGCGAACGCATAGGGGTCAGCTTTAAGCACTGCCGCGCCGCCTTTTATCCTAAGCTCGTATTTGTAGATTGCGCCCTCTTCTATTCCCGGAATAAAAAGCTCGAAAACGCCAGTCCCGTCGTTTAATTCCATTTGGTGCTTTCTTCCGTCCCAGTTGTTGAAATCGCCCACCACGCTCACGCGCAGGGCATACGGAGCCCACACCGCAAAAAGCACGCCCTTCACATTTCCGACCTTAGTCATGTGCGCGCCGAGCAATTCGTACGCCTTTCCGTTATTGCCCGCGTTAAACGCTTTGAGCTGTTTTTCATCGAGCATCGAGGGATAATTGTAAATATCCTCGGTTTCAAAAACCGACTTGTCCTCAAATTCATAAAGCAGCGTATAGTCAACGGGATTCTTTCCGGGAATAAGCGCGGCAAAAAAGCCCTCCTCGTCTACCTGCTCCATCTTATGTCTGCTTCCGTCGCGCTCCACGACGTACGCCTTCACAGCTCCCGGATGAAAGGACTGTATAAGCTGTCCGCCCTTTACGGCGTGCTGTCCGAGAAGTCTTTTGGGGTGTGCCTCATCAGAGTAAACTATTCCTTCTATCTCCGGCCAATTCATAAGTTCGTATAATTTTTTATTCATAATCCCATATCTCCCTTAATTGATCTGTCAGATCCGATGTATAAAAAGTCCGCTCCTTAATTTCGGTTCAAACCATGTTGATTTAGGCGGCATGAGCATATCCGCGTCCGCCACGTCAAACAGCTCGTCTATCGACGTAGGGTACATTGAAAAAGCGACCTTCATATCCGAATCCGCCCTTCGCTCAAGCTCCTCAAGCCCGCGGATACCGCCGATAAAATCTATTCTTTTGTCAACCCTCGGGTCCGTGATCCCAAGCACCGGCGTAAGCAGATAATCCTGAAGTATCGCCACGTCAAGTCCGTCCACGGGGTCCTCCGACATTATGCACTCTTTTGCCGTCAGGAGATACCATGTACCCTCAAGATACATTCCGAACTCTCCCTTGTTCTCCGGATAAAGGGCCTTGCGTCCCTTCTCCTCGACGATAAAACACTTGGCGACGCTTTCAAGAAATTCCTCTTTCGTAAGCCCGTTAAGGTCTTTGACAACTCTGTTATACGGCATTATCATAAGCTGGTCATCTGGGAAAAGCACAGAGAGAAAATAATTGAATTCCTCGCTCCCGTCATATCCGGGATTGGCTTCGCGCCTTCTTAAACCGACTTTTACGGCGGACGCCGCGCGGTGGTGACCGTCGGCTATGTATATCGAATTGATTCCCTCAAACGCGCCGCGTACCGCGTCGATGTCGTCCTTCCTGTCTATTTTCCAGACCGTGTGCCTTATCCCGTCGTCCGAAACGAAATCGTACAGCGGCGCGCCACGTCTTACTCCGGCAACCACTCCGTTTATCGTTTCGTTGGCGCGGTACGCCAGAAATATAGGTCCGGTCTGTGCTCCGGTCACATCGACGTGCCTTATCCTGTCAAGCTCTTTTTCGGCTCTTGTTTTTTCATGTTTTTTTATCCTGTTGGAAAGATAATCGTC
>CAJTON010000024.1:12619-43982 GCA_910577605.1 uncultured Butyrivibrio sp.
AATGGAGGCGCACGCCACTATTCCTGTCTGTGAACGCCCGTTCATCGTAAGCTCATAAATATAATAAACGTCCTCTTTGTCCGTTACGAAGGTACCGTCCGCTATCTCTTTTTCAAGCAGTTCCTTCGCCTTGTAGTATACCTCGTCCGAATATATGTCAATGTCTTTGTCAAACTGCGTTTCCGCCCTGTCGATGTTAAGAAACGAGAGAGGTCTGCCGGCAACCGCCGCCTTTGCCTCCTCGCGGTTATAGACGTCGTACGGAAGAGCCGCGACTTGCGCCGCTTTCTCCGCGTCCGGTCTGATACATTTAAATGGTTTTATCGTCGCCATTTCTGCTCCTTTTGCTTTGACAGCCGTTATTAAACAACAGCGCCCGCGCTCTGCGGGTATCCTGCCGTCATAAATTGTAAGCCGGGCGGTGTTTCCACCCGGCTTAGCTCAAACTACTTTATCACTCTTACTTTAAGGATCCCTTCTTTAGTCTCCGCCTGCTTTGCGATCTCAAACGCGCCTGCCGCGTCGATGTCAAAAACAGAGTAAGCGTACTCGCCGCGGCTCTGATTTATCATCTTCTCAATGTTGATTCCGGCGCTTCCGAATGCCGCCGACAGTCCGCTGATTATATTGGGAAGGTTGCGGTGATGCACGGCGATACGCCCGGGAGTTCTGCAAACGCCCATGTCGCACGCGGGATAGTTCACCGAATTACGGATATTTCCGTTTTCGATATAATCCATTATCTCCTCGACCGCCATAACCGCGCAGTTGTCCTCGGATTCCTCAGTTGACGCTCCGAGATGGGGAAAAGCAAGACATCCCTTCGTATTCGCAAGCTTCGGCGTGGGAAAGTCGGTCGCGTAAGCGGCGAGCTTTCCGGATTCCAAGGCGGCGGCTACATCTTCCGCGCACACAAGCAGATCCCTGGCGAAATTAAGAACGACTGCCCCGTCCTTCATCATCGCGATGGTATCTTTATTTATCATTTCTCTCGTATCGTCGAGAAGCGGAGTATGGACCGTGATGTAATCGCACTGCTTGAATATCTCCTCCCTCGTCGCTACGACGGTCACGCTCCTTGAAAGGTTAAGCGCGTTCTGCACTGAAAGGAAGGGATCGCAGCCGATAACCTCCATTCCGAGACTGTTGGCGGCGTTGGCAACCAAAACGCCGATTGCTCCAAGTCCGATAACTCCGAGCTTCTTACCCTTTATCTCGTGTCCGGCGTATTTTGACTTCGCCTTCTCCATGGTCTTGCCGATATTCTCGTCGTTCTTATTCTCCTCCACCCACGCGTTTGCCGCGATGAGGTTTCTTGAGGCGGCGATCATTGCCGCTATCACAAGCTCTTTTACGCCGTTGGCGTTGGCTCCGGGCGTATTGAAAACAACTATACCCTTTTCGGCACATTTATCAAGCGGGATATTGTTTACGCCTGCTCCTGCCCTCGCCACAGCCAAAAGACTGCCTGACAGCTCCATATCGTGCATTGCGGCGCTTCTGACAAGCACTGCCTGCGCCTCCTCAAAATTCTCCGTCTTCTCGTAATTATCCGAAAGACGGTCAAGTCCGACCTGAGAAATCGGATTTAAACAATTATATTTTATCATTTTTATATCCTCCTGCCGATACATCCAAGAGACTCTCGTACTGCTCCGGAGCATATGCCGCCGCGGAACAGGGATGTTCTACTCGGCGTTTTCCTTTTCAAATTTTCTCATAAACTCAACAAGCTTCTCCACGCCCTCGACCGGCATCGCGTTATAGATGCTTGCCCTCATGCCGCCGACGCTGCGGTGTCCCTTGAGATTCTCAAAGCCCGCCTTCTTAGCCTCAGCAACGAACTTGGCGTCAAGCTCTTCATTGCCTGTGACAAACGGAACATTCATAAGAGAGCGGTCCTCTTTTACCACGGTTCCCTTAAAGAGCCTGCTCTCGTCAAGGAAATCGTAAAGTATCTTCGCTTTCTTCTCGTTGTGCTCCTTCATAGCGGTAAGTCCGCCCATTTTCTTTATCCACTTGAACACCTTGCCGCAGATATAAATTCCGTATGCGGGCGGCGTGTTGTAAAGCGAATCATTGTCGGCGTGTATCTTGTATTTAAGCATCGTAGGCGTTCCGGGAAGAGTATCCTCGGTTATCAGATCCTCCCTGATTATAACGATAACAACGCCCGCGGGTCCGATATTTTTCTGTACCCCGCCGTAGATAACGCCGTATTTGCTTACGTCCACAGGCTCCGAAAGGAAGCATGACGAAACGTCTGCCACAAGCGTATGCCCCTTGGTATCGGGCAGCGTCTTGAATTTCGTGCCGTAGATCGTATTGTTTTCACAGATATATACATAGTCGCAGTCCTCGGGTATATCAAGGTCCGAGCAGTCGGGTATGTATGAGAAGGTCTTGTCTGCGGACGACGCAAGCTCTATCGCCTCGCCGTATATCTTCGCCTCCTGATACGCCTTCTTCGCCCACTGTCCCGTGACAATGTAGCCCGCCTTCTTGTTTTTCATAAGATTCATAGGAATCATCGCGAACTGCTGCGACGCTCCTCCCTGAAGGAAAAGAACCTTATAATTGTCGGGTATGTTCATAAGCTCTCTGAGGTCTTTCTCCGCCTCTTTGATGATGCCGTCGTAAACCTTCGAGCGATGGCTCATCTCCATCACGGACATCCCGCATCCTCTGTAATCCAGCATTTCCTCCGCCGCTTCCTTAAGGACCTCCTCCGGAAGTACGGCCGGACCTGCCGAAAAGTTATAAATTCGTCCCACTTTAATGTGCCTCCTGTAAAAAATATATTCTTTAGTATTCTACGTCAAAAAACTGTTGCCGTCAATAGGGCGGGGAAGGTTAATTCCTACGCGAATAAACCATTAACTGAATACCGTCCTCACCTGACTTTGCCCCGTGAAAATCCGAAAAGCTGTCAATGACGGTCATACCTCTCTTTGACATAATGCCTTTTATTTCACTCAGAGAATACAGTCTTGTAGGATTCCCGTCTTCTATAACGGGTCTTTCAAGCTTTTCACCGTAGCGGTAATCCTTCTGCCCGTACAGCATTATTCCGCTTTCGTTGTCCCACTCAAACGAAGAAAGCGTAAGTCCTTTTTTGCCGGCATCCCACAACCTGCAAGGAAAACGTTTTTTTGCATAGTCGGCGTTCATAATATCCATAAAATGCTTGCCGCCCGGTTTGAGCGCTTTTGCTATCACGTCAAATATTTTCAGATTCTCTTTGTCGTTTTCCAGATAGCCTATGGCTCCGTCTCCCATGTTTATAACAAGGTCAAACTCCTCTTCAAATATGATATCTCTTATATCCATCAGTATAAATTCAGCGTTCAATCCTTTTTCCGCCGCGATTTTATTCGCGTAATCCACATATTCTTTTGTAATATCAACGCCTGTAACTACAAATCCTCTTGCCGCAAGTTCAAGCGAATGCCTTCCGAATCCGCATGCAAGATCAAGTATGCGCTCTCCTCTGTTTAATTCCAGTCTTTCAATCAGAAAATCCACTTGTTCCTCGGTACTTTCCGCCCAAGATTGCTCCATGATGTCGAGGCTCCATATTTTTTTATACCAATCTGCTCCCGATGATTTCATTTTCTACCTCCGCTTATTTTTTGCCGGCATCTTTATCATATCAGCGGTAAAAAAAATTACTAGACTTGTATTTTTATATATGTTATATTTTTGTATTAAGTGCGGGATATTTTTATATACAAAATAATGCCCGTGTTCTCAATTTTTTCCTTAAAAATCTCCTATTAATTATATATAAAGTTGATTTCCGCCGCCCTTTATGCTATAATTTCGTTGATTTATCAACAAGTGAGGTGCATCATGATCAACCGTTTCGATATGTTTACCACTTCGATCACGCAGATTTACAAATCCCTGCAACGCATCAAGAACCGCGAGATGACGGAATTCAATCTCAAAGGAACGCATACGATGTGCATTTTCCGTCTGGGGCGCAGACCCGAGGGGATGACGCTCACGGCTTTAAGCGCAGCCTGCGAGGAGGATAAGGCGGCTATGTCGCGCACCGTCGCGGAGCTTACAAGGGACGGCTTCGTGACCGTCGATTCCGAGCGCAAGTACCGCGCGCCCATCACGCTCACCGATAAGGGAAGGCTTGTCGCAAAGCGTGTGGACGAAATGGTCGAGGAGGCGGTGGCTGCCGGAGGCGACGGGCTTTCCGAGGAGGAACGCCGCAATTTTTACTACGCGCTTGAGCTTATATCCGAAAATCTCAGGAAATATTTAAAGGAGGAATCTGATTAATGTTTATTCTGAAAAAAATTTACTGCCGCTGCTTTCAGCAGATATTTCACATCGCGATACCCTTTCTGCCGTACCGCAAGCCCAAAATCCTAAACGGCGTGGACGAACTGCCCGCTCTTTTGCGTAAGAAAAAAGCGGATTCGGTCATGCTTGTCACCGACAAAAGCATACGGGGCTTCGGGCTTACCTCGCGTCTGGAAAAGCTGCTTTCAGACGAAGGAATAAAATGCGCCGTGTATGACAACACCGTGGCAAACCCTACGACCGATAATGTCGAAGAAGCAAGGCAGCTTTATCTGGATAACGGCTGTCAGGCAATTATCGGTTTCGGGGGCGGCTCCTCAATCGACTGCGCAAAAGCGGCAGGCGCAAGGATCGCAAAGCCGAAGCAGTCGCTTGAACAGATGGGCGGCATCCTTAAAGTACGCAAAAAACTTCCCACGCTCATAGCGATACCCACAACTGCGGGAACCGGAAGCGAAACGACGCTCGCCGCCGTGATTACGGATTCGGAGACAAGACACAAATACCCCATCAACGATTTTCCGCTGATACCGCATTACGCCGTGCTTGACCCGGATGTCACGAGGACGCTGCCGCCCTCGCTCACCGCAAGCACCGGAATGGACGCGCTCACCCACGCGGTGGAGGCGTATATCGGCAGATCGACGACCGCCGGAACGCGCAAGGATTCCGTTAAAGCGGTTCAGCTTATTTTTAAATACATCAGACGCGCCTGCGCCGACGGAAACGATATGAAGGCGCGCAAGCAGATGCTTTACGCCGCTTATCTCGCGGGCAGCGCTTTCACCAAGTCCTATGTCGGCTATGTGCACGCCGTGGCGCATTCTCTCGGCGGAAAATACAACACTCCCCACGGTCTTGCCAACGCCGTTCTTCTCCCCCATGTGCTTGAGGAATACGGCGAAACCTGCGAGCGTAAACTCAATAAGCTTGCGATCGCCGTAGGGCTTTCAGATTCCGAAGCCGAGGATTTCGTGGGCGCGACCGCATTTATTGAGTCAATAAAACAGATGAAGCTTGACCTCGGTATCCCCGACGTTCTTCCGGAAATAAAAGAAGAGGATATTCCCGAACTGGCAAAGCACGCCGACAAAGAGGGCAATCCTTTGTATCCCGTTCCGAAGCTTATGAGCGCAAAACAGCTTGAACAGTTCTATTACGATGTAATGCAGACCGAAGGAGCCTCCAATGAATGAAAACGACATCAAAACTCTCATAGAGAAGCAGAAAAAATTTTACACGTCCGGACGTACTCTTGACATTAAATACCGTCTTGACGCCCTAAAACGCCTCAAGGATAAAATAAACGCCAATCTGGACGAGATACACGGCGCGATACGCAAAGACCTAGGAAAAAGCGCCTTTGAAAGCTATATGTGCGAAACGGGACTGGCGTTAAGCGAAATATCCTATATGCTTAAACACACAAGACGCTTTTCAAGGGAACGCCGCGTACTTACGCCGTTAGCTCAGTTTGCCTCAAGAAGCTTTGTCAAGCCTTCTCCCTACGGTACGGTCCTCATCATGAGTCCGTGGAACTATCCGTTCCTACTGACGGTAGACCCTTTAGCCGACGCGCTTGCCGCGGGGAACACCGTGATAATAAAACCGAGCGCCTATTCGCCCGAAACCTCCATAGTAATCGCAAAGCTTGTCGCCGAATGCTTTCCGCCGGAATACGTCGCCGTGATAACCGGAGGGCGCGAAGAAAACAAGGCTCTGCTGAAACAAGAATTCGACTATATATTTTTTACGGGAAGTCAGGCTGTCGGACGCGAGGTAATGCGAAGCGCCGCCGAGAACCTCACGCCCGTATCTCTTGAGCTTGGCGGAAAAAGTCCGTGCATCGTAGATTCCTCCGCCAATATAAAGCTCGCCGCAAAACGCATCGTTTTCGGCAAATACTTAAACTGCGGCCAGACTTGCGTCGCTCCCGACTATGTTTACTGCCACGCCTCCGTAAAAGAACGCTTTATCGAGGCTGTCAAAAAAGAAATCACGCTCCAGTTCGGCAGCGAGCCGCTTGCATCGGCCGACTACGGCAAAATCATAAACGCCGTCCATTTTGAACGCGTAAACGGACTTATAGACCCCGAAAAGCTTGTTTTTGGCGGAGAAAGCGATCCCGAAACCCTTCAGATAGCGCCCGCCGTCATGGACGGGGTGACCCGCTCCGACAAAATAATGCAGGAGGAGATTTTCGGTCCCGTTATGCCGGTAATGACCTTTAACGATATCGGCAGCGTTATTGAGGACGTTAATTCCCAGCCCCATCCTCTCGCGCTTTATATTTTCGCAAAAGACAAAAAAATCATACGGCGCGTGACTAGATCATGCAGCTTTGGCGGCGGATGCGTCAACGACACCGTGATCCACCTTGCCACCTCGAACATGGGCTTCGGCGGCGTGGGCGCGAGCGGTATCGGTTCATACCACGGCAAGGCGGGCTTCGACGCGTTCTCGCACTATAAGAGTATCGTGGATAAAAAAACTTGGATGGACCTGCCCATGCGCTACCGTCCGTACAAGAAGTTTAACGGAAAGCTTATCCGTATGTTCCTCAAATAAAGATTACTTAAATACATTACTCCTATATTGCCCGACCCGGCGCGCTTGTGGTATAATGAACACAATGAGCCAAGCGGCTGTGTAACAGACATTTGGCGACAGCCCGTTCAACGAGGAAAATGCAGTTTTTTGAGCGTCACTGCACTTGAACTCAAATATCCGCACCGGCAAGGAGGGAATATATTATGGATACACAGACTATGCGAGACTGCGAACAGTTTATCGCCAACAAAAATGCAATTAAAAAGGTTTTTCCGTGGGACGGCGGTCTTATCCATACCTGCTGCGCGGGAATTTATTCGTCGAAAGGAATTGCGGTAGATACGGATGTACTGTCCGGATGCCGCAATATGTTCAAATCCAAGACCAATATTTTTTCCAACTTTCGAAGCGCCGTAAGCACTCCGCTTATCTCGCTTCTCGCCACCGGAAATATGCCTGAGCTTACTCTGGACAACGCAATGGCTATATATAAGCGGCTCAAAAAACAAATACGCAGTTCAACGTTTCTGCCGCTTACGGCAATGATCATAGCCCAGTCTGCCGAACCTTACGATTTTGACCGCATTATTGAAAGGACAGGACATATATATTCGCTTATGAAATCCAGGCATCCCTTCCTTACGTCGGGGGAGGATAACGCGCTCTGCGCTCTTATGGCTATGTCCGGCAAAACGGACGACGCTATGATCTCGGACATGGAGGAATGCTACCGCATTCTGAAAAAACAGTTCTCCTACGCAAACGCGGTCCAGTCCTTAAGCCATGTGCTTGCGCTGTGCGACGGCCCTGCCGCTGACAAATGCGAAAGAACGGTGCGGCTTTTCAAAACCCTCAAAGATTCAGGCTGCAAATACGGCACGAGCTACGAACTCGCCTCATTAGGAATTCTCGCAATGTCCGCTTCCGACTTAAATGAAACAGCATCGCTTATTAAAGAAATAGCTTCATGGCTCTCAAAGCAAAAAGGCTTTGGGATAATGAGCCCTGTAAGCAAAAGACAGCGCCTTATGTATGCTGGAATAATTGCCGGCAGAAAATATACTGAGGGAACCGCAATGCGGGTCACTTCAATAAACGGCGTTCTCTCAATGATAATAGCACAGCAGCTTATAGCCGCAAGCGCAGCGGCGGGCGCGGCTGCCGCTGCCGCTTCCTCAAGCACATAATAAAATACAGGAAAGCGCGGAGGCGGAATAATGATTGGATTGCAGGCTGTCAGGGCAGAAGATAAAGAGCTTTTTTGGAATATAAATCAAAAATATTTGTACGAAATGACGTCATACTATCCCGATGAAATGGATAAGCAGGGGAATTACCATTATGGACATTTTGACGGTTACTTTGTTGAACCTGAGAGAAAAGCATTTTTCATATTTAATGATGAAAAAATGATCGGTTTTGTAATGCTCAACCCGTATTCGGCAATCGGACATAATCCTGATTACACCATAGCCGAATTTACAATATTTCCCTCATACCGAAGAAAGCATTATGCTTTTGATACGGCAAAGTTGATTTTGTCAGAATATCACGGTCAATGGGAAATAAAATATAACGAGAAAAATACGGGAGCAAAAAATCTTTGGACGGCTGTAACGGCATCGTACAATCCTGATGTTTACCAGCTGAATGAACAGGAAACGGTGCTTTCATTTATTAATTAAAAAAATTCAGAGGGGCGCATATCTTACCGATGTTCGCCCCTCTTTTTTTATTCTTTTCTTAGATTCTCCAGCGAATTGTAGAGATTTACGGCTCCGAACCCCCATTCTCTGTTAGGGGTTACTATTCCGTCTCTACGCACGCACCCCGAAATCGTTATATTCCGTATCTCCGTAGTCCGCATAAACGGCACTCTTCCTCTGACGATCCCGTATTCCAGCAGCAGCGCCGCAAAGCCGCCGTAAAACGCCGCCGCAATGCTCCCGCCGCTGACGGTCTCATACCCGTTTGTACCGTACGCGCCCGGCGCGATAAGCTCTACTCCCGGCGCGACAAAATCCGGCCTTATCAGTTCAAGAGCGTTGTAGCCCCTGCTGTTTTTTAGGTAAATGGAATTGTTCCTGTTATCATACGCCGTGACGCATATGCAGGTTTCCTTGTTGGCAGGATTGGTTATCGTGGTATACGGATCCGAACTTACAAAATAGGTATCCGCCGTCAGAAAATCCCTGTTCATTATCCATATATCATAATTTCCGCTTGTAAGGTCCCGCCCGTAGACATTTAACGTCCATATTCCAGCCGCAGGATTGTCGAACCTTATCGCGACGAAGTTCTGACCCGAATGCCCGTCAAATATCTTATAATATATATCGACCGTCGTATCCTCAAAGAAAAAAGTCAGTATCGTGCTTCTTTCCGTGCGTACAGGAAGCTTATTTATTACCTGTCCGGAGGGAGAAATTATTTCAACCGAGTATACCTCCGGCGCAAAAGACCACAGCTCGCAGGTGAAGCCTCTCTCCCCCTCTCCTACCCTTATTTCAACGCGCTGCGGCTCCGCCCCTGTTACCTTGCCGGAAAAATGCAGTCTTTCGTTTCCCTCGTTGCCTCCCGCGACAGTAACGCATCTTCCCGGTATCCTCGCCTCGTCGCTAAGCATATCGCACAACGGCGACGCTCCTATATGCGAACCAAGCGAAGTTCCCAGCCCGAGAACATACGAAACCGTAATTCTCATAGTTTCAATGTATTTAGACACAAAAGCTATCGCCCGCATAATGTCACTCTCCGAATATGCGGGCACATCTTTTCTTATCATATAAAAATCCCGTAAAAACTGCTTCGCCTGTTTAAGCCTTACGACAATAATACCCGCGTACGGGGCTACCCCCGAAAATCCTGCCGCGCGGTTAGTCTTGCCCGCCGCGATCCCAGCCATGTAAGTGCCATGCCCTATATCGTCGAGCGGTATATCCGTTTCCTCTCCGCGCAGCGCACGGTTTATATCGGCGGCGGTATATATCGTATCCGTCTCCTGATCGAGCATCACTTCTATTCTTGTGGTCCCGTCCTCATTTATGAAAGCCTCATGACGCCAGTTTATTCCCGTATCTATGATAGCTATATGCGTCGATTGACCGTAAAGTCCCAGAACGGGTTGTTCGCGCACCGCCGTTACCCCGGTGGAGTTCAAAGCGTTTATATCGCTGAGGCCGTAGAGCTTAGGCAGATTTTCGTAAGTAAGGGCTTCATTGGTGGTATTGGAAATATACTTGGTATTGAACGACGCTATCATCCATTTAGGCGAAATACGGCTCACACAATAATCGTCAAACGGTTCAAGCGCCCTGCGCGTATACTCATCCTCTCTCAATATAAATTCAATATATTCTTCCGACTGTATGAATCTTTCACAATAATTATCCATGTTTTTTATTTTAGTATATGATTTTATTCCAAAAAAAGAAGGCGTTTTGCCAAAAACGCCTTCCCGTAAACGCGCGATCCATATGCCGGCGGCTGTCACATTCCTCCTATCATCGGCACTCCCCTGGGTTCTATGACCGGACCGCCCTTTTTTTCAACATAATCCTTCGTGATTATAACACGCCCAATGTTCTTGTCCTTGGGTGTTTCATACATAATGTCAAGCATGAATTCCTCTATTATAGAGCGCAGCGCACGCGCGCCGGTATCCTTTTCAAGCGCCTTTTTGGCGATAGCCTCGTAAGCACCGTCTTCAAACTGCAAATCCACCTCGTCAAGCTCAAGAAGTTTGCCGTATTGTTTGAGTATGGCGTTTTTCGGCTCTTTAAGTATCCTGACAAGCATCTCCTCGGTAAGTTTTCTCAGCGTGAAAATAACAGGAAGTCTTCCAAGAAATTCAGGTATCATTCCGAACTCCCTGAGATCCTCAAGCGCTACCTTCTCAAGAAGCGCGGGATCGTTGTCGTATTTATCCTTGAGATCCGCCTTAAAGCCTATGGAGGACTGTTTGTTGAGCCTCTCCTTTATAATATTGTCCAGATCCGGGAACGCTCCCCCGCATATAAAAAGTATGTTGCGGGTGTTGACGGTAGTCAGAGGCACCATGGCGTTCTTGCTGTTAGCGCCAACGGGAACCTCCACATCGCTTCCCTCAAGGATCCTCAGAAGTCCCTGCTGAACGGATTCCCCGCTCACGTCCCTGTTGCGCGTTTCCTTTTTCTTGGCTATCTTGTCTATCTCGTCTATAAAGATGATTCCGCGCTCCGCCTTGTCAACGTCGTTGTCCGCGGCAGCGAGAAGCTTTGATACGACGCTCTCAATATCGTCTCCGATATAGCCCGCCTCGGTAAGGGATGTCGCGTCGGTTATCGCAAGCGGCACGTCCAAAAGCCTCGCAAGCGTCTGCACAAGGTATGTTTTGCCCGATCCCGTAGGTCCGATCATAAGCATATTGGATTTCTGAATTTCTATTGAATCCATAGTGTCCGTGGCGACTCTTTTGTAGTGATTGTAGACCGCCACCGATATGACCTTTTTCGCGTATTCCTGCCCTATAACATACTCGTCAAGCATGGCTTTTATCTGATGAGGCGCGGGTATTTTCTTTAAATCGATCGGCTCAGGTTTTTTGTCGCCCTTTTTCTTTTTCTTTATCTTCTGTCTTTCGGACATATCCCCGAAATCCGACATATTCATAAAATGAATGCCGGGAATACCCATGCCGCCGAGCTTCATCAGGTCGTCAAGCCCGTTGTTATTGTTCATCGTGTCAAAAGTCTTTTGCAGACAGTCCGGACATATACATATACTCTGCGGCAGCTCGATCATTTTTCCCGCCTTGCTCTCCGGTCTGTGGCAAAGATAGCATATCTTCTCGTACTCGTCGAAGTCCTTGCCTTTGCCGTCGTCCTTGTCATCTATATTGTCCTTGCCGATAATCTCTTCCATTACAGTTACCTCCATAATATGCGCGCCGTACTTTTGATACTCCGCGCTATTATAGAATACACCATCGCCGCCATATCTGCAAGCAAAGGAAGCAAAAAAACGAAAGATAATGGCTGTTGCTAAGTTTATCAAATTATGGTAAAATTAAAACTAATACTGATATTGTATCCTGCTGTTCTGGTGTACAAAAGAACGCCTGCCGGAAAGGAGTCCCCTAATATTGAACGAAATCAAATGGAACGAACGTTTAAATATAGGTGTCGAAAGCATTGACAAAGCGCATCAGAGACTTTTTTCGATCGTAAACAAGCTGGTACTGCTGAATGAAGACACCGCAAAACAGCAGCACGCCTGCGAGGAGGGTATCAAATATTTTAAAAATTATACTCTCAAGCATTTTGCAGAAGAAGAAGCTTATATGCGGTACATTGACTACGCTAATTACAGCATACATAAAAGCCTTCACGACGATATGCGCGACAATACCCTTCCCGCTCTTGAAAGGGAATTGAACGCTCAGAATTACTCCGTAGAATCCGTTCAGCACTTTCTTGGAATCTGCATCGGCTGGCTGAATGGACATATCATGGTGGAGGACCGCGCGATAACGGGCAAAGTTTCCAACAAATGGGTGCATCAGCCGTCCGACGATGAAGAAAATTCACTTAAAAATGCCGTAATTCAGGCTTTTCACGGATTATTCCGAATTGACGCGCAGATCGTAAGCAAGCATTACAGCGGAGAGGATTTTGCGGCGGGTAACAAACTGTGCTACCGTCTCACCTATCGTTCCAAGGAAAAGGAAGTCGTACCCGTATATATTATTTATGAAGAGCGCATCGTTCTTCACGTCCTGAGCGAACTTTTCGGCAAGCCGGTCAAAAAAGCTGACAAAACCGTGGTGTACGCGCTTAAAATACTCTCGCAGCAGCTTATGGACAGCATCGGAAAGCACTTTACTTTCGCGGAGGAATGCATACTTGAAAAAAACGACCTGCTTACGTTCGACCAGCTTCTTAATTTTTTCTATAAAAAATACCCGCCTTACAGCCTTCTGTTCAGCACTGGAGGAAAGGGATATTTTGCGCTGTGTATCAACATAGACAAAAAAACGGCTTAGCCCGCATCCGCATACCGGATCCATAAATAAAAATATCACAGACCTTATCATTAGGAGGATATTCATGTACCATTGCAGCACACAGATTTATTTAATCAGTCCCCAAGAAGGGCTTTTTGACCCGTTAAGGGAAATGCCCCCGCTTGAAGCCTTTACGCACGAATTTACGGAGAGCGATAAGCCTGAGAAGGTTCCCGCGTCCAAAGCCGACGTTATACTGGCGGACTTGCGCGAATTTGACATTGCGGCGGTACATGCTCTTACGGCATGGAAGAAACCTGAGGCCGAACTGATTCTTTTGATAGACAAAGAACAGATACCTCTGCTTGACGGCGATATTTACGATATATTGGACATATGGACTCTTCCGTTGTCAGAGACCGAGCTTAAATTCCGTTTTTTCAGATGGCAGCAGTCGTACAAGACGCTCAAGGATTACTGGCAGTCGTCTCAGTTTTTGGAGGCTACTATCAACAATGTCCCCAACCTTATCTGGTATAAGGACAAAAACGGCATTCACGAAAAGGTGAACGACAGCTTCTGCGCTACCGTCAACAAGACAAAGGCTCAGGTCGAAGGCCGCGGTCACGCGTACATATGGGACGTTGAATATGACGACCCCGCCTGCATCGAATCCGAGCGCATGGTCATGGAGACAAGGGAGACCCTCACCTCCGGGGAGGTCATTCAGACCGGAGAAGGCACAAAGCTTCTGACCACCTATAAATCTCCTCTTTACGACGTCGACGGAAGCGTCATGGGTACCGTGGGCGTAGGAATCGACGTGACAAAGGAGCGCGAGTACGCACAGGAGCTTATCCAGAAAAATCAGACTTTGGAAAAGCTTTTCACAACAATGGACTGCGGCGTTATGTGCCATACCATTGACGGCTCACGTATTATAAGCATAAATCACGCCGCCCTTAAAATTCTCGGATACGAATCTCAGGAGAAGCTTATTGCGGACGGTTTTGACATGATCGCCGCCTCCGTATTGGATGAAGATAAGCCCAAGCTGCGGGAAAGCTTCCGCTCGCTCAAAGAACCCGGCGACAACATCAGCGTGGATTACCGCGTTCTTCACGAAAACGGCGAGATCCTCTACATAATGGGAAACATCAAGCTTATAGAGGAGAACGGCGAGCTGTTCTATCAGAGGTATCTTCTCGACTGCACCGCGCAGAAACTCCAGGAGGAGATGATACAATCCGAGAACAAAAGACGCCAGATGGAGCTTATCCATGCGCTGAGCATAGAATACAATCTGGTCTGCTTTTTCGACCTCAATACAGGAAACGGCAACGTCCTTCAGATAAACGACTGCCAGAATAATATTATGGGCGCTATCTTTACAGGCGATCTCGTTCTTGAGGACTGTATAGGAAAATACATAGAATCAGCCGTACACGACGAGGACAAAGAGCTCCTTCGTCAGGCCGTTTCTAGAGAGGCTTTGGAAAAGGAGCTTTCCGAAAACCCTCTCTGTCATATAAATTACCGCACTGTCTGCTGCGGAAAAACCCAGTATTTTCAGATAAAGGCGGTTCGCGCGGGCAAATGGGAAAAAATCCGCGGCATCGTACTCGGACTCCGCAGCATAGACGAAGAAACACGCGAGGAAAGAGAGAAGAAAACATTGCTTGAGAACGCCCTTTCACAGGCAAATCTTGCCAACAAAGCCAAGAGCACTTTCCTCTCAAATATGTCGCACGATATCCGAACTCCCATGAACGCGATCATCGGCTTTACCGCTCTCGCGCTCACTCACATAGACCGTCAGGAGCAGGTGGAGGAATATCTGAAAAAGATCATGACCTCCGGCAACCATCTGCTCAGCCTTATAAACGACATACTCGATATGAGCCGCATCGAAAACGGCAAGCTGCACCTTGACGTACAGCCATGCAGTCTTCCCGATATACTTCACGGGCTGCGCAATATCCTTCAGGCGGACATACAGGCAAAGCAGCTTGACTTGTTCATGGACGCCGTCGATGTTCAGAACGAGGACATCTGCTGCGACAGACTGCGTCTTAACCAAGTTCTTTTAAACCTGTTGAGCAACTCCGTCAAATATACCGGGGCAGGAGGTACAATAAGCATAAAAGTCATCGAAAAGCCCGCGCCTTCAGGTTACGCGTACTATGAGTTCCACATAAAAGATACGGGAATCGGTATGAGCGAGGAATTTATCGCCCATATCTTCGAGCCGTTTGAACGCGAGCGCAATTCCACAAGCAGCGGTATCCAGGGTACAGGACTAGGAATGGCGATAACCAAAAGCATCGTGGATATGATGAACGGAACTATCGAAATAAAGAGCAAGCAGGGCGTCGGCACCGAATGCATAGTCGCCTTCACCTTCCGCCTTAACTCCGGCAAAAAAGAACCTCAGACGATTCCGGAATTAGAAGGTCTCAGGGCGCTCGTGGTCGACGACGATTTCAATACCTGCGACAGTGTGTCATGGATGCTCCACCAGATAGGAATGCGCGCCGAATGGACGCTGTCCGGCAAAGAGGCCGTCCTGCGCACCAAACAGGCGGCGACCCGCAACGACCTCTACTCAGTTTTTATTATAGACTGGCTCCTTCCCGACATGAACGGAATCGAGATTGCCCGGAGAGTCCGTCAGGAAATGGGCAGCGACGTACCTATAATTATCCTGACAGCCTACGACTGGTCGGATATTGAAGCCGAAGCCAAGGAAGCAGGAGTTACGGCATTCTGCGGCAAGCCTCTTTTTCTGTCAGATCTGCGCGGATGCCTGAACTCCATTGTGAACAAGGATAAAAAGGACGATTCGGACAAAAAAATACGCAAAGCCCTTCACACCGGACGCCTGCTTTTGGCGGACGACAACGAACTGAACCGTGAGATCGCCACCGCAATTCTTGAGGAGGCAGGTTTTACAATAGAGACTGCGGAAAACGGGCAGATAGCCGTTGATATGCTCAAAGCCTCCGAACCGGGATATTATCAGCTTATACTTATGGATGTACAGATGCCTGTGATGAACGGCTATGAGGCTACGATCGAGATACGAAAGCTTGAAAACAAGGAGCTTGCGTCCATACCTATCCTCGCCATGACCGCGAACGCTTTCGAGGAGGATAAGCGCGAAGCCCTCAATTCAGGAATGGATGGTCACATCGCTAAGCCTATCGACATACAGAAGCTTATGGAAACACTGGACGAGATTTTAGGCAAAAATAAATAATTTCACTTTACAAATAATTATAAAAGCCCCGCGCTTTCGGTACATATCCGAAAACCCGCAGGGCTTTTTGATCCCATAAACCTAATCCGTACTACGGCATAAAAAATTTGACTATTTCCTTCGCCCACGAGAGCCAGCCCGGAACCACGGAATCTAACGCTTCCTTCACCGCGGCGTAATCCTGCGAGGTCATGTCCCCTATCTTCTGAAATACGCTTCCCGAAACTTCAGACGTATCCGCGATACCTATGGCAACCATCGCCCTCGCGTTATCACCGAGCGCAAAATATTTGCCGACTGCCAGCGCTCCCACCGAAAATTCTCCTACCGCGATAGCTCCCGTCGATATGATTCCAAGACTGATGGCTCCGGCGGCAAATATTCCGGCGGCAAACGTTCCGCACGAGATTACGCCGAGCGACACAAGCGCCAGTGATATGAAGCCGAGCGAAACCAGTCCAAGCGAAATAACACCGAACGATAGAAGTCCCAGAGCGATAACGCCTTTTGCTTTCAGCCCTATCGCGATTATTCCCTTCGCGTTCATTCCTATCGCCACGACGCCCTTCGCGTTTCTGCCGACATGCCACAGAGGAAGCCCCCACAAGGTCCTGGCGCTTTTCTTTTCTCTCCTGCTGCCGGATGAATATGAAGCGGCGCCGTCGGGCTGTATGTTTCTGTCTGCTTCTATCTCTTCTTTAAACAGATAGTCAAGCGAGCAGTTAAACAGCCTGCTTATCCTTATCATTTTATCCGTTTCCGGATACGCCGTATTGCTCTCCCATTTGCTTATCGCCTGCCTTGAAACTCCAAGAATATCCGCAAGCTGCTCCTGGGTATAATTGTTTTCCTTCCTTAATTTGGATAGCTTATCTCCTAATGTCATGATGCCGACCTCCGTTTTTTATTCACGCCAATAATATCAAAAATCACGCGAGCAGACCATAATTTTGCGGTTTCTAAATGTAAGCTTCAGGTTGCCGGGCGTGAAAACAGGGCGTTACGGCATACCGATGAACTTGCTTTTTCCGTCAAATATATGTATCCGTTCTATATCATAGGCATAGCTGAGATTTTCGTCAATATCATGCTTTGTGATGAATTGATACTCCGCTCCGGTAACAGGGACCATCCAGAGCAGATTGATTTTTTCTCCCATGTAGTCCTTATATTCCGGCGTCTCCACGCCCGAAAGCCTGCGAGGGCTGATAAAAAGAACCGCTTCAAAACCCTCTATAAAATTGATCGGAACCGTATGTCCGTGTGCCAAAAAAGTATCCTCCCGCCACGGGAAAGCCGCAAGTCCCGACATAAACGAAAATACGGAATTACACAGACTCTCTTTCTCCTCCGTCACGGCAAAGCCCAGCTCGATTCTTCTGTATTCTTTGAATTCATCGCCGTAAACTGTGTCCACATTAGGCATCGGGATCAGGCTTACTCCGGCAGTTATCCCATAGACAACTCCTTTCTTTGAGCCTCTGACAAGAGCCTTCGGAGGAAATTTCCCTCCGTCGATAGCGTAATACTTTTCATATTTTCCAAAAAATGACTCCAGAGCCGCAAGATGCATACTCTGTGCCTTAGTCCAGAAATCCTCTTCAAACTCCGACCAAAAGGCTTTACTTTCCTCCACGCGCTTTGAAATGGTATCATACGCGTCAAGAAGCCCCCATGCCAGAGGCGTGATCCCTTTCGCGTATCTCGCATATCCGTTAAAACCGTTATACCCGCTCCATCCGGGAATCACGCTTATTATCTCGTCATCATAAAGCAGAGCGGCGGCATTGCCCTCTTCAAACCACACTATTTCAAACCTATCGGGATCAAGATCAAGTCCTTCCTCATCATGCAGCACATACTGCTTGGGCATCCGCGGCGCTATGCCCTCTCCCATCGCCTCTATGTCAAGCTCCTCCGGCGAGTTTCCGATGTTGCCTATCCAGCAGCTTTTTACGACCGCGCTGTCGCTTTGGGGATTCACCCACAGATAAAAATAGTAGCATGCATCGCTTTTTTCAACAAACGCGTTGATATTGCATACCGGGGACCAATCCTCAAAAATAACTTCAGGTTCGCTCATATTAATTCCTCCCTTGCGGTTACTCTCTGCTCATACTCCGCTTTTCTCTGCTGCTTAATACTTCTTTTGTTCTCATACATCATACGGTCGGCGGCATCAATAAAATCCTTCTCCGTTACTCCGCAGTATCCTATGGCGTAGCTTATCGGAATATTGCACGCCTGATTATATTCGCGGCATAGCTCGTCGAGCTCCCTCAGAAATTCCTGCACGTCGCCTTTATACAGCGCCGCAAACTCGTCTCCGCCCTGTCTGTATGCCTTGCCGTTTTCCCCGACCGCGCTTGAAAGCAGAAATGCAAAGCCTTGAAGCAGCTTATCTCCCGCCGAGTGCCCTATCGTATCGTTTACCGTCTTGAGACCGTTCAGATCAGCTATAACATAGTATCTGCCGCCGTTTACATCCAGATCAGCCAAATCCCGCTCAAAAGCGTTGCGGTTGTAAATATGCGTCAGATAATCAATATAAGCAAAATGACTTCCCGTCTCCGTACAGAAGGAAATGATGTTCCTCATACAACCGTGCTTTGTAGAGGCTTCCGCCTCCGAAATAAGCTTTGTCTCAATGCTTATGCTGTCCTTGCCGTATTTATCCTCAATACCGCTTTTTATATCATTTAAGACTGTCTGCGCCCTTTCTTTGGAGCTTGCGATAAATACAACTCCGTTTTCACATATACGGTAGCCCTGTATACGGTACTGTCTGAGTCCTTTATATATGTCACGCAGCACAAGCACATCCTGCTGCCAGTCAAAATTATTCTCCGTCTTGCAGAAGCACAAAACCGCTATCAACAGATTCTGTCTGCTAAAATCATATTCCTCAAGCACCGTTTCAAATGAATACTGATTAAATAGCGGAGTTTTCTCGTCCACATATTTTTCCGTATTTTCATTGCTGAGAATAAGTCCAAGCATTATCAATGTAGAACCCGCAATCGCAAGCAAAGTCTCCGGCATTATCATCTGTATAGCGGAAATAACTATATATATGGGAACGGCAAGCAAAATCGCCATTCTTTTTTCCCCGTCCAGAATCTCCCAGTAACGCACGCAGTAATACAGAATCAAAATAAGGTATATTACTATGCTGAAATAAAGCGCGTATGCCTTCGGTCCCAGCGAATAATCGGTAGTCTCCCCGTGTATATATGTTATCGGCAGCGACAGTATTCCCGCGGCGGACATGATAAACGGCAGACTGTGAAGAACCAGCGCCGTCCTGCCGAATTTCAGTCGCGTTTCAAGATAACTCCTCATATATAAGAACAAAAGATAAATAAAACTCAATATCGACATCAGATAAATAATATGCGCGATCAGATTCACATTATCGGGTATCACATCCCTGTGGTTTACAGTATAAACCGTTATGAGGTCAAATGATGAGTTTACCAAAACCGCCGCTGTAAGCATACGGAATATTTTTGTGGATTTAACCGGAATGTGCGGCTTGCGGTAGTAAAATCCTATCATATATATGATAAACAAAAGGCATAAAGCCGATGTTTTTATCAGCAGCATAATTTTTACACTCCTTTTGCAAAGATTATGGCAGTCGTCGCCTCCCGCCACAAACATACTATTATATAAATTTTATCTTAGCCGCGCTGAAAAAGCAAATTATTTTTGCAGAGAATCTTAACGTTCGTATTACAAAATAAAAGGACATTGAACCAAGTATATAAATAACATACGCTTGTATTCAATGCCCTTGAATTAATTAAATTTAATCAGTTTTTATTTATCGTTGATAGCTGCCTGTGCTGCCGCAAGTCTTGCGATCGGCACACGGAAAGGTGAGCATGACACATAATCAAGACCGATCTTGTGACAGAACTCAACCGATGAAGGATCTCCGCCGTGCTCGCCGCAGATACCTACATGAAGGCTGGGATTAACCGGCTTTCCGAGCTTGATAGCCATTTCCATAAGCTTGCCTACGCCTGTCTGATCGAGCTTTGCGAAAGGATCGTTCTCGAAGATCTTGGTGTCGTAGTAAGCGTTGAGGAACTTGCCTGCGTCGTCGCGGGAGAAACCGAAGGTCATCTGCGTAAGGTCGTTTGTACCGAAGCAGAAGAAGTCAGCCTCTTTTGCAATATCGTCAGCGGTAAGTGCGGCTCTCGGAATCTCGATCATGGTTCCTACCTCGTACTCAAGCTTAACGCCTGCCGCCTCGATCTCTGCGTCAGCGGTCTCAACAACCACGCTCTTGACAAATTTAAGCTCTTTGATCTCGCAGATAAGCGGAATCATGATCTCAGGCTTAACCGACCATTCAGGATGAGCCTTCTGAACATTGATCGCTGCGCGGATAACAGCCTTTGTCTGCATCTTTGCGATCTCAGGATAGGTTACCGCAAGACGGCATCCTCTGTGTCCCATCATCGGGTTGAACTCATGGAGAGAATCAATAAGAGTCTTGATGTCCTCTACTGATTTGCCCTGAGCGTCCGCAAGCTTCTTGATGTCAGCCTCCTCGGTGGGAACGAACTCATGAAGCGGGGGATCAAGGAATCTGATAGTAACGGGGCATCCCTCAAGAGCCTCGTAAAGCTTCTCAAAGTCTCCCTGCTGATAAGGAAGGATCTTATCGAGAGCAGCCTCTCTCTCCTCAACGGTATCGGCACAGATCATCTCTCTGAAAGCGGCAATTCTTGACTCCTCAAAGAACATATGCTCGGTACGACAAAGTCCGATGCCCTCTGCTCCAAGCTCGCGCGCCTTCTTTGCGTCCGCCGGAGTGTCGGCATTGGTTCTGACTTTAAGCTTTCTGTACTTGTCAGCCCAAGCCATGATCCTTCCGAACTCTCCTGCGATAGTAGCGTCAACGGTAGGAATGATTCCGTCGTAAATGTTACCGGTGGAGCCGTCGATTGAGATAGAATCTCCCTCATGGTACTCCTTGCCCGCAAGCGTGAATTTCTTGTTAGCCTCGTCCATTGCGATATCGCCGCAGCCGGATACACAGCAGGTTCCCATACCGCGCGCAACAACCGCCGCATGAGAGGTCTGTCCGCCGCGTACCGTAAGGATACCCTGAGCGGCCTTCATACCGGTGATATCCTCGGGTGAAGTCTCAAGACGTACAAGTACGACCTTCTCTCCTCTTGCAGCCCACTCAACGGCATCATCAGCCGTAAATACGATCTTACCGCAGGCAGCTCCGGGAGAAGCTCCGAGAGCCTTTGCAACCGGCGCGCTCTCCTTAAGCGCCTTTGCGTCGAACTGAGGATGAAGAAGAGTGTCAAGGTTACGGGGATCGATCATTGCAACCGCCTCTTCCTCGGTTCTCATTCCCTCGTCCACGAGATCGCAGGCGATCTTAAGAGCAGCCTGTGCGGTTCTTTTGCCGTTACGGGTCTGAAGCATATAAAGCTTTTTATTCTCAACCGTGAATTCCATATCCTGCATATCGCGGTAATGGTCTTCAAGTGTCTTGCATACCTGCTCGAACTGAGCAAAAGCCTCAGGGAACTTCTCAGCCATCTGCGCAATAGGCATAGGAGTACGAACGCCCGCAACAACGTCCTCGCCCTGAGCGTTTGTAAGGAATTCTCCCATAAGCTTCTTCTCGCCGGTAGCGGGATCGCGGGTGAACGCAACGCCCGTTCCGCAGTCGTCGCCCATATTACCGAATGCCATACTCTGTACGTTTACGGCTGTTCCCCATGAATAAGGGATGTCGTTGTCACGACGGTATACATTGGCACGGGGGTTGTCCCATGAACGGAAAACGGCCTTTATAGCGCCCATAAGCTGTTCCTTGGGATCGTCGGGGAAATCGGAACCGATCTTTCCCTTGTACTCTGCCTTGAACTGTCCCGCAAGCTCCTTGAGATCCTCGGCAGTAAGCTCAACGTCCTGCTTAACGCCTCTCTTTGCCTTCATCTCATCTATAAGCTCTTCAAAATATTTCTTGCCGACCTCCATAACGACGTCGGAATACATCTGTATGAATCTTCTGTAGCAGTCCCAAGCCCAACGGGGATTTCCGGACTTCTTGGCAATTACGTCAACAACCTGCTCGTTAAGTCCGAGGTTGAGGATCGTATCCATCATACCGGGCATTGAAGCTCTTGCGCCGGAACGGACCGATACGAGAAGGGGATTCTCAAGATCTCCGAACTTCTTACCTGTGATTCCCTCCATCTTAACAATATACTCATTGATCTCAGCCTGAATATCGGGATTGATCTGACGGCCATCCTCATAATACTGTGTACAAGCTTCGGTCGTGATAGTGAAGCCCTGGGGAACGGGAAGGCCGATATTGGTCATCTCGGCGAGATTCGCGCCCTTTCCTCCAAGGAGCTCTCTCATGTTGGCGTTACCCTCGGAAAAAAGATAACAAAACTTTTTTGCCATTTGTAGTATCCTCCTAAAAAATTAAATTACTGTTCAGCCATGCAGCCACATAGGCTTTTGCCGAAGGTCCCTGACGGGAACCGTCCGCAAAAACCCAAGGGCGCATACTGCCTTATCCATTATAACATAAAGCCTAAGAATTTCAAGTAAGATTATTACATTATTCAAGAAAAAAAAGATATTCGGCGTGACCGATATTTTCGCCGCCGCTGCCGTCCTCAGACACTCTGTACACAGTATCGTCCGCCGTCCGCCAGTATATTCTGTCTCCCGAAAATACTATGCCGTCAAGGCTCTCCGTATTTTCCGAAAGCACCGCTGTTTTCTTTCCACGAGAAATATACATAAGCCGCCCGCCAATACAGTACGCGGCACTATCGTCGTTTTCAACAGCCGCTATCCGGCTCACTCCGGAATCCAGCTGCTTCTGTTCTTCCCCAAGCTCCCACAAAACGCCGTCTGACGAAAGCGCAAGAAAGCATTTTCCGGCGGGATAATAGAGTACCGAAGCAGCGCCCGAAACCGCGCAGACCTGCCTGACTTCGTTTGCGCCGTCCTTCAGTCCGGCATAAAAAATATACCCGGTATCCATGTAATAAAGATAGTTCTGCGAATAATCAAAGAAAAACTCAGGAGAAGCGCAGTCCGCGTCAAAAAGGAACCTTGTCTTTCCTTTGCCGTCGCAGAGATAAAATCCGTCGTTCTTCCTGTATATCACTCCGCCCTGCGCATCGTAAGCGGCATTTCCGCACAGCGCCGCAGCCCCGGTGTCAGTCAGCGCCGCGTCTTTTTCGTTTATATCCCAGACATACAGTTCTCCGCTCCCCGTCAGACAGTATACCGCTTCCCGCACGCCGTCATACCTTATTCCCGCCACATCGTCAAGAAGCGTCTGCACGCCCGCGCTTTCATTTTCCCATACGCAAAGCGTCCTGCCGTTTATTATGCCGTAATCGGCGGTCGCCATATCCGCATAAACGATCCCGCCGTCGTCGCACAGCCGCAGTATCTCTTTTTCATTGTGGTCCTGCGATATACGCGCAAGTCCGCCTGTGATGTCTCCGAGATACATCGAATACTCTCCGGGAGCAAAATCGCTGCCTCCCTCACATGTCGTAAGGACAAAATACCGGCCCGAATCGCTTACCGCGCATGCGTCGGTATAATCTCCCTTCTTATCCAGCTCAAGCTCAATATCCTTCTCTCCCGACAGTATATGCGTCCTGCCTCCCGTTTCAAAAACAACAAGCCCGCCGCCGTCGTTGTACGCAATTATCCGCGGCAGCCAAGCCTCGGTCTTTCTTGTCTTTCCGCCGCTGTGCACATACACCGCTCCGTCGTCATACGCGATAAAAGAATCCCCGCAGACCTCGGCCACGGTAAAATTTTCACCGACGTCTTCAATAAGCGGTGCCTCCGCATCGTCCGCACAAAAAACCTTACTGCCGTCAAAAATAAAGACTCCGCCGCCGTCCTTGCCGTCCGGTCTGTTCAGCACTATCGCCGCTCCTGCCGCCAGCAAAAGCACTCCCGCCGCCGTCAAAATTGCTGCCGTAAGCGCGGGCTTTACACGTTTGCGTGAACGTCTCCGTATTTTCACAAGCTCGGTGTCATCGGGATTGTCCGGCTCACCGTCAGTATTAAACTTTATCTCGCGTATGACCGGATTGTCCGCGCCGCGCCGTCCCCTTCGCCTGCCGAAAAGCGCGGCAAATCTGCCGCGCATTTTTTTTGCCCAATCCTTGATCTCGTCGAAAGGAAGACCCGCGTCCTCGTGACCGCCTTCCCTTGAGCTGTCGCCGGCGCGACCTCCCGTGACGGTATCGCGGCCTCTTTTACGATCATAATCCTCCCTTGTGGAATATGTTATTCCCGGAACGGGCGCGCCCTTCTGTCCGTTCTTCTGCGCCTCCTCCCATTCCTTTTTGCGCTTGAGATAATCCTCGTTTACATATACCACGCGGGCTCCGCACTTAGGGCATACCGATCTGCTGTTATGTTCAAAGCCGCATTTATCGCATATCATATAATCCGTTCCCCATGAGTTCTGCGTTATTTATACAGATTCCTGCGTTAATTAGAATGTGAATTTATCCGCAAAATATGAATCAAGCTCCGCGATCGCGATCCTTTCCTGTTCCATGGAATCCCTGTCTCTCACCGTAACGCATCCGTCGTTTTCCGATTCAAAATCGTACGTTACGCAGAAGGGCGTTCCGATCTCGTCCTGTCGTCTGTACCTTTTGCCGATATTTCCCCTGTCGTCAAACTCACAGTTGTATTTTTTGCAGAGCTCAGTGTAAATCTTCTCCGCTCCCTCGTTAAGCTTCTTTGAAAGCGGAAGCACTCCGATCTTGACGGGCGCTATCGCCGGATGGAAATGAAGCACCGTTCTCATATCGCCGCCCTCAAGCTCCTCCTCGTCGTACGCCGAGCAAAGAAACGCGAGCGTCACGCGGTCCGCGCCGAGCGAAGGCTCGATGACATACGGAATGTATTTGCTCGAATCCTCATCGTCAAAATAAGACATATCCTCGCCGGAGGTATTCTGATGCTGCGTAAGGTCGTAATCAGTCCTGTCCGCGATTCCCCAAAGCTCGCCCCAGCCGAACGGGAAGAGGAACTCAAGGTCGGTCGTTCCTTTTGAATAAAAACAAAGCTCCTCCGGCGAATGGTCCCTCGCGCGAAGCTCCTCCTCCTTCATTCCGAGCGCTTTGAGCCAGTTGATACAGAATTCTCTCCAATATTTGAACCATTCCATATCCGTTCCGGGCTTGCAGAAAAATTCAAGCTCCATCTGCTCAAATTCCCTTGTTCTGAAAGTAAAATTACCCGGCGTTATCTCGTTTCTGAAGGACTTGCCTATCTGCGCGATACCGAAGGGAAGCTTCTTACGCGAGGTCCTCTGTACGTTCTTGAAATTCACGAAAATACCCTGCGCGGTTTCGGGACGGAGGTAAACTGTATTCTTCGCGTCCTCGGTAACGCCCTGAAATGTCTTGAACATCAGGTTGAACTGCCTTATCTCAGTAAAATTATGCTTACCGCAGGAGGGGCAGGCAATATTTTTGTCCGCGACAAATTTTTCCATGTCCTCCTTGCTCCAGCCGTCAACCGAACCTTCTATCGTAAAATCATTCTCGGCAGCCCAGTCCTCTATAAGCTTGTCGGCGCGGAAACGCTCCTTGCATTCCTTGCAGTCCATAAGCGGGTCGGCGAAACCGCCGAGATGCCCCGACGCCACCCATGTCTGCGGATTCATAAGTATGGCGCAGTCAACGCCGACATTGTACGGGCTTTCCTGCACGAATTTCTGCCACCAGGCTTTTTTTACATTGTTCTTAAGCTCAACGCCGAGGTTTCCGTAGTCCCATGTATTCGCAAGTCCTCCGTATATCTCCGAACCGGGATATACAAAACCTCTCGATTTCGCCAGCGCGACGATTTTGTCCATTGTCTTTTCCATAAATTTTACCTCTCAATTACTGCGCGTCGGATCATACCGGGCGCTTTTGAAACATTGTATCTTTTATTTAATGTTTTTTCAAGTATTATTTAAGTGTTAAAGCAAACCCTCAAGAATATCCAGCGAATTCATGCGCCTGTCAACATACGCGCCCATGCATCTGCGCAGCACCATACGAAGCTCCGCGAGCACTTCGGGCGACACCGTAAACGAAAAAAGCCTGCCGATTTCCGTGTATACGATAAACTGCAGGGCGTAAAGCGTCGAACCGCATATGTCTATAACGTCCTTAGCCGTTTTACGGCACTCCCGGCACAACACCCCGTTTGACGCAATCGAAAACCCGTCAAGACCTTCGCTGCTTTTGCAGCCGCGGCAGGCAAAAAAATCGGGATACTCTCCGTTCAGCGCAAGAAGCTTGAGCTCATAGACATAACGGACAAGCTCAATATCCATCTTCCTGCCTAACATCGCCTTAAACGCCGCGTATATAAGATTGAGAAGCTGCGAACCGTCCTGATTCTCCACCGCAAAATATCCCGCAAGCTCCACGAAATAATACGCCGTGTAAGTCATTGCAACGTCGTTTGCAAGCTCTCGAAAATAATTGCTTATCTCGGCGTTTACAACAGTGTATGAGTCCCTGCCCGCGATCAGATAAAACGTTCCGAACGCAAAGCTGTCGCTCGCCGCCATAAGCCTGTTGCCCGGACGTCTCGCGCCTCTTGCAAACGCGCTTATCTTGCCTTTTTCTTTGGTAAGAAGCACTATTCTCTTATCGTTTTCACCGACGGGCGATGACGAGATGACCATGCCCGTAACCTTTATCTGGTCAGCCATTTATTCTTCTCTGTATCCGAAATTTTTCATCAGAAGCTCGGAATCGCGCCACTCCTTGCGCACCTTGACCCAAAGCTTTAAATTCACCTTCTGCTCAAGCTGCTTTTCTATCTCGAACCGTGCCGCCGAGCCTATTTTTTTGAGCATCGCTCCGCCCTTGCCGATAATGATGCCCTTGTGGCTGTCCCTCTCGCAGATTATCGTCGCCTCTATGTCCCACATCGAGCCGTCGGGACGTTCCTTCATCTGTTCGACCGTCACGGCAATTCCGTGCGGGACCTCCTCTGACAGACAGCGCAGCGCTTTTTCCCTGATAAGCTCCGCCGCGATCTGACGCATAGGCTGGTCTGTCACCGTATCCTCGTCATAATACATGGGACCGCAGGGAAGATATTTGAATATCGTGTCGGTCAGGTCGTCCGTGTTGATACCCTTGAGCGCCGACACAGGCAGTATCTCAGCGAAGTCCATCTCCCGTCTGTATGTATCTATAAACTTGAGGATCTCCTCCTTAGCAACCGTATCGACCTTATTGATAACAAGTATCACGGGCTTTTTACAGCTTTTGAGGCGGGCGATTATATGCTTCTCTCCCGCTCCGATAAATGACGAGGGTTCAACAAGCCACAGCACTATATCCACGTCGGCAAGCGTCTTTTCCGCGACGTTCACCATGTATTCTCCTAGCTTGTTTTTGGCCTTGTGGATTCCGGGAGTATCAAGAAAAACGATCTGTCCCCTCTCGTCGGTATATACGGTCTGGATCCTGTTTCTCGTAGTCTGCGGCTTATTCGACGTGATAGCTATCTTCTGTCCGATAAGCCTGTTCATCAATGTGGATTTACCTACGTTCGGACGTCCGATAAGCGCGGCAAAGCCTGATTTAGTATCCAAAATAATATTCTCCTGTTTTCTTTACGGACCGCTGCCGAAACGCCCGCGGGCGCTCCGGTACCGACCTATTATTTTTAATATCGCGTTTAAAACAGATTCTTTATCTCGTCAAAAAGCACGCCGTCAGCCTCGATCCTGTCGCCGTTTCCGACAACGCAGAGGTAACCCTCGTCAAGTATTGCCTTAACGGTATCCGCAAGCCTGTTTATGTCTTCCTTTGAAGTATTGAGCACTCCCAGCCTGTCATTTCTGTAATACTCTTCGTCTGCCCCGCGCATATACGCATCGAAAGATCTCGCGCCTTTTCCCGCCGGACTGAGCGGAGTATCTATCTCGCTGAAGGTTCCGATAATATACTTGGTCATTTCGCGCTCGTTCGCGTCAAAATTCCTTACATATTCCTCAACTCCGTCATAGACCGCGTTGGTAGCCGCCACATTGGGGTCCCTGTACGAACAGAAAAAGCTTGTTCCCGAAAGTCCGTAGCCGTTCATACAGCCGTACGCGCCTCCCTTTACTCTCACGTTCAGCCAGAGATAATCATAGCCGAGTATTGTTTTCAATACCTTGAGAGAAGGATAATACTCTATACCGGCCTTGGTAAAATCACCGCAGCGCGCCACATAGTTGACCTGCGACGCGGTTTTATAGCCTATGCGCTTCTTCTCGAAAACAAAATTCCTTGCGGCAGGCGCGATCCCGCCCTCCGGCAGAGCGGATATAAACGCCTCAAGCTCCGGCTTGACCTCTTTGTAAACCTCGTCGTCTCCGGTAAAGGACACGATAAGTCTGTCTTTTACAAAGATCTGTGCCGTCATGCGCTCAAGACCTGACGTTATCTCCGCCTTGCGCTCCTCAAAATTATCGTACAGATCCGCGATAAAATTATAGTAGGGTACGCCCGACGTAAGCACTCCGTAGCGGGATGCGGCGGCGAACTGCGCGCAGCTCTCGTTGACCGCGGTGGAATGCCCGTTTGAGAGCATCCTCGACTGAAGTCTTAGCTTTACCTCCGCTATTATCTCTTTAAGCCTCTTTGCGTCGCCGTATCTGGACTCAAACATCATTTCCTTTATAAGCTCGAACGCCGTCTTATACTCATGTGAGAGCGCTTTGCATTTTATCGAAAATCTGGCGTTTACATCGGAAAAATCGTTTATTTTCTGATACGTGCCAAAATCGGGTGAAATGCCGCCCGTATGCTTGTCTATCTCGTTTGAAAGCTCGTCAAAGGAACGCTTGTCCGTGCTTATATATCCGATAACGTCCCCGAGCAGTCCGACATAATGAATATCCCCGTCCTTAACATTCGAGATGTCAAAGGAAAGATTCATATATCCGATGCCGTTGGTATAGATATTGTGACGGTCCACGGTAACTCCGCCTATCCTCTGAATATCATTGTAAAGCGGCTGCACCTCCTTGCTTATATCCTCCCTTGAGAGTAAAGGTATCGATTTAAGCTCCTCCTCGGTTGACGGCTCGGACTGATAATCCTTGAGAGCCTTCGTCGCATCGACCAAAGCCTTGATCTCACCGTCAGAAAGCGATGCCTTATAAGTCTCAAGCTTTGCGGCGACCTCCGCCTCGGTGCGGGCGGTAAGGTTTTCAACAGGACGCAGCACCACGAGCGAAGTATGTCTGTTGTCTAAAAAATATTTTTTTACAAGTCCCTCAAAATATCCCGTACCGATATTTTTCTTGAGAAATTCAAAGGATTCGTTCTGCGCGAGTCTGTCAAACGGTCTTGACTCGTCGTAAAGCCATGTTCCCATAAGGCTCAGGCCGTACATAAGTCCCTTGGGGAAACGTCCGAAATCCGCCTCCCTGTAACTGAATTCCATCGTGTTTATACCGGCGAGTAGAGCGTCCTTATTGATTCCGTTCTCGGCAAGCTCCGTGAGGGTATCCTTTATTACCGAGAGAAACTGCTCTTCTTTGTCCGCGTCCGTATTTTTGGCGGCTACGGTATACATGGGCTGCCTCAGGTCGCTCTCGTAGTAGCACATTATATCTTCACCGATACCCGCGTCGATAAGCGCCTGCTTGACCGGAGCGCCGGGCGCCGAGAACAGCGCGTAGTCGAGAACTCTCGTTGCAAGATAAAGCTCCTTGTCCTCAAAGCTTCCTACCGACACGTTATAAGCAAGATATGTCTTGCCCTCGCAGCCCTCGTCCTCCGTTACGGAATACTCCGCCTCGGTCTTTCGCATTGCTTCAAAAGGCTTCTGAGCCGCGATCCCGGAATCAACCGAAAGGAAATCATATTTGGAAAGATATTCCCTGTCGAGATACTCAAGCCTTTCCTCCATATCGCAGTCGCCGTAAATGTATATATAACTGTTGGAGGGATGGTATAGTTTCTTATGAAAACCTACAAAATCCTCGTAGGTCAGATCAGGTATGCACGCCGGATCTCCGCCCGACTCCACGCTGTAACTGGTATCCGGATAGAGCGAATTAAGGCAGTATCTTGTCAGCACATCGTCCGGCGAAGAAAAAGCCCCTTTCATCTCATTGTAGACAACTCCGTTGTACTGCAAGGGCGCGTCCGCGCTCTCAAGCTCGTAATGCCAGCCCTCCTGTCTGAATATCTCCTCCCTCGTATAAATATTGGGATGAAGGACAGCGTCCATATATACGTCCGTAAGATTCCTGAAATCCGCGTCGTTGCAGCTCGCAACCGGGTATACGGTCTTGTCCGGATAAGTCATGGCGTTAAGGAAGGTATTTAAAGAGCCTTTGGCAAGCTCGATAAAAGGATCCTTAGCGGGATATTTCGCCGAACCGCACAGCACCGAATGTTCAAGTATATGAGGTACTCCCGTACTGTCCGGAGGCGGCGTGCGGAACCCTACGCAGAACACTTTATTTTCGTCGTCGTTGGACATAAGAAGAACCCTTGCTCCAGACTTGCGGTGTCTTAGCAAAAAACCGTCGGATTTTAGTTCCTCTATCCTTTCTTGTTTAAGCAATTCATATTTGCCAGAATCAAATTTCATAATCGTCGCCTTTCTCTGAAAAAAATTAAAACCTCTGTCTCATATTTTACTATGAAACAAAGGTTTTAATCAACCTATTTTAAATGTTTTTCTTGAGAATCGGTCTCAAGGGATGATAGATAAGCATCGTGACTAACGAGACCGCAAGTCCTTTTATAAGATTCAAGGGTCCGACGCATATTATCACAAAGGTCATGATATTGTTTACTCCGCTGTGTATCTTAGTTCCGGCGGCTATGATCGCCTCCATAGGCATTCCGTACAGCTCGGCGAATTTAGGCAGCAGATACACCGCATTGAACAGCGTTCCGACCACCGCAATCGTGAGCGTTCCCGCTATACAGCCGAAAAGAGCGGTCTTCTTGGACTTTTTGATATGGTAGATAATTGTGGCGGGCAGCACGAAACTGCACCCGACAACAAAATTCGCCAAGTCCCCTACAAACGCGGTAGACGTTCCTTTAAGCAGCAGCTTAACAAGAATCTTGACCGCCTCCGCCATAACTCCCGCTACCGGACCGAAAGCAAATCCGCATATAAGTACCGGAATTTCCGAAAAGTCAAGCTCGTAAAACGAGGGCGCGATAAACGGAAGCGGA
>CAJTON010000024.1:43994-44288 GCA_910577605.1 uncultured Butyrivibrio sp.
CGCCGCCATAATTCCGGTTACGGCTATACTTCTTGTCGAAAAAATCTTCTCTTTGTCATTGCGCTTCTTACGGATAAGCTTCTCCGCTATGTACGCGATAACGAATATCGCCGCTATGACTCCCAGAAATTGCAGCAGGAAAATAACGTTGGAACTGATTTTGTCCCACAGATCAGAAAAGTGTGATAAAAATTTACTCATAATCCATTCCTCCTTCTTCCATCCAGACTTTACTGTCGGTACCGGAATCTCACCGGTTCATGCGGCATGGCAAATATGATACTCATGCGGCTC
>CAJTON010000024.1:44298-45164 GCA_910577605.1 uncultured Butyrivibrio sp.
GCGGACTCGGGATTCTAAAGAAAAAACCCACACCGCCGGTCGGGAATTTGCCCGGCGTCAGATACCGGACATCACCCTGCCCTGAAGATCAAATAATTATCAACGGATATATATTATTACATTAGAGAGAAAATGTCAAGAAACTGTTTCTTCTTCACTTTTTCCCAATATTTCGTCAAGCTTCTCCTGTATTCTCCCTTTGACAAGCTCGCAGAAAGCGCCCCGCTTCATATCCTTGTACTCCTCATAATAAATGGGAGGAAGGTAATGAGTCTGAGTCGTGACCTTTTTAAGGCTGTTGCCGTTCATCGCCTTATACGCGTCTATAAGCACCACGGGAACAACAGTGCAGTGCGAGTCGTAAGCGCATTTAAATACGCCCGTATGCCATTCCCGCATCGTATTTTTGTTGTTTTCATAGCCCCCCTCGGGAAAAATAAGATAACGCCTGCCCCTTTTCAAATCCTCCGTAACCGCCTTGAGCGTTTCGATCTGCTGGCGCGGATCATGAAGATCGAGCGCGCGCCCCTGCACAAGCGGCATCATCCAGCGCGCGACTATCATATCCGCTTTTTTCTTCTCCATAATTATCGTCATCGGCTTGTCATGGAAGCATACGACGCTGAGCCCGTCGTATTTTCCCTGATGGTTCGCGAACATTATATACGGACCGTTTTCTGGCAAATTTTCCTCACCGTATACAAGAGTTTCGGTGCGCGAACGTTTTCTCAGGAAATTCACTATCTTCTGTACATGACGGTATTTCGCAAGCTCGTCATATTTTTCAGGATGTTTATTCATATGAACGCATTTTATCATCGCCCACGGCATATACCAAATTGACCTTATAACCATTACTATAAATC
>CAJTON010000024.1:45174-46713 GCA_910577605.1 uncultured Butyrivibrio sp.
TAACATATCTTTTCTCCGGTAAAATTAATATGAATGTCAAAGACGCGCTCTCACATTCCCAAGTATAGGATACCACATTTCCCTCAAAATAGGCACTATTTTTTTCATATTCCGAAAGAAATAAAACTAAAATATAATATACTCTTTTTTGAAGGTACGTTCTAAATGAAACGAATTCTTTTCTTTTTCATGTCCCTGTTCATCACGGTATCCGCATTAAACGCCGTCTCTTACGCGGACGAACCGACTATCCAGGCGCCATCGGCAATACTTATAGAGGCCTCGACAGGGCAGGTCATCTATGAAAAAAACGCCGACGAAAGCCTTCACCCCGCAAGCATAACAAAAATAATGACCTTGATCCTTATTTTTGACGCCGTATCCTCGGGACAGATCGCCCTTGAAGACGAAGTTACCGTATCTGAACATGCAGCGTCCATGGGCGGCAGTCAGGTTTTTCTTGAGGCGGGAGAAAAACAAACCGTTGAAACAATGATCAAGTGCATTGCCATTGCCAGCGCAAACGACGCCTGCGTCGCAATGTCGGAGCATATCTGCGGCTCGGAGGAGGTTTTTGTAGGCAAAATGAACGAGCGTGCGGCGACGCTCGGCATGAACAACACGCATTTTGTCAACTGCTGCGGACTTGACGCCGATGGGCATATGACCACTGCACGGGACGTTGCGCTTATGTCGCGGGAATTAATAACAAAATACCCTCAGATACATACCTACTCAACGATATGGATGGACACCATCACCCATGTGACACGGCGCGGCGCGTCCGATTTTACGCTTACCAACACTAACAAACTTATAAAGCAGTACGAATGGGCAACCGGGCTTAAAACCGGCTCAACAAGCCTCGCGAAATTCTGTCTTTCGGCAACGGCAAAGCGAAACGGCATTGAGCTGATTTCGGTCGTAATGGCATCCCCGGACGGCAAAACCAGAGTTTCCGATTCCATAAGCCTTCTGAATTACGGCTACGGCATATGCAGCCTTTATAAAGACTCCGCTATGCCGACGCTTGAAGGCGTTGAGATAAGAAACGGAGTGAAAAGCTTTATAGACTGCCATTATTCCGGCAGCTTTACTCACCTCTTCCTTTCCTCCTTCGATAATTCGCTTATAACGCGTGAAATAGAATATCTGGACTCCCCTTCAGCGCCCATAAACGAAGGAGACGTACTCGGTCAGCTTATTTATAAATACGACGGCGCTCCGATTGGTACGGTAGACATTCTTGCCTCGGAATCAGTCAAAAAAGCCGGCTACGGCGACTATATTGAAATGCTGTGGCGCGGTATCTTAGGAGCATAGCTTTCTGTATGACAGGCAGAAAAGATCTATTTCCCGCCTGTCATACGATCAAACTCACAGACTTTGACCGCATTGTATTCACATAAAAATCCCGGAAGCATCCGCTTCCGGGATTTGATATCTGTGTTATCTTGTAAAAAACATTATTGGCTTAGTTGAAAATAGCTACCCAGTAATAATCTCCGAACGAATCCTGCGCAACTCCGATTCCCACCT
>CAJTON010000025.1:0-28633 GCA_910577605.1 uncultured Butyrivibrio sp.
GAGCGTCTCCTTGCCAAGGAGAAGGTCGCGGGTTCGATCCCCGTCTCGCGCTCTTCTATATTCTACCACTTTATTTTACCACAAGTTACATTGCTTGTACATTTCCAATATTTACCTTGAGACATTTCATAGCATTACGAAGATATTCCATACTATCAGCATAAGAAAGTATGTAGAATTTTTCCGTTGTCTTTATGTCTGAATGTCCCATGAGTTCAGATATATATTTGCTAGGAACTCCGTTTTTGTGAAGTTCGCTTGCAAAAGTCTTGCGAATTTTGTGGGAATTGAATTTTCCAATTCCGCACAATTCGCAAAGCCGTGGAATTGCACGCTCAATACTTTTTTCAAGTATAGTTTCCCTTCCGTCATAAGCAATAAACTCTGTTTTATAGCACATTGCACGCTGATGATCGCGGATAAGTTCAAGCAAATATATACTTTCACGAATAAGAGGAACTTTGCGAACACTATAAACAGTTTTTGTTGTATCTTGCACTTCATACTTCATAGAATCAATACGATTGCCGTTCTTATCGCGCTCATAATACTTTGCGAAAGTGCTATGAACATATATACATGAATTACTATAATCCACGTCACGCCAACGAATAGAAGCAAGTTCACCAATTCTAAGTCCCAAATAAAAATTGAGAAGAATACAAAGAGAAGCACAACGCTTTTGAGGGTATATATTATATTCAAGAACACCACTGAAAAGGCGGTTCTTTTCGTATTCAGAAAGAGCATATTCTTTTTTTGGTTTTGGCATAAGCGAAGAAAACGATATACCGCTACGGACTAAATCCCAATTAATAGCGGAACAATGCCCTATATCAAGCTCATATGCGTAAAGCATAACTTGATGTGCGATTTGGCTTATGCGCCCGTACTCCTTATAGGTTATGTCTGCTCGTTCCTTAATGATACCATTCAAAAATACACTGATTGTCTTTTCTGTAATAGTATGAACAGGAAGAAGAACAAAGTCGCTGTCTGAATAATATTTGTTATATGTCACCTCGATTCTATCAACAGATTGCGGCTTTATAGTCCGTATTTTGGATAAAAACCATTTCTCATATACACTTTTAAAAAGCACTTGTTCACAATCAGGAATATCATTTATAATTCCCTTGTCATAGCCAATACTAAGCCATTCATCTTTATTCATTTGCCTTACCTACCTTTACCTACTGTTGGCGCGTGCGCCGCGGCCTGCCGCGTGCGTCAAGCCGCGGAACGCGCACTACACTTTTACATTCTTCAAAGCGATACGTTTTTCGCGTTCACGAATTAGTTGCTTGTTAAAATCATCAAAGCTTTTCTTGCGAAATTCTTCAAGTTTATCATATGCATTGTCATAGAGATATTCACAATACAAATACCTATTAGGAGAATTAGCGAATTTAAGAGGAACACGACAAACCCCGCAAAACATATCTAAATAATAGCGATATTTTCTTGTATCTAAGACATGATTTGAGATTAATTTTCTTAAGAATTTTTCGGTCATTTGTTTTAATCACCTCATTTCCAATATTAAAAGTGTATGTTTAATTATACCGTTTACCCTTTTTGTAAATGGGTCGGTTTTCGGTTATATTCTTTTGGCGGGGGGAACGCCCCCCTGACTGCAACCAAAACGATAAAGCGTGTTTTGTTTTTCGTCACCCCCTTAAGCGGGGACACCCCGCAACGCCCCGTTATGCAAGTGTTAATTATGCGGCAAAAATGAAAGAACAGAGCAACAAAAGATTGCGTTTTATAGTCAAGGGTTGCTTTCACGGCTTTGCCGCAAAAGCAACCGCCGGATAAGTTTTTGAAAGCGGACTTTGTAAAGCGGCTTTCGCGGCATATACTCCCTCGCAAAAAGCGCTCAGTCCGTTATTCCACGGTCCGCTTGACAAAAGGGTAATCGCCGTAAATAGACTGTATAATATCAAACTGTGAGAGCAAGACCAAAGATAAAAGGCTTTCGTTTGGATAATCGCAAAATTTAAGAAAGCTATCTAAAAATCCGCACATATAAATAATGTCAAACAAAAGACTAAATTGCACCTCAAAATAATAAATAGTCTTACTAGACAGTTGCAAATCCAAAGCGGATTGTAGCTTTTTCGCACAATTGAAACACTCCTCGAAAACACATTGCTTGAAATGTGTTAAGCGTTGCGCATAAGGCGAAACGGGGAAGTCCCTAATAGTATCAAGCGGAGAAATAGCACAGCTTGATAGTTTTAAAGTTTCGTAAAGGTCTTGTTTATCAATTAGTTGAACAGACATTATAATACTCCTTTATTTAAAAGTGTACATTTAATACACTTGTATTTTCTGTGGGCGGTGGTTAGCCGCCCTTTAGGTAGGTAATCGCGGAAAGTCTTTAATATCATGCGGAAGGAATAGACCTTTACCGACTTTTTACGCCTAACTACTTTTTGTTGACTTTTTGATTTGACGTAAACCGCGAAAACCTACCAGTTAAGCCAATTCATACTGAACGTTGCAATCCATACATAAAACGTTAAGATTGCGGGTTGCGCGGAAAGAAGAACCGCAAGCGGGACATATGTATTTGCGAGTGCTTGAAGGCTTTTTAGGAAAGGGCGAACCATCAGGTATTCCGAACTTTCCGGAAGTGCCGGAAGTACCGCCAAATGAGAAAGCGACGCCGCGGTTAAGGTCTATATTATCAAGTCCGTACTTTATACAGAAGTCAACGGTTGATTCCGTGGCGTGTGTATCGGTCCATCCATAAGTGGGAACGTATTCAATACGGAGTTTGCCTAGTTCCTCAGCAGTCTTTTTGAACTTTTTGTTATGATAAACATTGTTATTTGAGCAATCGCGAATGCCGTTATTGAGATTGTATATATGACTGCACTCATGGATAAGAGTAGCCACAACATCAACAATATCACGGTTAAGATAGTTAGCGCTTATGTTAAGTTCGCGTGTACTGCCATGACTGGAAAGCCAAGACTGGGAAACCGTAACATGACCGTAAGAACCACGGGATTCTTGAATTGTCAGAGATACATATCCCAAAGAATTGTTGAAAAAGTCCTCATTGATATGGACATAGATTTTGTGCAGATAATTGACTGCACGCTGATAATTTGTGATTTGCTTCATTTTTGTTTACCTACCTTTACCTAAATTGGGTGACGCCTTAGTGACACCTCTTATAATTATAATATCACAGGTGACGCCACTTTGCAAACACTTTTTGGATAGGATTTTGTATTTATATAGGTACAATATTTCTTAAAAGTGTATTTTTAAAAGTACAATAAATTTGAATATGTGGAAAAATTTCGTCCCCCTAACGGGGGACAATGATTGACGAGAAAAGCCTTGATTACTTGTTTTTACGTTTAAAGAACCGCTTGCCCTTACGACTTAAGGATACATAGTTGTAAGCGGAATCGCCCTCTTTACGGGAGATTATTTCATCAACCGAAAGCGTCTGACCGTCCTTGACTTCCTTTGACATACGCTCGAAGCGGGCGTGTGTATCATAGGTATTGTAAAGCGCGTCAGTCGCCAAGTAACCGCTTGTAGTCAAGGGCTTAAGCATGGATATATCATCAACGTTTTCGACCTGTTTCGGCAGATAAGACTGATTGTAGAAGATTCGCCCAGTATGAGAGCAAGCATATAAATTAGTTGTGACGGATCGTAACAGCTTATCCACCATTCCGAACTCTTGCGTGGTGTATAGAAAACTAGACCAGTTATGGCGGCAAGTTACTATGTCGCTGATAAAATCGGGTGTAAAATTGCCCGAAAAAGCGCGGGAATTAAACTCTGTTCCCGCTTCATCGACATGGAGATAACAAACGTATCTATCCTCAAAGTCATGGTGAGATTCTATGTAATCCGAATATTCTTCCAAACACCTGATTCTAACAGCCCCCGCACAATTTATGTCAATGTTGCTGAATATGCGGATATACTGTTTAACGAACTTGCCATTATGGTACACCGTCAAGCCGTTATATTTTCGGTATATCTCGACGAGCTTTTTAACACTTGACAGAGTTTTTCCAGAGCCGAAAGGAGTACCGCTATTAGCTATATATGCGGTTATAGTTCCGATAGGCGCATTATTATATTTCTTTTGCTTAAAGTACAGCTTTATGTCACGCGGCAAAAGCTTTAAATAATGTGGCAGATGGTGAAGAAAAACACGGACTTTAGGACAGTTGAAAAACACAGAAACGACAACGGCAACAATTATACTAACTATAAATGCGATAGTAATACACCCCCCTCAATAATTTTTAAATGTGCGCTTTTATTTTCTGAATCCGTTGAAGAAATCGCCAACAAGGGCTATTAATTCAAGCATGAGAAGAAAAGCAAAGAATACGAATATAAAATCAGTGCCAAACTCTAACGAATCACCGAATATGGTTTTTGCAAGTTCTAACATTTGTCACTAGCCCCCTTACGTCCGCTTCTGCGGAAATGTGAAAAAATCCTAACAATGGAACGATAGCCAATATAAGCTATTGCTATCAAAGTATCAAAAAGTGCAAGATTGTAAAGCATATCGATTGTTTCAGTAGCATCTTCGATAAAATGAAATGTCAACCTACGTCACCCCCTAAAAGTTTCGCAAAAATCACAATGAGAATAGAAACCAAACCCGCAAAAAGTATCATGTCAAAAAAAGTAAAAGTGTAACCCCATATAGTTATAGGAATCTGAAAGAACTTATAAACGCACGAAATCCAAGTTTGAAATAATTCCATGGCGATACCCCCTAGAATACAAGTTTAATAACGGCTATAACGGCACAAGCGCCGAGGAAGAAATAAAGGAGATTTATTATAGGTTTTGGAATAAATGTTATAACATTACCGATAAGTGCTATAAGCCCATTATCACCGGCTAAGCCAAACCCACCACCTATAAAGTCCTCTAAATCGTCCGTTGTCCATTCGCCACGACCGGGTAAATCGCCGCCACCGGAAGGGCGACCGTCGTTACCTTCATGATCTATGCTACTGTTAGCATCGTTTGCCCCGTCAACGTCCAATGTCTGATTAGTGTTTTTGTTTATAGTTATATCCTTGCCGATATTAGACGATAAGAAGGTAAACCAAGAATATCCGCTACTAAGAAGTTCGGAATCAGTCTGTTTAACGTTACGGACGTATACCTGTATTTTTCTACGGTCACGAATAACTTTTTCAAGTATATAGTTATAATCAACACCCGCACTTTCAGCGACAGCGAATGCCATTTCTTCATCAGTCAAAGTTATTCCAAAGCTCCCAGTTTCGGAATTATAAAAACTGTTTAAATCTGCACTTTTAATTCTTTGAAAAGTTGTTTTTGTACCGTCGCTGTTATAAGGGCAACGAACCCATATTTCAGTTTTTAAGCCTGAAAGCAACTTATCACTACTTGATATAGCAACACCCGAAAGATAATGCTTCCAATCAAATATTAAAGTGTACATTTCAGAATTTGCAGTTGCGCGATATTGTACATCTGCATTCTGAACTACAGGAATAGGGACGGTCTTATCAAAAAAGCCCTCGACATTGGCGGAAGGAGCGAACCAAGGCTGACCGCTTGTAGGAATTTTCGTACCGTCGATTAAATCCGTATCATAATAGTTGTTGCCGGAATGAGATGTCTCGGAAAGGAGTTCCTGAAGTTTATCATCAGGATATTCATAAACGGGGATTCCGTTTACATCAGGATATGCGGCATAAAAAAGTCCCTCATAGTCATGGTTAATATAAGACATACTAAAAGTAGAATCTTTATCCTGAACCACTTCTCCGCTAGCAGGGGAAGTTATAACGAGATGTGCGGGAATCGTCGAAGTGTTCTTTTTGAGTAAGCCGCTATTCATGTCGAGATTGTACAACATCAAATAATACCAGTTCATACCATTTTCATCAATTTTATGATAGCGTATAAATATAGGACGTAAGTTGGAAGGTAATGTTATTTCCATGCTGACCTCAGTAACACCTATATGATAATTATAGCTTTTATCCTGATAGCGGGTGAAATAATCAATGTAGCTTACACGATAAGTTATATTTTCTTCATCATCAGCATTCACAGGAAAAACGAACAACGAGGTAAGCGAAAGAAAAGCCACCGCAAAAGCAGTAAAAATTTTTAAATGTGTACTTTTAAATTTCATATAATACCCCCTACATTTAGAGATTGGCGGCTGTCCCCCTAAACAGCCGCCGTTAGCCAATTACTTACTAGCCTTTTTGAGCTTTTTGAAAAGCCCGATACCGAGCGGTACGAAAGTACCGCCGACAAGCAGGATGACGAGTAACGGATTGGTGGTTACAAAGTTAAGGATAGAAGTCACAACGCCCAAAAAAGTTGTTGTTCCGTCCGTTATGGTAGCTCCCATATCCGCGCTTCCCGCAACACCTACTTCCATAGCAACAGAAATAAGTTTCGACAGTGCCATGTTTAAAACCCCCTTTTCATTTTTCCCCTTTTTTGTATGTAAAGTGGAAGTCTAAGCGACCACAGTTACACCTTGAACATAAGCCTTGCCGTTTACGGAAATAGTATCAAGGACGATTTTCTTTCCGACGTCCTTAGAAGAAAGCGAATTGGCTATTTCCTTATCAACAAAAAGCTGTTCGCAACATTTGCCGGCGGCAAGAACTGCATTGTCCGTTTCCTTCAAAACGAAATCACGCTCAACATAGAGGATACAATAATCCTTATCTTCCTTGCCCTTCCACCTTTTAATTCCTACTAATACCATTTTTTGTTCCTCCTTTTTTGGTTTTTGTTGGAACGGAAAGCCTTTTCGTGGGTACTTACTTGAGTAGTGGCTTTTTGATGTAGGATAAACCGTTCCTTGACTTTTTGGTTTTACAAATGTAAAATGGAAATGTAATCCATATACATTGAATTGGTAGCGCCTAAGTAGCGTCACCTTATAAAAGTATAATAGCATAAGTGACGCCACTTGTCAACCACTTTTTATAAAAAATGAGGAAAAATATGCCGAGTAATATGCCGCAATATCCATTAAGAACAAGCAAAGAAACATTTGAAAAAATGAAAAATATAGCTACCCAACACAACAGAACTCTAAATAAAGAAATTGAATATGCCTTATTACAATACATAGAGCAAAATGAGAAAAACCAGTTAAAGGAAGATTGGAGAAAAGAATATGCCGAGTAATTTGCCAAGATACCCACTAAGAACATCACAAGAAAATATCGACAAATTAAAAAAAATAGCCGCTAAACATAACAGAACGCTTAACAAAGAAATCGAATATGTTCTGTTACAATACATAGAACAGAACGAAGAAATGCAACTAAAATCAGAAACAACCGAAAAAAAATACACATTCGATTAAAGAGGGCTACTATGATACGGAAGAATACGAAAAACGCAATGGCTATTACGATAGCCTTTATAGCAGTTGTTATAATGCTAGTGGGAACAGCGATAAGCTATTATATAGCCACTCAAATAGAGGGCAAATTTGTATTAGATCTTTTTGTTTTGCCCGAATTTATATCTGTTCTTAGCGGAATGATACTTTTAGCTTTTTCGGAAATTATTCAAATATTACACGATACAAGAGAAAATAGCGATGAAGTAGAAAACAGTTTAGCAGACATAATAGAGGAAAACGTTGAAATAATTAAAATATTATCCGAAATAAGGGAAAATACAAGCAAAAAGATTGAAAATTAAAAGTGTATGTTTAATTGTTACAGTTTCCCTTTTGTAACTGGGTCAGTTTTCGGTTATATTCTTTTGGCGGGGGGAACGCCCCCCTGACTGCAACCAAAACGATAAGGCGTGTTTTGTTTTCCGTCACCCCCTTAAGCGGGGACACCCCGCAACGCCCCGTTTTAAAAGTGTACATTTAATTCTAAGCGGGAAGTTCGGAACTGTCCACAGGTACGAAACCGTCATCATCCGCTATAACCCCTTTTATTAAATCTTCAGCACAAGTATAATTTTTCATGTCACAGCAACGTAATTGAAAACCGTTATCGTCCTTATAATGGTATACGACGGTATTAATTCGGCGAAAAAGCTGTTCTCTAGCGTCTATCCTTGTATTTTCCTTGACCATATGATCATATGCTTGTTCGGGCGCGTATGGACTTGTTATGATAACCATATCCCAAAGACCAACAACATTTGTATAGCGTGCATGGAACTCACGGACGTAAGAATCAAGCATTGACAAAAGCTTACCATACGGAATTTGTGATCTAAATTCATCTAAAAAAAGAACCTTCTGACCGAAATAATTATCAAGAAATCCATTATCATAGTCATTTACAACATATATATTATCGCGTCCTAAACTACCGCATAAATCGACATATGTATAAGATTTGCCAGTGCCAGTTTTTCCAAAATGCCACTGTACGACAACATCACGGACAACAGAACTTTCGGATACGAGTTTCGCAAAATATGTATCCTTAATAATCTTTTCCCAACGGCGATATTTAATATCAAGTTCAAAAATTTCCTTCGGCGTAAGTCCCGCCTTAATAAGATTGCCAACTTCTGACAAGTCAAAACGTTGACCTTGCCGCCCTTGAATATCGCCGTGTTGAAACTTTGCGACTATTATTTCGCCCTTTTCCGCATAAGCACCCACTTTATTTATATAATCCTCGGCTTGCTTTTTATTACCCTTTGTCGCTTCTATGTGCATTTTCGGGTATATTTTTTTTAATGCGGAAAACCTAAAAGCGGTTACATCTTCAAATACTGCGTGAATATGCTCCAAGCCCTCAGAAGATATACAAAGAGTAAGTGCGCAAACCTTTGTAGTAGAAGTTCCGATAAAATCATACGCAACAGTTTCAAGAAGCATATCATTATCTTGTATGTCATATCCATTATCACGCGGATTGTTAAATACACAAAACCAACTTTTTGAAACATCCGAAGCCATAGTTAAAACCTACCTTGTATATTTTTGTAACGAAGTTGTAACGAAGTACGGTTACAAAATACGCACCTCAAAAGCCTTGATTTTAAAGGATTTGCAAATATTTTGTAACTGTAACGAAGTCGGGGGTAATACTAACCCCGACTTCCGCGCCTTCGGCGGCATTTGCAAGTCCTTTAATTATTTTCATTCTTCACACTCTCCTTTATAAAAATCTCCGGCGAGTTTTTCTTCAATCTCACACGACAGACCGTCAAAGAAAATACAATCGTTACAACCTTTATAAAAACCGCATTCTTCACAGGATACCTTTTCATATCCATATTCGGGATATTCTTCCGCTAAAGCGTTTGGACAAGTACCGTTTACACACGTTACGCCAACATAATTTTTACATCTTTCACACATCTTTTATCTTCCTCACTTTCTTTCTTTTTCATTTCGATAACAAATCATCAAGCAAAAAAAGAATGATAGCAAAAAAATAACAAAAAGAAAAAAACATAACTAAAAAGAAAAAAATTTCAAAAACATCCATATTGAACACTCCTAAACAATCAATATTATTTTGTATAAGTGGGAATAGTAGATTTTAGAAGATTTTGCGGGACGGGTTCTTTGCCCGTCTCCATTTTTTACCACCTCACCAAATCTTGTTTCGGGGGCTTCGCTACGCGCATACCCTCGCGATAAAATATCATACAAACCAAGAAACACGCCGCGCCCTTCGCCAACCGTATACGCTCCGCTCGCCCCCGTAAGCAAGCCAACAGAAGCAGACGAGCGGCAGACGCCGCGCCGCCGTCGCGGTTGCGGCGTCATGCCTACCTTGTTTCCCGTCAAGCATCAACGCAGTTCGCAGACACATTTTATAGTCAAGGGTTGCTTATACGGCTTTGCCGCAAAAGCAACCGCCGGATAAGTTTTTGGGTTACTGTCCTTGTCAATAGTCTTTCGCGGCATATACTCCCTCGCAAAAAACGCTCAGTCCGTTATTCCACGGTACTATTGACAAGGGGGAACTAAACAGCTCCCCCCCAAAAAACAAAAGATACAATTTTAAAGCTACACTTTTAATTAGTGCAGGAATCAAGACGAAAAATAGCTTCATCAGATAAAAGCCCCATGAGCATAACGGCAAAATCAGACAAAAGACAATCGTGAAAGTCTTTCGATGTACTAGCAAGCCGCTCTAAGCGCTCATATTCGGCTTTCACCTCACCGTCCGTAAAACGCTTAAACCAATCAGCATAAAACGCCTTTTGAACGCTTTCAAGAGTATTCACATCAATTTCAGAATTGAACGCAAAGCCAACATTTCTCATTGTTTTATTCTCCTTTTCATAATGATGTGCCATAAATTCACGGCTAAACGCATGGCACATTTAACCCGCATAATGTGCCATGCGCATATAGCCCATTTAGGCTATATAAAATACTCCCCCCAAGAAGCATTACAAAAGCTAGAAAGCCTTTTCAAACAGTTCGCTACTAGAGTAGTGGCTTTTTTGTGTGCGGTAAACTAGCCTTGAAAAACTTTAGATTTTATGATACGGTATTTCTAAGCGGCTGTTCGTTAGGTTGCCGTCCTATGTCGATTCTAGTAGACGTATAATAGATGTCTACAATAATAGAATAGCACAGAATCAAGTAGATGTCTACTAGATTCTAATATTTTTATTGTATTAAATCATGTACAATCGGAGGGATAAAGAATGGCGGGAAAATACAAAAACAAAGCATTCACTCTAAGGATTGACGAAACGCTAATGGAACGCCTGAAGAAAATAGCAGATGAAGAGGAACGAACGGTGAACAAGCAGATAGAATACATACTGCGGCGGTGGGTTGAGAAGCACGACGCAGTATGAAGTTTGCCCGCTACAATATATCGCTAAAACGGAAGTTCCATTTGCCCCACGGGGACGAAGTCCGAACCGTTACGGTATGCTTCGCGGTAAATCGTATCAACGTCCTTGTATTGGCTTCCTGACTGCGTACAAGCCTTGTATTCACCGTTTTCAACATAGTGAAGTGTTACGCTGTCTATGCGACGCATAAGTTGCGCTTGTGCGTCTATTCTTGTGTTATCCTTCACCATGCGTTCATACGCTTGTTCAGGTGCATACGGACTTGTTATGACTACCCTATTCCAAAGCCCGTATATGTTACTATATCGGGCATGGAACTCACGTGTGTAGCTATCAAGCATGGACAAAAGCTTTCCGTATGGTATTTGCATTCTAAATTCATCAAGGAAAAGGACCTTCTGCCCGCAATAATTATCAAGATAGCCGGATTCATAATCGCTAACGACGTATACTTCATCTCTTCCGTATTCCTCACAGAGCGCGACATATGTATAGGACTTGCCCGTTCCAGTCTTTCCGAAATGCCATGATACGTTGACATCACGCAACAGCGGAGTTTCCTTGACCTTCTTCGCATAATATGCATCTCTGACAAGCTTTTCATAGCGTCTGTACTTGATGTCAAGCTCAAATATATCCGAGGGCTTTAAACCCTGATTTATCATGTCTTGCACAACGGTCAAGTCGAAACGCTGTCCTTGCCTGCCTTTAATATCGCCATGCTGAAATTTAGCCTTGATTATCTCGCCGCTTTCGGCAAACTTACCGACCTTGTTTATATAGTCCTCGGCTTGCTTCTTATTGCCGCGCGTGGCTTGAACGTGCATTGTCGGAAAAATCTTTTTCAGATACGAGAACCGGAAAGGGACAGTATCCTCAAATACTGCATGGATATGCTCCATTCCATGAGCGGATATACACAATGTCAAAGCACAACTTTTTGTTGTAGACTGTTTTATAAAGTCGTATGCGACAGATTCAAGCAGTTCGTTATCATCTTCTATTTTATATCCATGATTGCGAGGATTATCAAATACACAGAACCAACTTTTGGAGGGACTATCAGCCATTATAAAACCTCTTTTCCGTACTTTTTGTTACTAAGTAACTACTTGTTACGAAGTTGTTACCAAGTTTGGTAACAAAATTTTTCTTCTGAAAGCCTTGATTTTAAAGGCTTTTAAGAAATCGTGTTACCGTTACGAAGTCGGGGGTAATACTAACCCCGACTTCCGCGCCTTCGGCGGCATTTGCAAGTCCTTTAATTATTTTCATTCTTCACACTCTCCTTTATAAAAATCTCCGGCGAGTTTTTCTTCAATCTCACACGACAGACCGTCAAAGAAAATACAATCGTTACAACCTTTATAAAAACCGCATTCTTCACAGGATACCTTTTCATATCCATATTCGGGATATTCTTCCGCTAAAGCGTTTGGACAAGTACCGTTTACACACGTTACGCCAACATAATTTTTACATCTTTCACACATCTTTTATCTTCCTCACTTTCTTTCTTTTTCATTTCGATAACAAATCATCAAGCAAAAAAAGAATGATAGCAAAAAAATAACAAAAAGAAAAAAACATAACTAAAAAGAAAAAAATTTCAAAAACATCCATATTGAACACTCCTAAACAATCAATATTATTTTGTATAAGTGGGAATAGTAGATTTTAGAAGATTTTGCGGGACGGGTTCGATCCCCGTCTCGCGCTCTGTTTATGTGAACATTTAGTCAAGTGCCGTGGCTGCATAGGCATTTGGCGAATGCCGCGATAGTCAAATACCCCGTCAGTCTTCTGCGGTGTATTTGATTTTTTTGCTTTGACGAGCTTTTATGCAGAGAAATCCATTCGCGCTGTATGCTTATCCTGTCGCGCTTTTGACTATCAACATTCGGGCCGTTTTTGCCGAAATATATACAAAATAAATGTTGAGGTGCGTATGGTACGGATAGCAGTATGCGATGATGAGGAACCAAGCCGTGTTTGTCTTATTTCACTCATTAAGGAGCAGAATACCGAATGCGTGATCGCGGAATTTGAATCCGCTGGGGAATATCTGAAATCGGGGCAGAAATTTGATATTATATATATTGATATAGAGCTGGGCTTGGACGGCGGGATTGACGGAATGGAGCTTGCTAGACAGATAAGGGGAATGGGTACGTCTAACAGCCCGGTTATTATTTTTGTGACCGGACATGAGGAGTATGTGTATGAGGCTTTTGACGTCGGAGCGTTCCAATACCTTATAAAGCCGGTGGACAAGGAGCGCTTTGCGGCGATATTCGGAAGGGCTATTAAGTTTATTGACGGGCATAGCAGAGAGCAGGAATTGGAGATTCATTTTGCCAATACCGTTAAAAATATTCCGCTCGGCGACATTTTTTATGTGGAGAGCTTCAATCATAAGGTCGTTGTGCATTCAAAAGAAGGCACTGTGGAATACTATGCCCGTATAGGAGAGCTGGAGCAGAGTATGCAGGGACGTTTTTTCAGAATACACAGGGGTTATCTGGTCAATCTTGATTATGTGGACAGTTACAGCCGAACCGAGGCGGTAATGAGCTGCGGAGACAGCGTGCTTATAAGCAAATATAAATATGCGGATTTTGTTAAGGCGTACATGCGCCATATTGCGGCAAAGGAAGTGAAGTAGCGCCGGGAAGAGAGGTTTCGATGGCGGATGAAGGCATAAGGCTGTTTACCAATATTTCTCTGGGAATTGAGATTTTTGTGAATTCTTTGATCTTTGCGCTATATGTTGGCAGACTTGCGGGAGGCAGACGGTATATGCGGCTTCGCGTGTGGTCTGCTTTTATTCTGTACGGAGCCGTCTACGCGCTTAAAGTGACGGCGTTTACCTTTCCGGGGTGGGCGGCGATAGTCTTTATAACGGCGGTGCTTGCCTTGTTCTGGACTTTTAGTATGAAGGAGAGCCCGCAGGCGGTAATTTTTCTTGCTATGTCCGAGTATTGTCTGCAGACGGGATGCACGCTTGTTGTGCAAAGCGTATACCACATCGTGTATGAAAAAGTGACGCCCGGCATTTATGATATTGAGCAAGCATACAGGGCAGTGAGGCTCATGGGTGCGGGTGCCGTCGCTTTAAGGCTTATTCTGACGGCGGTTTGTTCTTTTTTTATCGGAAGACTTATACAAAAAAGGCTGCCGCGCGATATTCTTTGGAGTGATCTTGCGTGGCTGGGATTCATGCCGGTAATCGGCACTATTTTTGTAAATGTTATTTACAGGATGCTGGCGGTCGTAAAGGACGGGACTTATTTCGAGCTTTATGAAATGTACCCGTCGTTTCTGGCGTTAGTTCCGGCGGCGGTACTGCTTTCTTTTGCAGGAATGACGGCATCCGTGTATATCTGCGGAAGCATGAGAAAGCTTGAGGAGGAAAGACTTGAGGGTTTTGTGCGTGACAGGCAGATAAAAGAACTTGAGCGCCGTATTGCTGAGGAAAATCACGCTGACGAGGCGGCAAGGCGCTTGAGGCACGATATGCGCAGCCATCTTATGAATCTTCAGGGACTTCTGGCAAAGGGCGACTACAAAGAGGCTGCGTCGTATATCGGAACAGCCGGGGAAAGTCTTGGAAGCTCGGGCATGGGAATAAATACCGGCAATCCCGTGACCGACGTTATAATCAACGACGTGCGTGCGCAGGCAAAAGAACTTGATATTGCATTTAGATCTGATTTCTGGTATGAAAAAAAGGACGGCTGGAACCTTGAGCTTTTTGATCTGGGAATCGTGGTCAGCAATCTTTTGACGAACGCGGTCGAGGCGTGCGAGCGCTGCGATGGAGATAAATATATAAGTATCAGTTCAAGGGTGCATGGGAATTTTTATCTGATAGAGGTGGAAAACAGTTTTTGCGGCGAAATAAAATGGGGAGACAGCGGACTGCCCGTATCGGCAAAGCGCAGCGGCAATGTGCATGGCATAGGACTCGGAAACGTCGCGAAGGCGGCGGATAAATATAACGGCAGCATGGAACTTGGCGCCGAGGGCGGTTCTTTCCGGGCGACCGTCATGCTGCAGAAGATCAGGTAAGCCGTCCGTATCAATAAGCTATTGCGCAAGAAAATTGACTTCGTTTACGAAACCGTCATCAATCATATCGATCATATATTTTACTATGTCCGGATCAAACTGTGAGCCGGAATTATTGCGAAGCTCGGAGAGTATGGTTTCTCTGTCGAGGTGTCTGCGGTAGCAGCGGTTGCTGGACATTGCGTCGTAGGAATCGCATATGCAGATTATGCGGGCGTAAAGCGGTATGTCCTGTCCGGATATGCCGCGGGGATAGCCTTTGCCGTCGTATCTTTCATGGTGGTAAAGCGCGCCCTCGATTATTCCGTCAATTGAAGTGAAGGACTTGAGCATATCGCCGCCTATCGTGGTGTGGCTCTCTATAATATGGCGTTCGTCGGTAGTGAGCGCTCCTTTTTTGTTGAGGATCGCGTCGGGCGTCCCTATTTTGCCTACGTCATGCATAAGGGCTATGTAGTAAAGCTGTCTTTGCTCCGCGGGAGGCATATGCATACGCCTTGCAATCTCTTTTGCGTAAAGCGCGACTCTTGAGGAATGTCCCTTGGTGTAAGGATCTTTTGCGTCTATGAAATTGACGAAGGTCGTTATTGACTGCGTTATTATCTCTTCGTCATGTTTACGGCGGATCTCAAAACTGCGCGTGCGGTAACGGTCGATAATCATTACGACAAGAACGACTGTCCACAGTATGCTTGCCGCGATAAGCACGGTAAACAAGGGTGATGAGCGGTAGTTGAAAATCGAACGTCCTTCAATGTATATATCCGACACCTGATAATCCGACGGCGTATACAAAATTATGCCGAATTTGCGGGAGTCGGAGGCAAAAACAGTGCCATTATAGATTTCGGGGAGTATTATCAGATTACTGCCGTCAACAAAAGCCTGTCCGTCCCAATAGCTGTCCACATAACTGCCTTCGGGTACGGGAATAGAAACCTCCCATTCGGTAAAATCATAATCTGAGTTGTTGTATATGTATCCGTCATACTGCGCGCCAACAGTGCCGTCGGAGTTGTTCCAATGCTTTGATACGGATACGCTGACAGAATAATGAGCCCTGTTATTATTGGCGGGTGAATTGTCCTGACTAGAATTTAGCAGCTTTTGATTTATATCGATGCTGTTTATGGATATTATGGTTATAAAGCCCGCTATTATGATTACGGGAATTATTGTCATAATTATCAAAGGAACTCGTTTTTTCATAAGGATCTCCGTAAAAATGTGAACGCAGTGCCGCTCGGAAAGCTACGTTTTCCTCGCTGACGGGCTGTCGCCCTATCAACCCCGCCGCCGTTAAGCGCGTCTGCAAGCAGACGGCTTACCGACTTGCGGGGTTGGCACTGCTTGTAACTAATGCACATTATACCATAAACGCGACGAGCCGAGCATGCCGAAGGCATATTCGGCGACCGCGGAATGATAATAAGCGCTTGCGCTTATTATACCACATTTGAAATTAATATGTAAAATATTTTCTTGTTTTATTGCGCGTGAGGTAATATACTATATTGAAACGGAAAATATTTATACGGACGGGAGGCACATATGATTTCTGATAAAATGACAGATCTTGTAAATAACAGCTCCGTTATCAGGGCTATGTTCGAGGAGGGAAAAAGACTCGCGGGAATATACGGAGCCGAAAATGTCTATGATTTCAGCCTCGGAAATCCTAACGTGCCCGCGCCGAAGGCGGTGGAGGACGCGGTAAGAGAGGTTCTTGAAGAGGAGAAATCGACGGTTCTGCACGGCTACATGAGCAATTCCGGTTTTGAGGACGTGAGAGCGGCGATCGCGGCTTCGCTTAACCGCCGCTTTGAGACGGCGTTTGACTGGAGCAATATAATAATGACCGTGGGCGCAGCCGGAGGAATCAATGTGCTTTTCAAGGCGGTCGTCAACGCAGGAGACGAGATAATCACGTTTGCTCCGTATTTTGGAGAATACAGGGCTTACGCCGCCAACGTTGACGCGAAGCTTGTTGTGGTTTCGCCCGATACCTCGTCTTTTCAGCCGAAGCTAGAGGAGTTTGAACGGCTTATCACGCCGAGGACAAAGGCGGTAATAGTCAATACGCCGAATAATCCGACGGGAGTGGTTTATTCAGAGGAAACCATTGCTAAAATGGCGGAGATACTTGAGAGAAAACAGAAGGAATACGGGACGGTCATAATTCTTTTTTCCGACGAGCCGTACAGGGAGCTTGCTTACGACAAAACGGAGGTTCCTTATCTTACGAAATACTACGCAAATACGGTGGTCGGTTATTCTTACAGCAAATCGCTGTCGCTGCCGGGAGAGCGGATAGGTTATCTTGTGATTCCGGACGAGCTTGACGATTCGGAAACGATAAAGACTGCCTGCAATGTCGCGACGAGGATTCTCGGCTTCGTGAACGCCCCCTCGCTTATGCAGAAGGTCATAGGCAGATGTGTTGACGTCGATATATCCGACAATACAGAGGCGTATAACCGCAACCGCGAAACGCTTTATTCGGGACTTAAGGAGCTTGGGTTTGAGTGCGTTCCGCCCAAGGGCGCGTTCTATCTTTTTGTCAAAACGCCGATCGACGATAGAGAATTTTGCGAGAGAGCCAAAAAATACAATATTCTTGTCGTCCCGGGAAGCACGTTCGGCTGCGGAGGCTTTGTGCGCATAGCATACTGCGTATCGCATGATACTATAGTCAATTCCTTGCCTAAATTCAAAGAGCTTGCCGCAGAGCTTGGTCTTATATAAAAAGAGGACAAAACAATGAAAAAATGGATTGATAATATACGAAGGGTGGAGCCGTATGTTCCCGGAGAGCAGCCCTCGGACGCTGATGTTATAAAGCTTAATACCAATGAGAATCCCTACCCGCCCGCGCCGGAGGTGCTTGAGACGGCGAAGAATACGGATATGGGACTTTTGAGGCTTTATCCCGATCCCACCGCATCGAAGCTTACGGATGCGCTTGCGGATATGCACGGGGTAAAAAGCGCTCAGATTTTTCCGGGAGTGGGTTCGGACGACGTGCTGTCGATGATTTTTCTGACCTTCTTCAATTCGGATAAGCCGGTGCTTTTTCCGGACATTACATATTCTTTTTACAGCGTGTGGGCGGACGTTTACCGGATACCGTACGAGCGTCCGGCGCTTGATTGCGATTTCAGGATAAGGGCGCGCGACTATTACCGTGAAAACGGAGGCGTGGTTATCGCTAATCCTAACGCGCCTACTTCAATATACGAGGGACTTGATTTTATTGAGGATATTTTGAGACATAACGGGGACAGCGTCGTTGTAGTGGACGAGGCTTATATTGATTTCGCGGAAGGACCGTCGGCGCTTGAGCTGCTGCCGGAATACGACAATCTCATCGTCGTGCGCACCTTTTCCAAATCCCGTTCCATGGCGGGACTGAGGATCGGATATGCCGTTGCGGGAGAGGAGCTGATTAAGGCGCTCAACGACGTAAAATATTCCGTCAATTCGTATACTCTGAACAGACCGTCGATCGAACTTGGGGCTGTCGCCGCCCGGTGCGGGGATTATTACGACGGTATCACGCGTAAGGTCGTCGCGACAAGGGAGCGCGCGGCAAAAGAGCTTGAGAAGCTTGGTTTTGAATGTCTTCCGTCGGGAGCGAACTTTCTTTTTGCAAGGCATGGCAAGGTGTCCGGCAGGCAGATATTCGGAGAGTTAAGAGAAGCGGGCATATATGTGAGGCATTTTGACGCGCCGAGGATAGATGATTTTCTGCGTATTACCGTGGGAACGGACGAGCAGATGGACAGGCTCATAGATTTTCTCAAAAGATATTCGTAGGAGCGGGCGGACATGACAAAGGAGCAGGCATGGGAGGCTATATGCGCTCAGATAAGACGGAGCGGCCTCAGGACAAGAATGATAATCATAAGTCTCGCGGTCATTGTTTTGGGCGCGTTCACGCTTATATTTTATGTAGGAATAGGACTTGTGGCGGCGGGCATCGTTATGCTAATTGTTACCGTAAGGCGAAGTAAAAGCGGCAATATTGACATTGATCTGTATTTTGAAAAATATATTCTTGCCGACTGGTTCGGAGTCTTTTTTGACGACGTTGCTTTTGACAGGAAATTTGCTTTTAAGGCGAAGGAGCTGAAAGCGCTTGAAGTATTTGAAGCGGAGTGGAGCGATACCGTATGCAACCGCTGTTTTACGGCGTCTTTTCACGGATATCCGGTGAGAGCCGCGGAGGTGGTGCTTTCGGGAAATCCGGCTGCTGATTCAAACAGGATAGGCTGGAATTATGAGGAGCCGGTATGCTTTTTCTGGGGTCGTATATGGGAAATAGAAAAGGAATGCGCGCCCGAAGAAATTCTTGATATGCGGCAGCGGCTGGAAAAGACCGAAGCGGACGGAAGGTTTAAGCTTTGTTACAGCGGCAAAAAGGTCTATCTGCTTCATAATCTCAATTCGGCGACCGGAGCATATCCGTGGTGGCTGCCGTCGCCGGGAGGGGATAATAAGGATATTGAGAAGCTTGAACACGAGGCGAAGGAGAGCGCCGGGGAGTACGCCGCGCTTCTTGGGAAAGTGCTTGAGGCGTGAACATCTGCTATTGATTCAGGGACATACGGAGACTGCTCTGTATGTCCTTTTTTGCATAAAAAATAATCGGGATTGACTTTTTGAACATTGTTCAGTATAATAAATTTGAACAGCGTTCAGGAAGGCGGCAAAATTATGGATAACAAAGAAACAATTATACGGGCAGCGATGGAGCTTATCGACGAGAGGGGCGAGGACCCGAATGAGATAACTGTCCGCGAAATCTGTAAGAAAGCGGATGTGGGATTAGGGCTTGTAAATTACCATTTCGGCAGCAAGGATAAGCTGATCGAGCTTTGCGTGGAACGCATGATAAACGATACGGTGGACAGATTCAGACGGATAAGGGAGGATACGGAGGGGCTTTCGCCGTTTGAAAAGCTTGAATCTTTGGGCGGAATGACGTTTTCTTTTTTGTTCGACCGTTATGCGGTATCGAGAATCTCGGTGCTTACGGATATGAATTCGCCGAAGGAAAACGATAATACGACCAGAACATATGAGGCATATCTGCCGCTTGTCGCAGAATGCAGGCCTGACTGGGACGAAGAGACGCTAAAGCGGAAAACCTTCTGCCTTATCACGGTGATGCAGCAGTCTTTTCTAAGACATGAGTCAGTCCGCAGTATGCTTGGCGTGGATCTGACCGTTAAAAAAGAGCGGGAGGCGTTCCATACGCGTATCCTGCATGATATTCTGGAGGTTTAATATGAAGATCACAGTTATAAATGGGACGGCCAAGCGCGGCGTAACATATCGGCTGAAGGAAATTTTTTTGTCGGAGTTCAAAAATATGGCGGAGGTTACGGAGTTTTATCTGCCGGACGACTGTCCGTGTTTCTGCGTCGGTTGTATAGGTTGTTTTTTGAAGGGCGAACAGACCTGCAAGGACGCGGATATAATACAGCCTATAGAGAGAGCGCTTATGGGGGCTGATCTTATTGTAATGACATCTCCGGCCTATGCTTTTCACGCGAGCGGAGCGATGAAGGCGCTTTTGGACCATTTCGCATACCGTTGGATGCCTCATCGTCCGGCGCCCTCGATGTTCACAAAGAGGGCGGTCGTTATTACTCAGTGCCTGGGCGCGGGCGCGAATACTGCGGCAAAGGACATCAGGCACAGTCTTTCGTGGTGGGGAATTTCCAAAATAGGAACATTTTCAGGAAGGCTGATGAGCGACATCGTATGGGATAAGCTGTCGGATAAAAAGCAGGCCGGACTTATCCGCAGAATTAAGCGTCTTGCCCGGAAATTCGCCCGTATAGATTATACGAGACCCGCGCGTATGAATATTGTGACAAAAATAAGATTTAACGTATGCCGTATGATGCAGAAATCGTTGCATAAAGCCGATCCCGACTATCTTGACGGAAGGTATTGGGAGGAGCAGGGCTGGCTTTAAAGATCCGATTCTCACTTTGTGTCCTGTTATTTGCGGAGTATTCGGAATATTATCGTTTGTGAAAGGACACTTCGGCACCGCATTATTCAACGAAAAACAGCGCGGCAGCAATAAAGGGAGGAAAATGCTTATATGGATCAGCAGAAAATCGGAAATTTTCTAAGAGAGCTTCGGAGGGAAAAAGGTATCACGCAGGAGAACCTTGCGGAAGAGATGAATGTTTCTAACAGAACCGTTTCGCGCTGGGAGACGGGAAATAATATGCCGGATCTGAGTGTGCTTGTTGAACTGGCGGACTTTTATGACGTGGACATCCGTGAACTGATCGACGGAGAAAGGAAAAGTGAGAGTATGGACAAAGAAATTAAAGAATCTATGCTGAAGGCGGCTGATTACAGCAATGAAAAACAAAAGCTTCTCATCAAAAAACTGCATTTTTTTGCATGGATAGGAGTTATAAGCTTTGTTGTGTTTCTTGTGCTGGAGCTTACGGGCAAAGCGGACAGCGGAATAACGGAGGACATCGCTACGTTTTGCCTTGGAGTGTCCTTCGGAATGCTGATGGTTGCGGTGATTTATACAAGTATTTGCATTCACAAGATCAATGCCGTTAAAATGAAATTATTCAATCGTGATTAAACTTCTGTCTAAGCGGGAGCGCTTGTTCTAAAGGACATTCGCTCCCGTATCAGGCAAGCGGGACCGAGTATTTGCGCATGCCTGCGAAAAGGGAAGCGCGGCAGGTCGGAGTTTTCATTCGTAGCCTTTCACCGCTTCGTAAATTTCAAAAGCGTATTTATCAAGAAATTTCAGCTTTTCGCTGTTATAGCATCTGTATGCTTTTGGACCTATCACAATATAATAATCGCTTATCACATTGACGTCTATTATCTCACCGTCCGCAAATTTAACGGCGTACGAAAAGCTGTTGCCTACTCCGGCGTATTTAAAATAGTCTGAGGTTCCGATTTTGTCCATTTCAAGATCAAAAAGAACGTCTAAAAATTCGTTTTTCTGCTCCTCCGTAAGATAAACTTCGTCATTGTAATAGCAGGAAAAAACCTTGCAGTCCGTAAAATCATACTTATCAAGCGGAGAATTGCAGAAGCGCAGTTCATTTCCCGCGGCTTTTATAGGAAGGGCGGAAATAGATGTGAGCAGAGGAAGTATAATAAAAATTGATATTACAGCAAAGAAAATTATAGGTATGGCAATTATTGACATATGGTATATCTTACTTTTCATAAATAAGACCTCCTATGAAACCCAGTAGTGGCAGGTTGCCTCGCACAAAGTCAGCGTAAGCCCTGAATCCGACCTTACATAAGTGAGTTTGTTTGATGACGAATAAGATGCGCTGCAAAAACCATATTCCGGATCCATAATATAGGTGATACCACTTGCAATGTTCATTCCATATATCACTGTTTCGTGATAGTATATACTAGTATATTTCCTGTAACTAAAGGTAGCCTGAACAGGGTAGCCTTGCTGAATATTGTTTAACAGCACTCCGGAGGATGGAACCTTAGCTTTGTATAAATATTCTCTAACGCCAAATCTAAGCAACAAATCATCCTGCAATCCACTATGTATTATTTTATTATAGTCGTCTTCACCGTGCCATCGTTGCGCAACCTGTACGGCAGTGTAGTTTTTTTTTTTAAGAAAATTTACTATACTAGCCGCGCAGGCTGCCCAACACAGATTCTCATACGGTTTCTGACTGACATACTTCACGTTGCAAGAAAAATAAACCGGCGCTCGGCTGTTCATACTTGGATTGCTGTACTGCAATTTATAGCTACTGGCGATACTTTTCAGAGTAATGCTCTCGCCTTCAAGCTGCGCGGCGCTCTCAAGAACGGCACGCTCGTCAACAGGTATCGAAACGCTTCCCAGCGTAAAAATATCTTTCCCGTCATACAGATAGCTTGCGTCATAGCCGTATATAATCGCAAACTCAGTATCGTTCTCCGCTATCCGGTTCACTTCCTCTGTGAAAGCGGTCGTAAACTGGTAATATGTATCGCCGTCCGTCGTTTTTTTGATTACCCAACCGACCAAGGCATTTCCGTGCTTTATCGGGATAAATTCGCAGTTGAAGATCAAGCCGTCCTTCGTGTAATCATATGCGCTTACGGAATCTGAGTATGTAAGCTCATAAAAATTGATCTTGGATATACCCATTTGTTCCTTGACAGGTTCGACAGCGTTCAAAGCGGCAATTATTCCGTCGATGTCTGAAGCGTCAGTCATTTCAACTGTTTTTTCACCTGCGTTTACCGATAATATCGGAAAAATCAGTACGGACAATAGTATTATGGATATGATTTTTTTCATTTTAAAACCACCTGTAAAATGAGATTGCTGACTAAATTCATCATACCATATATATATTGATAATGCAAGCAAACTGTCACAGTTCACCTTTTGCAAATAGATTGTCTTTTCCCATGCCGCAAACGAATGGATTGGAATCGTAAAGGTGGCAAAAGTCAAGGAAATCGGCGCGTTCGCCGGGGTCATTCATTATTTTTACAAGCAGTTCGTTGGGGATCGTCCTTGCGTACGCGCCGGGACCCGCCAGTCTGATGTTCTTAATGCCGAACCGTTTCAGAATATTTTCCAGCTCGTTCGGCATAAAGGTATAGGTGATGCACCACGGGGTGCCTCCGTTCTCGTATTCCGCGATCTCATTTTCGCCGCCCATAAGTCCGTCCGAGCAAAGCTTTATGACGGCGTTTTTGTCAAAGTGAAACGATTTGACGGCGTTAGCTTTATTTTCGACGCACCATTGTACAAAAGGGTCGCCGCAGTTCTCATCCAGGATAAACTGATTTTTTTGTACAGGGTTCGCAAGGTACGGGAGGTATCCCAGACGGCTTGAGACGCTTAACATAATGCGCTTGCGGCAGATGCGGACAAGCTCGCCTATGACCTGCTCGTGGTTCGGATAGGTGTAGGAAACGGGCGCGTCAAAGGAAACGACCATGTCAAAGGACTTGTCATTGAATGCCTTCAAGTCCTCCAGCGCGCCTTTTACAAAGGTCATTTTATCAAGTACGCCTTCTTTTTCGGCAAGCGCCTTTGCTTTGTCTATCATGGGCTGGGAAATGTCAAAATGAGTGACATTACAGCCGTGTTTTGCCAGAAGTATGGAGAATCTGCCGCAGCCGGCTCCGCCGTCAAACACGGTTTCTATACCTTCAAGATTTGCGAGCAGCTCCTTTTCAATATGACTTTTCTGCACGATGTCGTCGATAAAGGTTTCCTCGCGGCGGCTTTCAAGCTCGCCTTTATCAGGCAAATTCCATAAACGCTCCGATATTTTTCTGCTGTAATCCATATTTAAAATGCTCCTTTCCTTATTACTGCGCTGCTTTTCCGCGCATAATAGTATCCTCAAAGAGGGTTTCCTTATTACTGCGCTGTTTTTCCGCGCCTAATGGTATACCCGAAGGGTGTTTCCTTATTACTGCGCTGTTTTTCCACGCACAGCGGCATCCTCGCAGAGGATTCCGAATGAACTGATTACAGTTTATCAGATATCTATTATATTTATGTACCTTGATTTTTTTTATAAAAGAACACGAGCCGGAAATAAATGAAAACTCCGTCCTTTCGACTGTACTGAGGGAAAGGACGGAGCGGAGATTTTATCCGCAGAAAGGCTTTACGATACCGCAGGCGATTTTTTCACCCGCGTTTCCCGCGGGCTGCGAGGTGAAATCGTCGGGAGAACCGTGGATTATCACTGCTCTTCCAATGATGTCGGCAACACGAAATCTGTCGGTCATAAACAGTGAAAAAGCACGATGACCTGCGCCGAACAAAGGCGGGAAATCTCCTGCGTGATAAGGATGCGGGCAGTTGTAGGGATCATAATGTCCGTCCGAGTCAGCAAAGGGATCATTCTGGTTTCCCGTGCATTTGCTGCCGTTGTGGACATGAAATCCGAAAATATGCTCCGAACACGGGGCGTCGGTTACGGGAAGCCCCGTGATTTCGGCTCGCACCGCAACGCAGCCGCATAATTGGTAAAACATCACTGTGCCGCGAAGGTCGGGATACTTTGGGCTGCCGTAAATGCAAGCTGAGGCGTCCGGATTTTTGCAGAAAATTGAACGTACGTCGTCAAAACAATTCATGGGTCGCTCTTTGTTTTTTTACATTATATGAAAAAATGCGCTGTAATGACATTAACGGAAAAAATTTTATATTTAATTATTGACAAAGCGAAAAAGCAGTATTATATTTATATATGAACAGATGAACATATGAAAAAATATAAACACGACAGGAGGCATAAATGGCAGAGAACGGCATTGAGGAACAGGGTGATTTTCTTGCGGCGCATGACGATGTTGTGAAGCGTGTGCTTGAGCGGCAGCCGGCGGAGGAGGTTCTTTACGATCTGGCTGAGCTTTTTAAGGTGTTCGGCGATTCGACGAGGATACGAATTCTTTATGCGCTTGTGGAGAGCGAGCTTTGCGTGGGCGATATAGCGCAGCTTCTTAGTCTCGGACAGTCGGCGGTGAGCCACCAGCTAAAGATTCTGAAGGACGCGAAGCTTGTCAGATACAGAAGGGAGGGCAAAATAATTTTTTATGCCCTTGACGACGAGCATGTGAGAAACATATTGAACATGGGTATGGAGCATGTGGAGGAATAGAATAAAAATTATAGGAGGATTTAATTTATGCAAAAGACATATGATATTGAGGTTGACTGCGCGAACTGCGCCGCAAAGATGGAGCAGGCGGTTAAAGATACGGCAGGAGTTAAGGACGCTTCTCTCAGTTTTATGACGCTTAAATTACGGGTCGAGTTTGAGGAGGGCGCGGACGAGAAAACAGTTATGAAAGCGGCTCTGAAGAATTGTAAAAAAGTTGAGGACGACTGCGAGATTTTCCTGTAAGGAGCGTATATGAATAAAAAGCAGAAGAAGGTTTTATACAGAATAATTATTTCTACTGTACTTTTCGCGGCGGCGTGGGTCGTCGGCGGGCTGGTGAAACTTCCGCTGTGGCTTGAGGCCGTGATTTACCTGATTCCGTATTTTGTAATAGGATATGACATTCTTAAAAAAGCGGGAAAAGGAATACTTAAAAGGCAGATATTCGACGAGAATTTTCTTATGGCGATAGCGACGGTCGGAGCGATGGTTCTCGGAGAATTTAGAGAGGGCGTGGCGGTAATGCTTTTTTATCAGATAGGGGAGCTGTTCCAGTCCTATGCCGTCGGAAAAAGCCGCCGCAGCATAGCCGCGCTTATGGATATACGTCCGGATTATGCCAATATAATGAAGGACGGAGAACTTGTCAGAGTAAGTCCCGACGAGGTTCCGGCCGGCTCTGAGATAATAATCAATCCGGGCGAAAAAATACCGATCGACGGCATTATCGTAAACGGCAGTACGACCTTGAACACGGGCGCGCTGACGGGAGAAAGCGTTCCGAGAGAGGTTTGCGCGGGAGACGAGGTAATAAGCGGCTGCGTTAATATGACGGGAGTGATAACCGTAAGGACCACCAAGGAATTCGGGGAATCCACGGTATCCAAGATTCTTGAGCTGGTGGAGAACTCAAGCATGAAAAAATCACGCTCCGAGAATTTTATTACGCGCTTCGCTAGATACTATACCCCCGCCGTGTGCGGCGGCGCGCTGCTTTTAGCTGTGCTGCCCCCGCTTGCGAGCCTGCTTATGAAAGCCGATCCCAACTGGCAGAGCTGGATAATACGCGCGCTTACTTTTCTTGTCATAAGCTGCCCGTGCGCGCTCGTCATTTCCATACCGCTCAGTTTTTTCGGGGGAATAGGCTGCGCCTCCGCGAACGGAATACTCGTGAAAGGCTCCAATTATCTTGAAGCGCTTGCTGGAACCAGATATATTGTTTTTGACAAGACAGGGACGCTTACAAAGGGAGTTTTTGAGGTGACGGGAATATATCCCGCCGACGGCTTTTCAGATGACGAGCTGATATACTATGCGGCTCACGCCGAGAGCGGTTCAAGCCATCCGATAAGCGTAAGCCTGAAAAATTCTTACGGTAAAAAGACAGAACTCTCAAGAGTGAGCGGGATCGAAGAGATTGCCGGACACGGGGTTGTTGCTGTCGTGGACGGAAAAAAAGTCGGAGCCGGAAATCTCAAGCTGATGGATATGCTTGGGATTAAAGCGGAGAGTGAGCACAATGAAGGAACGGGAGTTTATGTTGCTGTTGGCGGAAAATATGCGGGGTGTATAACTATTTCCGATGTTGTCAAGCCGACGGCAAGGAAGGCAATCGAGGGGCTTAAAGCTCGCGGCATAAAGAAGACGGTGATGCTTACCGGAGATTCAAGGAAAGCGGCTGACAAAATCGCGGCTGAAATAGGGATAGATACGGTGAAAAGCGAGCTTCTGCCCGCGGACAAGGTGGCTGAGGTGGAGAAGCTTCTTGAAGAAAAACAGCCCAAAGAAAGGCTTGCCTTTGTCGGAGACGGGATAAACGACGCTCCGGTGCTTTCAAGGGCGGACGTCGGTATCGCGATGGGAGCGATGGGCTCGGACGCCGCGATCGAGGCGGCGGACATCGTGCTGATGGACGACGATCCCGATAAAATTTCCCTGGCAATGAGAATTGCCTTAAATACGCTCTGCATCGTCAGGGAAAATATAGTTTTTGCTTTGGCGGTCAAGCTGATATGTCTTGTTTTGGGCGCGCTCGGAATCGCCAATATGTGGATAGCCATATTCGCCGATGTCGGCGTAATGGTTATAGCCGTGATAAACGCGGTCAGGGCGTTAAAAATTAAATCGTGATTAAAAATGCTTTTGCCCCGTGCGAGCTTAGATGTACGTCTACTGTTTCGGGACAGAAGCTTTTTTCTTTGCTCCAAAGCTCAGTCACGTTTGCGCCTTCATATATTTCAACGTCTGAAAGCGGTACGCTTATGTCGCTGTCCTTCTCCCCGGCGTTGAATACCGCTATATATGTGCCGCCGTCACAGCTTGAGGCGGCCCAGAGGATGTGCTCGATGCCGCCAATTTCCTTGCGCCATACCTGATGAGAGTGACGCGCGTTCCGGTGCATCGCGAGAACAGCTTCGTTCGTGATAAGGCTCATAGTAAAATCGTCAAAGCCTGTCATCTCGCCGCCTATCATAAGGGGAGAGCGGAAAATGCTCCATAATGTAAGCATCGTTATTTGCTCGTCCTTCGTGAAGGCTGTACGGTTGTCCGCGTCATAATCCTGAAGTATGGGGCCTATCGGAAGCATATCGGCGTCGGGCCAGTGTCCGGCTCCCGAGTGAGTACACCATTTTTCGGCGCGCTCGAACATATTGTAAAGCAGCTCCCATTTGTCCCAGAAGTCGTCGGTTATGCGCCACATATTCGCGGTTTTTTTGTATAATTCCGATTTATCCAAAAGAGCGGGACCGGGCGAAAGGCTGAGTACCATGTCCCTGCCGCAGCCGCGCAGAGCGTCGCTCAGCATGATAAGCTCGCTTTCCTCGTGAGGAAGCTCTCTGGCGATGTCGTCGCATTTGATAAAATCCACTCCCCACGAAGCGTAAAGCTCAAAAATACTTTCGTAGTATTCGCGCGCGCCTTCTTTTTGGGGATCGACGCCGTACATATCGGTATTCCAGTTGCAGATGCTTGAGGTTTTGGCGATCTGCGCCGCGGTTTTGTCCGTCCCCTTTATCGGCATATTTCCGTGAACGGCTTTGCGGGGGATACCGCGCATTATATGTATTCCGAATTTAAGACCC
>CAJTON010000025.1:28643-45582 GCA_910577605.1 uncultured Butyrivibrio sp.
GCACATATTCTGCCAAAGGCGCGAAGCCCTTGCCGTCCGCAGAAGACGGGAAACGGTTAGGCGCGGGAACCAGCCTTGAAAAGCCGTCCATGCACAGCTCGGTAAAAGCGTTGTATTCGTGGTTCTTTGCGGCGGGCTCGTACCACTGTATATCGACCACGATATATTCCCAGCCGTATTTTTTGAGATTCGCCGCCATAAAATCGGCGTTTTTCCTTACTATGTCCTCGGTGACAGCCGCGCCGTAGCAGTCCCAGCTGTTCCATCCCATAGGTGCCGTTAATGCTTTCATTTTCTACCTCCGTTTTTTAAATTATAAATATCTGCATGAAAAATTACTGAATTCAGCTCTGTTTTGTCCGACCGCGTAAAGACCCGTCAGAACTCCGGTAAAACCGCCCGCCACCTCGGTCGAGAGGTACTTTGAGGCGGCGTCTCCCAGTTCTATTGTCCTGCCGTTTGTCTGTACCGCGAAATAGTACCGCATACTGTCGGAGCGTATAATTATCTTAGCGTTTCCCGATCTTATCTGAACGTATTTCTGAATATGCTTTATGTCGCCGATGTTTAGCTTTAAAACAGCCTCCCATCCGTTTCCGGTCCTGCGAATCGCCGCGTCGTAATGCTCGTTCTCGCACATATACACGGTAACGCCCGCCTCGCCGCCGTCAAGGGAGATCTCACACGAAAGCTCCATGTCAAATCCTCTCTGGCGCAGACCGATAAAAGTAGGGGAATCCACATCGTCGAGCGTTACGTCCGTTCCGAAAAGGACGGCGCTGCCGTCTGCAAGCTCGTAATTTTCTGTGCGGGGGTGCCTTATGAAGCACCAATGAACGCCGAAGTCGGTATTTTCAAAGGTAAATTCGGGTAAAGCCTTCTGAGTGAAATCGCCGTTTATCTCATAGCTTTCATCAGCGGTGCCGTCTTTTCCGGCGCAAAACCAGCCGTCCTCTCCGAAGACGACGGGAATCAAAAAGACCTCGCGTCCGAGATGGTGATAGGTCTGCCACATATGTATCTGGCGGAAACCGAGACAGAGTATGTGCCAGTCGCCGCGGCTGTCGCGGATAAGATCGCCGTGACCGATTCCCTGAATTATGTAGGGAGCTTTATTGCGGTTTGTAAGAACGGGATTTTTCGCGTACCCTTCAAAAGGTCCCCACGGCGAATCCGAACGCGCGTAGGTGATCATATGCCCGTATTCGGTGCCGCCCTCCGCCGCCATAAGATAATAGTAATTATCTATTTTGTACAGATGAGGGCTTTCGAGATAGCGACCGCCGCTTCCCTGCCATATCGTGCGGCTCGGAGTGAGCTTTCTGCCTGTCGCGACATCTATCTCGCACTGGACGACACCGGGAACGCCCTCGTCGTCGCTTCCGTTGCTCATAAAATAAGTCCGCCCGTCCTCGAAAAACAGCGAAGGGTCGATTCCGTTCTGGTCGACCGTTATCGGATCGGACCATTCGCCGTGAATATCGTCGGTATATACATAGAAATGCGTATGCGTGGTGTCGTTTGTGGTTACCATGTAAAATCTGCCGTTGTTATAGCGTATCGTGGGGGCGAAAACTCCGCCGGAGCTTGCTATTTTTTCAAGCTGCACCTGATTCGGGCGCGTCAGTACATGGCCGATCTGCGTCCAGTTTACCAGATCTTCACTCTCAAAAAGAGGTACTCCCGGAAAATACTGGAATGAGCTGCACACGAGATAGTATTTTCCCTCCGCGAAGCAGACGCTTGGATCGGGATAAAACCCGCTTAATACCGGATTGGCGTATCGCATATTATAAAATATCCTCCTGATTATTTGTGTTAATTAAAGTATATAACAGATTGGGTGCGCGGGGCAATTGACTTTATATAAATTTTATAAAAAAAACAGAAAAAATTAATGGAATATTTGTCTGAAAATGTGTATGATATACTTTAGATATAACATACCGGAAAGAGGTTTTGGGTTATGAGGTTCAGGGACAGGTTTGCAAATTTTATGTCCGGAAGATACGGAATGGACGAATTCGGACGTTTTCTGAATATAGTTACTATTATATTGCTTTTGGTATCATTTTTTGTGCCTTTCGTATGGATTGCGGCTGTTCTTGTGCTGATTTACAGCTATTTCAGGATATTTTCGAGGAACCTGCCCGCGCGCGACGCGGAGAACCGTAAATACTGCTCGATACGCTACCGCAGCAAGGGCGGACCGTACAGGGGAGGATACAACAGATACGGCGGCAACGGAGGATACAGCGGCTACGGCGGCAGTTATCAGGGCGCGCAGGGCGCCCGCGCGTCAAAGCCTATGACGGATAAGCAGAAACGCGCGCTCGACCGTAAGACGCACAGGATATTCAAATGTCCCAACTGCGCGCAGAAGATAAGGGTGCCGAAGGGCAAAGGCAGGATAAGCATCAAATGCCCTAAATGCAGGATAGAGTTTATCAAGAAGACCTGACGCCGGAGGATGCCATGTTCGGTTATGTTACAGTTAATAAGGATGAACTGAAAATAAAAGATTACCGAAAATACCAGTCGTATTACTGCGGGGTGTGCCGCAGCCTTGAGCGCAATTACGGGCTGACGGGAAGAATGACGCTTACCTATGATATGACTTTTCTTGCGCTGCTTCTCGGTTCTCTTTATGAGGACAGGACAAAGCCGCAGATGAAGAGATGCGTGCCTCATCCCGTAAAGCCCCATGAGGAGATATGCAATGAATATACCGATTACGCGGCGGCAATGAATGTAATGTTAAGCTATTATAAGCTTAAAGACGACTGGGAGGACGAAAGAAGCGTCAAAGGCGCGGCGTTTGCCGGAATCTTAAAGCGCGCTTATCATAAGGCGGCAGGGCGCTATCCCGCGCAGGCGAAGGCAATAAGACGCTATATAAAGAATCAGCACAGATGCGAGGCGCTATGCGAGAAGAGCGCGGACGCCGCCGCCTGCCCGACAGGAGAGATGCTTGCCGAGCTTTTTGACATGAAGGGCGGCGTATGGCAGAGAGATCTTCGGAGAATGGGATTTTTTCTCGGTAAATTCATATACATAATGGACGCCTTTGACGATCTGGAGGAGGATATACGCCATGATAACTATAACCCTCTGCGCATAAGATATACAGGAGGTACGGCGCAGGAGCGAATCGCTTTTGACCGGGAATGCAGGGAAATGCTTACGATGTTTGCCGCGCAAAGCTCCATGGCCTTTGAAGCGTTGCCGGTACTTGACAATGCTGATATACTTAGAAATATATTGTATTCGGGAATTTGGAGCAAATTCAACCGGATCTGTCTCAGAAGAGAGAAAGAGAAATAAAAAATATGACCGACCCGTATTCAGTGCTCGGCGTTTCAAGAAGCGCCGACGCGGACGAAATCAAAAAAGCATACAGAAAGCTCAGCCGCATATACCATCCTGACGCTAATGTGAACAATCCCAACAAGAAGCAGGCGGAGGAAAAGTTCAAGCAGGTTCAGGAGGCTTACGATCAGATAATGTACGAGCGTGAGCATGGAGAAGGCACCTACGGCAGCCGGGGCGCAGCCGGAGCGGGGCAGAGAGGTCCCGGTTACGGTCAGGCAGGTTACGGAGGCTATGGAGGATTCGGCGGATTTGGAGGTTACGGCGGCGCATACGGCGGAAGCGCTTCGGGCAGCGCGGCGGACGGACCGAAAATAAACGCGGCGATAAATTACGTCAACAGCGGACACTATGCCGAAGCTATGAATATATTGAACGATATGCCTCTGCCGGAGCGGAACGCGAGGTGGCATTATGTCCACGCTTACGCGAATTACGGAATGGGCAATGTCGTAAACGCCAGAGAGGACGCGAGGCGCGCCGTGGAGCTGGAGCCGGGCAATCAGGATTACGTCAACCTTCTCAATCAGCTTGAGAATGGCGGGAACTGGTACCAGAATATGGGAAACGCCTACGGAGGAAGCGGAAGCACAACGGGCAGCTGCTGTATGAGGCTTTTGTGCCTTGAGATGTTCCTTAACTGCTGTTGCTGCAGCGGAAGCAGATTCTTCTACTGCTGATGCCGCCGGAAGGCAATATTTCAGAGAAACGGGGTAGTATTCCATGCCGAAATCACCGGATCAAAAGCTGAAAATACTTTATCTTCTCAAACTTTTTTCCGAGGAAACGGACGAACAGCATACGGTTAAGATGACTGACATAATAAAATATCTCTCGTCAAACGGGATAAGCGCCGAGCGCAAGAGCATATACAGCGATCTTGAGGCGCTTGATCTTATGGGCTATGAAATAATCAACCGCAGGGAGGCGCCGGCGGGCTATTATCTTGCGTCAAGAGAATTTGAACTGGCTGAGTTAAGACTCCTTGTAGACGCGGTGCAGTCCTCAAAATTTATTACCGGGAAAAAAAGCATGCAGCTTATCGGTAAAATAGAAAAGCTGACAAGCAGGCATGAGGGGCGTAAACTTCAGGTGCAGGTGTATGTCGCTAACCGCGTCAAGGCTGACAATGAGGAAATACTTTACAATATAGATCATATTCACGAAGCGATCGCGGGCAGCTTTAAGATAAAGTTCAAGTACGGCGAGTGGACTGTGGGACGGAAACTTGTGCCGAGAAACGGGGGCGCGGAGTACATTGTGGATCCGATCATGCTCATGTGGTACGACGAGAATTATTATCTTGTAGCCTATGACGGTAAAGCCGATATGATCAAGCATTTTCGGGTGGACAAGATGCTTTCGGCAGAGGTTTCGTCCGACAAAAGATGCAAGAGCGTTATAATGAGGGACTTTGATCCCGCGGAATACGCGAGAAAGCATTTCGGAATGTTTTCCGGCGAGGAGAAGACCGTAAGCGTCAGATTTCCTAAAGAGCTTGTCGGAGTCGTGATTGACCGCTTCGGCAAAAACGTGACGATAAAAGCGTCGGGAGATTTTTTTACCGCCAGACTGAACGTAAAGGTGAGCGACCAGTTTTTTGCGTGGATAGCGGGTCTTAGGGGCAGAGCGGTCATAGAGGGACCGGAAGAGGTGAAGGAAAGCTACATAGGCTTTGTCGAAGACCTGAGAAGATCGGTTATGCCGGACGCCCGTTAGCTGATTGGTCTTTCAGCGGGAGAAGCCGCGGCGAAAGATGTCCGTTTTTGCGATTTTTTTGACTTGAAAAACAAAAAGATATTATATAGTATCTATATTACCGGAGGCAGAATGCGGGAGGAAATAAATTACATATACGGGATTCCGAAATTTGCGGGCAAGGCTTCTCTTGACAATACGAGGGAGCTGATACGCCGTTTGGGAGCGGAATGCAAGGGCGCCGGGATAATCCATGTCGCCGGAACTAACGGCAAGGGTTCGGTCTGCGCGTATATTGACAGCATTATCAGAAACGCGGGATTTCATGCGGGACTGTTTACCTCCCCGCATCTTGTGAGGATAAATGAGAGAATAGTCGTTGACGGCAGGCCGGTGTCGGATTCCGAGTTTGAGGACTGTTTTGCGAAGGTTAAAAAAGTTTCGGAGGAGATGGTACGCGACGGTTTTGCGCATCCGTCGTTTTTTGAGTTTATTTTCGGAATGGCGATGGATTTTTTCGCGTCACGCTCCCCCGGCTATATTATTCTCGAAACCGGACTGGGAGGAAGGCTTGACGCGACCAATATTTTTGAAAAGCCTCTGCTGACGGTTATTACTTCCATCGGTCTTGACCATACGGAGTATCTGGGAGATACATACGCTGAAATAGCGTCTGAAAAGGCGGGAATAATCAAGCCCGGAGTTCCGGTCGTATATGAAAATCTCAGGGAGGACGTGTCAAAGGTCATCGCTGATAGGGCGGCTTTACTCGGTTCGCCTGTTCATATTCTGGAACCCTTTCATATAAAGGACATACGGATACGAGATAAAAATATTGATTTTTTACTGCATAATGGGTATTATTGTAATGAAAGATTCACGGCGGCTTCAACCGGCAAATATCAGGCGGAGAACGCTTCGCTTGCGGCTGTTGCCGCGGCGGTGCTGGGAATGAACGATACAGATACAGTCAGAAAAGGGATCGCTTCGGCTTTTTGGAAGGGACGAATGCAGGAAACGGATTCGGGCATCATCGTAGACGGGGCGCATAACGGGGACGGGATACGCAGGTTTATTGATTCTGTCGGGGAGGACGGCGCGGAGTCGAGGATACTTTTGTTTTCGGCTGTAAAGGATAAGCGCTATGACGAAATGATCGGGCTGCTATGCGGCAGCGGGTTGTTCGACAGATATATTCTGGCGCGTCTGGAGGATGAGAGAGGGCTTGGACTTGCCGAAATGCGTGAGTGCTTTGAAAGGCATACGGAATGCCCGCTTGAGGAATACGGCGATGTGAAGTCGGCGTATGAAGCTGCGGCGGCGTATGCCAAGGAAGGCGGCAAAGTCTACTCCGCCGGTTCGCTGTATCTTGCGGGAGAGATACTGGCGTTTGCGTGATAATGCCCGTTTAAGGAAAGAGAGAAAAAATGATCGATTTTGATGAGGAAGTTAAAAAGTTCAAGCCGAGCCTTGAGGTTGACGAGGCTGAGGACGCTATCTACAATAACGACTCGGCGGACATGATGTCCGTCATAGACAGAATAGTCAAAGTAATTACGGAGAAATAGATTGGAGCTAATCCCATGAGATGTTACAAATGCAATAACGTACTTTCGGATAACGACTTCTGTCTTAAATGCGGCGCGGATGTTTCCGCTTACAAGCTGGTGGTCAGAGCCTCGAATTCATATTATAATATGGGACTGGCGAGGGTAAAGGTAAGAGATCTGTCGGGAGCGGTCCCCGCTCTCAGGACAAGCCTTGAGCTTAATAAAAACAATATAAAGGCGAGAAATCTTCTGGGGCTTGTATATTATGAAATGGGCGAAGTGGCGCGCGCGATTTCCGAGTGGGTCATAAGCATAAACTATAAGCCGGAGCGCAATATCGCGGAATCATATATACACAAGGTAAAAAGTAACCCTAACCGTCTTGAGGCGGTCAATCAGGCTGCGAAAAAATACAATTTTGCGCTTGAGAAGGCGAAAGAGGGCGGCGACGACGTGGCGCTTATACAGCTCAAAAAGATTGTCGCGAACCACCCCAAATTCATCAGGGCGCATCTTCTTCTCGCTCTTTTGTACATGAAAAAAGGCGACGACGACAAGGCGCTGAAGCTGATAGGCAGGGTATTGAAAATAGACCGCAGCAACACGGTGGCGTTGAAATATCTTGACGAACTTACACACGCGTCGGGACAGACGCAGGCGGCGGAGGGAGGAACCGACAAGGGAAGGAAGAAGTCGAGGGAAACCGTGTCCGGAAATGACGTGATCCTGCCGCGCACCTCATACAAAGAACCGTCAAGCGGAGTTTTTACGGTAGTTTATATTCTGCTGGGAATTGTGATAGGCGTCGCGCTTGTGTGGTTTCTGGTGGTTCCCGCCAAGCTTCAGAGCGCGCAGCATGAGAACAATGAGGTGATAAAAAGCTACAGCGAGCAGCTTGCCGGTTATTCGATAGACATTACCAAGCTCGAAAGCGAGAAGACAAGACTGGAAAAGCAGCTTAAAGCGGCGAATGAGGAGCTTGCGGAGCTTAAAGGCGACACAAGCGAGGCGGTAATGTACGCGAAGCTCATCGACGCGGTGAGCGCTTATGTGAATAACGATTTTGACGCGGCTGTTTTAGCCTTGGCGCAGATCGACGTTACGCAGCTGCCGTCGGACAAATCAAAATCCCTGTATACCACTATGGAGGAGAACTGCAACGGCGGGGCGGCTTCATATTATATCGACGGCGTAAACGCGTATAACCGCAAGAATTATACGGACGCGGCGGCATATCTGGAGAAAGCCTTCAGGCTGGACGGTACGACCGTTGAAACTCCTTACTATCTTGCCATGTCGTATCTTGAGCTGAACGACGCGCAAAAGGCGCAGACCTATATTGACATAATACACAATAACTTTGCCGACAGCGAGTATGCGGCGCGTCTTGACGAGTATCTTGCGTCAAAACAGTGACGCGGACAAAATTTTGTACCGCTCGGAGAAGCTTTCACTTTAAGATAAAACCTCACATACTGCAATTATGTGGCGGAGCAGATTTTACGGAATTTGCTCCGCTTTTTATATCAAGGGAAATATGCCGTCTAAGCGGCGCGAAAACAATGAGAGGAGGATATGTATGGAAAATATATGTACTGCTAAAGATAATATGATAATCGTCAGTCTTCAGGGCGACCTTGATCATCATGTGACTGAACAGATAAGGACGGAAATCGACGGAATGGTGTCGCGGCAGAGAATCTTCACGATAGCCTTTGATTTCAGGAACGTAAGTTTTATGGACAGTTCGGGCATAGGTCTTATAATGGGGCGATATAAGCGTATAAAGCCCGCGGGAGGCGAGATATATGTGTCTAATCTTAACTGCCGGATACAGCGTATTTTCGGTTTGAGCGGATTAAACGGCATAACAAAGCAAAGCCACGAAATTGATTCCATTATCAACAATGAAATTCCGTCAGGACTGAATAAAAAGGAGGATACATATGAGCAGGATTAAGATAGAATTTGACGCCATATCCGAAAACGAAGGTCTTGCGAGAGTGTGTGTCGCGGCTTTCGCGGCGCGGCTCGACCCGACGCTTGAGGAAATAAACGATATAAAAACCGCAGTGTCCGAAGCAGTCACCAACAGCGTCATACACGGCTATGACGAGAAGGGCGGTCAGATAATTATGGAAGCGTCGATCGAAGGCCGCGAGCTTGAGGTCAGCATCACCGACCGCGGAAGAGGAATTGAAAATGTGGAGCGCGCTATGGAGCCGTTTTATACAACAGGCTCGGAAAAAGAGCGCTCAGGCATGGGTTTTACCTTCATGGAGGTATTTATGGACGAGCTGACGGTGCAGTCAAAGCCGGGCGAGGGAACGGTCGTAAGAATGAAAAAAAGGATTGGTGAAACGGTTCTTTAAGCGGAGGTGTGATTATGGATCATACCAAAGAGCTTATAGAGCTGGCTCATTCCGGAAGCCGCGAAGCCAGGGATATGCTGGTTCTTGAAAATATGGGTCTGGTGTACAGCATAGCCAGAAGGTTTCTCGGCAGGGGCTACGAGATGGAGGACATCACCCAGATAGGAACGATAGGGCTTATAAAGGCGATAGACAAATTCGACCTTGAACAGCCGGTCATGTTTTCAACCTATGCCGTACCTATGATCAGCGGGGAGATCAAAAGATTCATACGTGACGACGGAATGATAAAGGTTTCGCGCTCCATAAAGGAGAACGGATGGAAAATACGGCAGGCGTCGGAGCGCATGTCACAGCAGAAGGGCAGGGACGCGACAGTCGAGGAGATATCCGAGGAAACCGGAATCGGAGTGGAGGATATCGTCATAGCTATGGCTGCCGGCCGCGACGTCGAGTCGATATATCAGACCGTTTATCAGGGCGACGGCAACAAGATTTATGTTGTGGACAAGCTTGCCGCAGCGGCGGAGAGCGAAACGGGAGACGTCCTTATAAACCGCATGATGCTTGAGCAGATGCTTGACGATCTTGAGGATAACGAAAGGCTGCTTATAACGATGCGTTATTTTGAGGACAAGACGCAGAGCGAGGTGGCGGCGAAGCTTGGAATATCGCAGGTACAGGTGTCGCGTCTTGAGAAAAAAATCCTTCTGCGCATGAGAAAATTAATGGAGGTGTGAATAATATACCGTAAATGCAGGATACTAACGTAAATTGTAAAAATCTGTGAAAGACGGTGACGCCTGTGAGTGAAACGGTATATATCAGCTTCAATAAAAATACGGAGGTGCATGAGCGTAAGGTAAAAATGAGCGACATCGCGTCCGTATGGTGCGCAAACGGCAGCATGGCGGCAAAGGTAAAAGCAATAACGGTGGTAAACGTACCCGACGTTAAAAGCCGGCGCTATGTTTTTACCGTTATGAAAATGGTCGAGCTTATCAAAAAAGAGTGTGAGGACGCGGAGATCAACAATATAGGAGTCCCTGAATTTGTCATTTCGTACAAGCAGGAAATAAAGCCGAACCCTTTTATACAATGGCTGAAGGTAGCGGCGGTGTCGCTTATAGTCTTTTTCGGCGGAGCCTTTGCAATTATGGCGTACGGAAACGATATAGACATAAATTCCGTTTTCGGCGCGGTGTGTGAATTTGTGACCGGAGGGGATAAATGGCTCGTATGGATGCAGGCGGCTTACTGCATCGGGCTGACGGGAGGCATTATCGTATTTTATAATCATTTCGGACGCAGACGCTATGAGAAGGATCCCACGCCGCTTGAGGTGGAAATGCGTCTTTATGAGGACGAGGTAAATACGGCGGTCATAAACGACAGCGTAAGGGAGGGCAAGGCAGAGGATGTGGATTAAAGCGGCTCTTTTGATATTGTTCGCGCTTGGCGGCGGTGCGGCGACGGCAGGCGGCTATTTCGCTATTATCGCAACTGTCGGAGTTATAACGCGCTTTGCTCAGTACACCCATACGGCCGGGAAGATACGTTTTTACGAGCTTATGATAATATGTGGCGCGGCTCTGGGAAACGTCGCTTTTGTATTCATGCCTCCGGTTTCGTTTCCCGCGTGGCTGATCGTGCCAGCTGTGCTTTTCATGGGAGTGTTTACGGGCTGTTTTCTCGTGTCGTTAGCGGAGGCGCTCAAGGGCATACCGATATTTGTGCGCAGGGTAAAGCTGACTGTGGGGCTTTGCTGCATAATTGTTTTTTTTGCCTTGGGAAAGGGTCTGGGAGGGCTCTTTTATTTCCTTGCAAATTTAGCCTCCGGGGGTTGAAATTATAAAAAATTTAAGATATTTTTATTAGCGCCGATGTAAGTTGTATTTAATTCTGAATTATGATATTATAGAAAAGAATACATAAGAGAAAGAGCTGAGAATATGAAGGATATACGGGTTGTGGTAGCGGATGACAGCGACATTACAAGAAATCTTATCATCAATTTTCTGTCAAAGGAAGAGGATATAGAGCTTGTGAGCGCCGTGAAGGACGGCGAGGAGGCGATAATCGCAATTAAAGAATCTCATCCTGATATGGTCATTCTTGATCTTGTTATGCCGAAGGTGGACGGCATCGGGGTGATGGAGGCGATAGCGCAGAGCGATGATTACGGCGGGGACAAGCCGGATTATATAGTGATTTCCGCCGCAGGCAGCGAGGGGATAGTGGGAGAAGCTATACGCATGGGCGCTTCGTATTTTATTATGAAGCCGTTTAACGGCGATGCGCTTGTAAAGCGGATAAAACAGATTGCCGCGCGTCAGGCGGGAGCGCATTTGAATGCGGCGCGCGCGTCTTACGAGGATGATTTTCCGACTACTTACGCGCTTGTCGTGAAACTTTTGAGAAAGCTAGGCGTGTCAATAAGAATGACGGGATATAAATATATACGGGACGCTATTATTTTTGCCATTAACGATCCTGATTCGCTTGCTTCGATAACCAAAAGCATTTATCCCGAAATCGCCGGATCAAATCAGACTTCATCGGGTAATGTGGAGCGAAATATCCGCTACGTCATAGACGTAACATGGTCGGGCAGGAACGATCCGAAATATTCGGATACTTTCGACGAGGTGTTCGGCGGCGACGATACAAGACCTACCAACTCCAAGTTCATAAATTCCTGCTGCGAATGGGTTAATTCTTTTGCTCAGGAATAAATGTAATTTTTTCATACATACTAATTCCATAACGGTTACAGCCGGAGAAAATTTGATTCTGAGAGGAAAATAAGTATGGATGAAAAAGATAAAAAACAGTATAACAGATACGTTGAAAGCGTGACGCCGACGCACAATCTTTTTTTGCAGATGCTTAAAGCGTTTGTAGTGGGCGGCATTATCTGCCTCATAGGTCAGATAATATACAACTGCTGCACCTACTACTATCATCTCGATAAACAGAGCGCGTCCACATGGTGTTCGATTATCCTGATATTTTTGTCTGTGCTGTTCACAGCCGTAGGTCTTTATCCAAAGATCACGAAATTCGGCGGCGCGGGAGCGCTCGTTCCTATAACCGGATTTGCCAATTCGGTCGCGGCAAGCGCTATAGAGTTCAAAAAAGAAGGCCAGATTTTCGGTGTCGGCGCCAAGATATTTACCATCGCCGGTCCGGTAATACTGTACGGAATATTTACAAGCTGGGTACTGGGTCTTGGCTATTGGATCGGAAAGTGCTTCGGAATATGGTGATAACAGAATATCCGGTCAATCACGAAATTGAACAAATAAAATTTTACTGTCGGCAGAGTTGTCTGCCGGCAGTTTTTATGAATACATTATCTTCAATATCTGTCCAATTCATCAAACCATTGAACAGCCATAAATATTTCGTCAGATTATAAGAGAACCGTTCTCATAATCTCACCGTTTAATCCGGTTTGAAGATCTCGTCGGGCATTTCAAATTCAGGACAGCCCATAGAACCGGGAGCCACCTCGTATTCATTAAATGCAATAACCAATTTTCCTTCGGGATTCAGGTAGAAATTCTGCTGCGGCGAAATTTCCTTAAAGCATTCATCGTCGCGCCATATGCCGCCGGGAATAAAATAATTCGCATGCTCGTTATCCACACGGTATCTCATCTGCCGCAGGATCTCCTCGCTTATACTGCCGATATAATCGTAATTTTCATCAAATAAATCGGAAAGTGTAAGTTCTTTGTCTTTGCGTTTATCAATCGTTATATAACGTTGGTAATCCATCGAACCGCCTATGTTTAACGTTGCGTAAAAGCGTACGGACATATACTTTTCGTTATCCGCTATGATCTTATAGCCGGAGTCCTCAGAAACAAATCCTTCATATTTTGTAATAGCGTATTTCCAGAAAATATCGGTAGCCATATCAATAAATTCCTCTGAGGCTTTATTCAGGCTGTCCGAGTTTTCTCCTGAAAAACCCGGAAGTTCCGCATTAAATTTATTGTCCCCCCAGCCGTAGCTTATTGTTTTTATCTCTATTGAGAGCGCGTCCGACAGCGCGTATGCCGAAGCGGGCGAAATGTTCAGTATGCCTATCGCGCATATGAGCAAGGCAAGTACAGAGGGGAGAGCCTTGACGCGCTTTTTCACGGTATCGCCGCGCGTGGAAGAGCCGCCCGTACCGGATTGGCAGAAAATTACCGCATTGAAATAGAATTGACCGCTTTGGCATTCACAGCAAAGAAAACCGTTATATTTTTCCGCTATTTGTCTGACGCTGCGAAGTCCGATACCGTGTCCGTCCGTTCGTTTTTTTATCACGGGAAGCCCGTCGCCGTCTATTTCTGTCGCTTCGCAGCAGGTATTGCTTACCGATATGGTAAGCTTTTTTTCATCCGAAAAATCCGCCAGTAAATCTATGCGGCGGTCGTCGTCGGGGCATTTCTCACAGGCGTTCAGCGCGTTCTCAAGGGCGTTTGACAGAATAACGCATACGTCGGGCAGGTCAAACGGGATATTTTCGGGTATAAGTATTTTATTTTTTATCTTGCAGCCAAGTTTTTTTGCGCGGTTCATATATTCGGAGACAACAGCGTTTACGGCGGGATTTTTGCAGTACAGCTCAGGCTCGCAAAGCTCGGCGGCCGCGCTCAGCTCGCCGATATAGCTCAGTATCTCGGCGGAATTGTCCCGCATCGCCATTCCGGAAAGCACCTTGAGATGGTGCCGCATATCGTGGCGGTAGTGCCGCCCCGCCTCTACGCTTTGGCAGATAGCCTCAAGATTGAGGCGCTGCGCTTCAAGGCTTTCGGAAAGCCTTCTCTCGTTTTGCTCCGCTTCGACGGCTCTTGACGAGTAGGCGAAAAGCCGTGCCGCAACAGTAAAAAATGCCACCGCTACCGCGAGAGTCATTATCATGACGGCGGAGGAGGAAAGGCTGTTCAGGTTGTAAAAAATAAGCAGTAAGAGAGTGGAGGAGGGAATCAGTATAATAAGGCTGTTCTGCTTGTTCGCGTTAATATGTGCCTTGAAATATTTCCGTATAAAGCGATAGACCGTAAACGCCATTGCTGAGGCGAGGATAAATGTCGCGATCACAGGAACAATATCATACGCAAGTCCGTTTATTCCTTCTTTCACTAAAAAGTGTCTAAGTATTTTATTCATTGTTCTGATGATAAGCGATGACAGCGCGCCTACCGAGCAGGCTGTCGCGGCTTCAAATATACCGTTCTCAGATATAATGTACAGACATATCGAAAACGGCAGATATGCTATAAGCGGCAGCAGGGTAAGCGCTGTCGTCTGCCGTCCGGACAGGAATAACGCCGCGGAGACACAGACGGAACAAAGAATTGTTCCCGCATATGAAATGAAGGAGACCGCCCGTGAAAAACGCGGCTTCATAAGGGCCATGCAAACAAATATATATAGAGCGAAAATCATCGCTTCTTTCAAAACATTATGTAAATAAATAAACATAACATCACTCCGTATCAATTATCGTTATTTAAGTATACTGTTTTAAGCCGCCGTATTTCGCTGTCCATGTAGAGTTTTTTCGAGTCGGCGTATTTACGGGTAATCTTGTATTGAGAACCGTTGCGCATTATGAATTCGTCGGCCTTTATCCCCGAAACGTTACGGGAATTTATAAGGTAGCTTGCCGATATTTTCAGGAAAACGCCGGTCTGATGAAGCTTCTGCGCCTGGACATCAAAGGACTGCTTGTAATATGCGCCTTTGAGCTTTTCGCCGTTTGCAAGCTGATATATAAGTCTGTGGTCGAGATATTCGACCGCTATTATTTCCTGAATCGGTACGGAAACTGTGCGGTCCGCCGTTTTTATCATTAGCTTTTGCGGCACAACTTGAAACCTGTCAAGGCACTCGTCAAGCTCCTCAAACAGCTTTTGCTGGGAAAATGGCTTTATCAGATACGAAAACGCTCTTACGGAAAACGCGTCGAGTGAGTATTCTTTTGAATTGCTGATATATATGACCGTCGAGTTTTTGTCGGTTTCGCGTATTTTTTTCCCTAGGGTTATCCCGTCGAAATCCGGCATTATTATATCTAACAGATAAACGGTAACGCAGTCCGGAGGCGCAGTCCTCACGTATTGCAGAACCTCGGCAGAGGAAGAAAAGCAGACGGCTTCACCGTAAAGACCTCGCGAATTTATGTATTCTGTTATATATTCACGAAGCTCATTCAGTTCGGCAGCGTCGTCGTCGCACAGTACAAGCCGCATTTCTGCCAATATTTTCATCCTCCCTTACTTTCACATATAAATAATAATTATCATAAAATGTCGGTTCAGTCAACATTCCGTTATGAAGTTTAAGGGATATTTTTGTCGTTTAAGCGGCAATTATTGAGAAATATGTTCGATTTTGTCATATTTAGAAATAATAGAGAACACAGAGTACGGGTCTGTCGGCAGCAGCAGGAAATTATTCCTTGACGAACGACGTGAAAATAATTTTTGTTGAGGAGGATATATTATGAAAAAAGGAGAAGACCGAGCAGAGTTTTGAAATTCGCAAGGGAGCCTTTCGGACAGCGGTCGAGATGCTCCGTAATAGGTATACCGTCGATTATCCAGTAATATTCGGAATAATCATAGCAGGTTTTGACTTGTTTTACTTCGATACGGTTCATACGCTCAGCTCTTGGTAAAAATCTTTGAAAATCTCTTTGCGGTAATTCTGCTCAAAGTTCTTCTGCGTGTTTCTGCGCGATAAGCGTATCCATGCAGTGCTTATGCGGCTTGCCGCCGCTGTTGCAGTCGAATATTTCTTCGCGGCAGGTGTGAAAGAGCCAGTCGTGATAATATCCGAAAAGCTCGCCGGAGCGCCACGGGTGTCTTTTTTCTTCATCTCTTGTGCTGTCCGGCGCGCGGTTTATAAAAGGTTTTCTGACAAATACGTTCATGGCGTTTATGCCGGACTCCGACGTGTGGGATTTCAGGCTGCCGCAGAAATTCTCGCGCTCCGTCCGCGGCAGGAAGTGGAGAACGCCGCTGCTGAAAATAATGTCGTATTCCGTGTCGGGGCGGTAATCGAAAATATCCGCCTTAAACAATTTTACTTCGACCTTGTTGTACTCCGCAAGTCTTTTTGCTTTTTCGATTCCCTGCTCTGAAATGTCAAACGCTGTCACCGCATAGCCGCACTTTGCGAAGAAAACCGCGTCTTTTCCCTCGCCGCAGCCAATGTCAAGCACCCGGTACGGTTTGATCGGCGGAAGAATTTTCATTATGTCATAGCAGATACGGTTGGGTTTAAGACCCCAGTAGTATTCTTTCGTGTTGTAGCGATCGTCGTAATCCGCCGCGACGCTGCCGTAACCGAGCAGACCGTCAACAGTCGTGCCGAGCGCCGCCGCCAGCTTGGGAAGCATTTCAATGTCGGGGTAGGACGCCCCGTTTTCCCATTTTGACACCGACTGAAACGAAATATTTAAAGACTTGGCAAGCTGATTCTGCGTCAGCCCCATTTCTCTGCGCCTTTTGCTTATTATTTCTCCTGTTTTAAGATTATCCATTTACGCCGCCTCCCTTTATACGGTTTATTTATTTTATCTTAGTATAAAAAAAGGAGCGCCGCAATAACGCAAGGGGAGAAGACGGGGAGCCGATTCGCCTGACGGTTGAAATGACAAAAGCAGAACGCGGACATTAGCGCATAAGTCCGCGTTCTTTTGCAACTGATGAAAAAAGATTTTACAGTATCATTTTCTTGAAATTTTTCTTACCTCTTTTGATAACGATTCCGTCCCCAAAATCCTCTTTGGAGTAGGTTTTGTTGAAATCCGTCTCCTTTTCGCCGTTTACGGTCACGCCGCCCTGCTCTATATTGCGGCGAGCGTCGGAGCGGCTGGGACAAAGTCCGCCGGCGACAAGTAGGGTAATGAGATCGACCGAGCCGTCGCGGAAGGAATCCTCC
>CAJTON010000026.1:0-2357 GCA_910577605.1 uncultured Butyrivibrio sp.
TTAAGGTCAACTCCCGCAAACGCCTCGTCAAGCTCCTCAAGCACCTGGCTGTTAAGAGCGTTGAGAGCCTGCGGACGGTTTATCGTGATAAGTCCGACAGCGCCTTCAACCTCGTATGTAACGAATTCCATTTCAAAATCTCCTTTCATTATTATTGCGTTGTATCTCAACGCATAATGGTATAAATCATTCCGACATACGACCCGTTAAAAGCCGTATGCCGGTTATTATTTTTACGCTTAGTCGCGCTCAACAACAGTCGAGCAACCCATTCCGCCGCCGATGCACAGCGTCGCGAGACCCTTCTTTGCGTCCCTTCTCACCATCTCGTGAAGAAGCGTTACAAGAATACGGCAGCCTGACGCGCCTACCGGATGTCCGAGAGCGATCGCTCCGCCGTTGACATTGAGCTTATCAAGATTGAAGCCGAGTTCCTTTCCTACCGCTATCGACTGAGCCGCAAACGCCTCGTTAGCCTCGATAAGGTCGAAATCGTCAATGCTCATTCCCGTCTTCGCGAGAACCTTCTTTGTTGAAGCGACAGGTCCGATACCCATGATCGAAGGATCAACTCCGCCGAGCGCTCCCGCTACCCATGTAGCCATAGGCTTAACTCCGAGTTCTTTTGCCTTCTCCTCGGTCATAACTACAATAGCAGCGGCGCCGTCGTTGATTCCAGAAGCGTTTCCTGCCGTTACGAATCCGTCGGGGTTGATGGTGCGCAGCTTTGCGAGTCCCTCCATAGTAGTTCCGGGACGGGGTCCCTCGTCGGTATCGACAACGACCGTGTTCTTCTTTACCTTAACCTCTACGGGAACGATCTCGTCCTTGAATTTGCCGTCAGCCATAGCCTTCTCAGCCTTATTCTGGCTGTTTACGGCGAACTCGTCAAGCTCTTCCCTTGTAAGTCCCCACTTCTCGCAGATATTGTCTGCGGTCCTTATCATATGGTAATCGTTGAAAGCGTCCCAGAGAGCGTCCTTTATCATCGTATCAACAAGCGTTCCGTTGTTCATTCTGTATCCGAAACGCGCGTTGGGAAGCGCGTAAGGAGCTCTTGACATGCTCTCCATACCGCCTGCTACAACAATGTCCGCGTCGCCTGCCTCGATCATCTGCGCCGCCATATTTACGCAGTTGAGACCGGAGCCGCATACCACGTTGACCGTAACGGCGGGAGTCTCGATCGGAAGCCCTGCGTTTATGGAAGCCTGACGCGCTACATTCTGTCCGAGACCTGCCTGGATAACGCAGCCCATGTAAACATGATCCACCTTGTCGGCGGGAACTCCGGCCCTGTTAAGCGCCTCCTTTATAACGATGCTTCCGAGGTCGGCTGCGGGAATACTGCTTAACGCTCCACCCATTGTTCCGATTGCAGTACGGCAAGCGCCTGCTAAAACGATTTTCTTTGCCATTAAAAAAATCCTCCTTAAAATGATTTACTTATTATATTTTTCTTTAAATTTGGTAACTACTATTGGCGGTACGAGCTTCTCCACGCCCGCGTCGTAAAACGCTACTTCTTTGGCTATGGTAGAGCTTAAGAACGAGAACTCAAGTCCCGTTGCGAGAAACATTGTTTCTATCGAGGAATCTATACTGCGGTTGACCTGCGCTATCTGCATCTCCGTCTCATAATCCGAGATCACGCGAAGCCCCCTGATTATGACCTTTGCGTTATTTTCCCTGGCAAAATCAATGGTCATGCCTTCAAATGTCTTGACGGTGACATTCGCAATATCCTTTACGGATTCCCGCAGCATCTCAAGCCTCTCGTCCATAGTGAACATCGGCTTCTTATTGTTGTTTACCAGAATACCGACAATAAGTTCGTCCACAATGCTCGCCGAACGGCTTATAATATCCAGATGTCCCAAGGTGACCGGGTCAAAGCTGCCCGGATAAACTGCTTTCATATGTTCTCCTGACCGTCCGGACGCAGAACGGCGTCCGTCCGTACTGATATTGAATGTTATTTTTTTAACAATCCCCCGACATACTTTAAGTAAGAACAGAAAATACCCACTTTGTCATCATATCATTTTTGTCCTAAATTGTCAATTTTTTATCAAAGGAATTTGCTTATTTAAAGTCATCCGAAAATAAGCCTGTCGCTGTCAAGCTGCTCATGCCTTTTTACGGAATAGCGCTTCATAAGCTCCTCGACGGTCATGCCCTCGCGCTCGTTTTCATCCATGTCAAAAATGATCCCGCCCGCGTCAAGCATTATAGTGCGGCTGCCTGTTTCAAGAGCGGATTTTACATTGTGGGTTATCATAAGCGTGGTCAGCTTGTTTTTTTCGACGATCTCCTTAGTTATCTGCATTACCTTCTCGGCGGTCTTGGGATCGAGA
>CAJTON010000026.1:2367-6064 GCA_910577605.1 uncultured Butyrivibrio sp.
CCGCCGTATGCTCGTCAAGAAGCAGAAGACTCGGCGGCACGAGCGTCGCCATAAGAAGCGTCACCACCTGTCTCTGACCGCCGGAAAGCAGCCCGACTTTTGTTTTCATCCTGTCCTCAAGTCCCATGTCAAAGCCCGCAAGAGCCTCGCGAAACATGACGCGCTCCGCCTTTGTCACCGCGGGCGCAAGTCCTCCGCGCTTGCTGCGCGAATACGCGAGCGAAAGATTCTCTTCGATCGTCAGATTAGGCGCTGTGCCCTTCATGGGATCCTGAAAGATCCGCCCTATCCTGCGCGCCCTCTTATGCTCGGACCAATATGTTATATCCGTACCGTCCAGAATAACGTGCCCTGAATCAAGCCAAAAATTGCCGCATACCGCGTTGAACAGCGTGGACTTGCCGGCGCCGTTCGAGCCGATCACGGTCACGAATTCACCGTCCTCAAGCTTTAAATTCAGACCGTTCAGCGCCTTATATTCGTTGGGCGTGCCGGGCGCGAAAACCTTGACCGCGTTTTTTATCTCAAGCATCCCTTCGCCCTCCTATCCGCGTTCTCATCTTTCTGACCGATTCCTTTACCGCAGGAATCGCTAACGCTACCGTTACGATGACCGCCGCCACGAGCTTAAACATCTGCGTAGGGAAAACGCTGTACTTGGTCGCGAGCGAAATAATGAACTGGTAGATCACGGAGCCCGTCACTGCCGACAAAAGTCCCGCAGTCACTCCCCGTTTTCCGAAAATCGCCTCTCCTATTATGACCGAAGCAAGCCCCACAACAAGCATTCCCACGCCGGAATTAAGATCGGCGTAATTCTGGTACTGCGTCGTAAGCCCGCCCGCGAAAGCTATGCAGGCGTTTGAGAGTCCGAGCGCCGCTATCTTGGTAATATTTACGTTTACCGAAGAGGCGCTCAACATATCCTGATTATCTCCCGTCGCCCTTATGCACAGTCCGAAATGAGATTTGAAGAAAAGCGCGAGCAGCACTATCACAAGCAGCGCCGCCGCAAGCACGACGATAAGCCTGACTATGTCCTTGTCAAGTCCCGCAAAGAGCTTTCTCGCGTCCGAAAACAGCGTGTCCTTATTCATAAGAGATACGTTCGCCCTGTTTTTAAGCACAAAAATATTTATCGAATGCAGCCCGCTCATCGTGATGATTCCCGCCAGAACCGGATGGATCCTGAGCTTTGTCTGCAAAAGTCCCGTGACGCAGCCCGCCGCGGCCCCGACCGTCACGGAAAGCAAAAGCCCCAAATACGGATGTCCGATCTCCGCCATCATAGCGGAGACCGCCAGCCCGAAGGTAAAGCTTCCCTCCGTCGTGAGGTCGGGTATATTAAGTATCCTGAAGCTTATGTAGATTCCCAAAACCATTATTCCGTACAGCAGACCGAGCTGCAAGGAACCGTATACAAGTGTCACTTTTTTATTCCTCCCAAAAGCAAGGCGGCAATTCCCTGCCGCCTGTAAATTCCGTTATTTTTTATTCCGGATCCTTTACAAAATCAGCCTTGCTCTTAATGTCCTCCGGTATCTCTATTCCGAGAGCGTCAAGCGTCGTCTGATTTATCACAGTCTGCTCCGCGGGTACGACGATTGCAGGAATATCCGCAACGGCGGTATTTTCCTTGAGATATTTAAGTCCCATGTCAGCCGTCATTTTACCGATCTCCACGTCGCTTATGGCGATAGTCGCAAACGCGCCCGAATCCACCATTGTGGCGGAGCTTCCGTAAACCGGGATCTTCTTATCTCTCGCGACCTCCGTGACCGTAGTCATAGCCGACTGGATAACGCTGTCGTTGGGAATAAAAATAGCGTCCACCTTGTCAGCGAGCGTAAGTACCGCCTGCTGGACCTCCGACGAGTTCGTCACGGTTATTTCCTCATAGGAAATGCTGTTCGCGTCACAGTACTCCTTTGCCGCCTTCGCCGTGTTCACGGAGTTGACCTCGCTCATGCAGTAAAGGAAGCCGTAAGTCTTAACGTCGGGCGTAAGCTTCGCGCTGAACGAGAAAATATCCTCCACAGGAATCGCGTTCGAGGTTCCCGTAGCATTCTTGTCGGGCTTATCCATATCCGTTATAACGCCTGCCGCGACGGGCGCTGAAACCGCGCAGAAAAACACCGGAGTATCGCACTCCTGATTTACCATTGCCTGCGTTGCGGGCGTTGCGATCGTAAATACAGCCTTGTACGAGCCGTCCGCCATATTCTGCGCGATCGTCTGTATCGCCGAAGCGTCGCCCTGCGCGCACTGCACGTCGATGTTCGTATAGCCGTTAGCCTTTAACTGCTCCACAATGCCGTCCCTCATATCGTTGAAGGCGCCGTTTTCAACAAGCTGAATCACTCCTATCTTGTCGGAGCCGTCCTTTGCTCCTCCCGATTTGCCGCAGCCCGTCACGCCGAGCGCCATGACGGCTATCATTGCCGCCAGAACCAATGCCAGTTTCTTTTTCATTTTTCTTCTCCCTTAAATCTGATTTCTTTTTTCAAGCTCCAAAAAAGCTTTTTCAAGCATCTCCTCCGTTATTACATAAGGATTATGCTCTATATCCTTCATGGCAGCGGCAGCTTTTACAAGCTCCCCAAGCCCGTCGGTATCCATCTCAATATCCGCAAGTCTGGTCGGCAGCCCGACGCTTTTGCTGAACGCAAAAACACGCTCGAAATCCTCCTCGTTGCCGTCAACAAGCAGAAGCACCAGTACCCCGTAGGAAACCACCTCTCCGTGAAGATGGTTCCGCTCAATATGCGGATACGCTGTCAGCGCGTAAAAAATAGCGTGCGCCAGTCCCGTATTGTAATCGATAACCTTATCCGTCGTCAGAAGTATCGAAGCCACCGCCGTGCTGACTATTATCGCAAGCACCGCCTGCTCTAGCTCATAGCTTTCACGCCCCGCCTCAAGGTCGGCGTACGCCTTCGCCCCGTACTCCATCACCGGCCCGTAGCACATCGACGCGTTTGCCGCGCCCAAAGCAATATAATGCGGAACCTTCTCGCCCCTTGACGAAATTGACGACTCGAAATATTTCGCGTATGTATCGCCCATTCCCGCCCACATATAGCGCGCCGGAGATTTGGCGATCACCTCCGTATCAATGAAGGAATGCGCCGGAGGTCTCGCAAAAAAGAACGGTTTCAGAAAGCTCCCGTCCGCATTGTACATTATAGACACGCTCGTGCAGGCGGCGCAGTTTGAGGCAATCGTCGGAAAGGTAAAAACAGGCTTTCCGATAATCTCCGCCAGAGCCTTCGCGGTATCTATCGCCTTGCCTCCGCCTACCGCGAATATCATATCCGCCGACGCGACTGCTTTTTCCTTTTTAAGATTTTCTATATTTTCATAGCTTGCCTCGCCGCCGTACCATATCCAGTCCAGTATCTTCATTTCCGACACCGCCGCCGACAGTCTGTCTTTTGCGGCCGCCATTCCGCGCTTTCCGCCTATAACGACCGCGCTTTCTCCGTATTTCCGGCATATCCTGTCCGTTTCTTTATAGACATCCGTCCCTATTGAATAAGACGGCAGATAAATATCGTAGCTCATATTTTGCCTCCGCAAGATCGCGCAAACCGATGCGCATACGGCGTTTTCATGCGGCGACCGGATTTTTCGCTCTTAAATCACCGGATTCCGCAAACGTCAACTCAAATTATGACATCAGGCAGACGATATGTCA
>CAJTON010000026.1:6074-27026 GCA_910577605.1 uncultured Butyrivibrio sp.
GGGCATTCATTCTTTACTCTCCTTCACACGCCAAAACTTGAATAATTTGGCATTACAGGACTGTACGCTTATTGACACCCAAAAAGAAATGTGGTAACTTATCAAAAATCGATCTGCTTCGGGAATATTACCCTGGGCAAAAAGGAGCGTAAATGATAAAAAATTCTATTCCTTTCTGGGAGGACGCATACAAAGATAAAGACGCCGTCGCGTTTTCGTCGGAGCCGAATCCGACGCTTAAAGAATTTGAACACCTGATAAATAAAAGTTCACAAATAATCGACGTAGGCTGCGGCGAGGGGCAAAACGCCTTTTATCTGGCAAAAAACGGATATTGCAATGTCACCGCTTTCGACTTATCGGAAAACGCGGTCGTGAAGCTTAATCAGAAATGCGCCTCGGAAAAAGTACGCGTAAACGCTTTTACCGCGGACCTGCGTACATTCCGGTTTGAGCGTAAATATGATTTAGTCATGTCATTCGGAACTCTGCATTTTGTGCATAAGGCAGACTGGAAAGCCTTCATAAACAGCGCTAAAGAGCATACCTGCCCGGGAGGCATACATATCATGCAGATATTCACGGATACCGTACCCGCTTCGGACGATATCGCTCCCTTTGCTGTCGGTCTGGCAAAAGATAAAGAAATAACCAAGATGTATGAAGATTGGGAAATTTTACAGTTCAAATCATATACGTTTGAAGACGAACATCCCGGCGTCCCGAAGCATGTTCACGCGTCAAATAAAATCGTGGCGCACAAAATCTGACCGAACGGAGGTTACAGTATGTTAAGGCATTTAGTTATTTTCACATTTGAAAAAAATTTTCTCAAGGACGAACATATCAAAGAATACGCACGAGCGTTTGATATCATAAAAGAAGCCTTCGACGGCGTTAAAGACGTCCATGTAAGGCGCAACTGCATAGAGCGCCCCGCAAATATGGATCTGATGGTCGAGATGGATCTTACAGGGCCGGAGATTCTCCCGCTCTACCTAAATCACCCGGAGCATGTCAGAATGGGAAACAAATACAATCCCCATGTGACAGCCCGGGTGTCGTTTGATTACGAATATTAAAAGCTATACGGTAATGTCTACAGTAGCCCCCGCAGTCATCGCGACCGCTTCCGAAACCGTCCCGACAGGCATATCCGCGCCTCCCAGTTCAAGCGCCACGCCATTCTGAGACACTCCGGAAGAATTAACTCCCTGAGCGCCGGCAGAACTTACAGAACCGCTTTGCGAGCCTGTGCCGGAACTGTACGAGCTTGCGGCGCTTTGCTTCGCCCTTTGAAGTCTGTTGAACATGGATTTGAGATATTTCATATCCGCCTCCGTTATTTCGCGAAGTTCGTCAGCCCTGTGTTTTTTCTTGACCTGGTCAAGCTCCTCCGGCGACATTTCGCCGCAATCCGCAATAAGCGCCTCGGAAAACTCCTCCATATCAATGGCCTCCTCCATGTCCTCCATGGACTGCCGCATAAGCCTTTCCATTTCGCGCATCAACTGCTCTATTTCCTCACGGCTCATCTCGGCTGTATCCGTGTCGTCGGTAATTATTCCTTCCGTTTCCTCAGTCTCCTCATAATTTTCCTCCGGCGGCATGACCCCGTCGCGCTCTGCCGCCTCCTCCTGCCTTAAATGCTTTACGCGCTTTTTAGCGACACGCACCATAGCCTCCGCATGGAGAATCGCGCTGTCAAGCTCTCCGCTGTCATAAATATCGCTTCCCTTTTTGCCTCGAAGCTGCGCGACCTTGCCTCGGGCAAGAACCACCGAGCGTCTTGCCCCGCCCGATGTCTTGGCGCGCAAAATAATAGCCGACATCTGTTTAAAGTTATAAAAAAGCTTTTTGGGCTTTTTCTCGTTTGATTTACTGCCGCTTTTTTTGACGTTCACAGCGCTTGTCGATACCTTGCCCCTGTTTGAAAAAATCGAGCTGAGCATCGTCTGGCTTTTTATGGCTCCGCCCCCTGAAATACCCATATCATAATCCTCCGTGATCACCTTGCAAACAATCCTTGTTTACGGTACAAAATAATTTATTCCCGCGAGCAATGAGGAAAATAACCATGCTTGCACGGATATTTGACGAATGCCGCGAGGGTCAAATACCCCGCCCCTTTGGGAGGTTCAAATTTGATGCCCCACTGCTTGCGGGGGAGTATTTGACTATCTGTGTAAGATATCGGCATTTTTTATGTCATAATTAATATTCATGCAAATCCGTTCGCGACAAAAGAACGGCGTGAATCGCCATAAGCGGTTACGCCGTTCCCTTGTGGGTATCACAATGTTTTTCTCAATAAATCTTATTTATTCCTGCTTCAGAATACATATCGACTTGGCGGGCATTGTCACAACTCCGTCGGAAAGCGTTATCGCCTCGTCTGTATTCAGCGTGAGGTAACCGCGTATGGACATTTCCTCAAGCGCGGTGCCTTTGATATCTACCTGTATTTCTTCCTCAGATATATTATAAAGAATACCGATCGTGCTTCCGTCGTATTCTTTTGTAATAGCCGCCTGATCCTCAACGCAAAGCTCCTCAACGAGCGTGATCTTTCCGCGCGCGATCTCAGGGTTTTCGTTTCTCAGGCGAAGTCCCCTCTTGTAGTAATTGAGTATGGAATTCTCATCCTCAAGCTGCTCGTCTGCCGGAGCGAACGCGGACTCGATCCCCTTGTCGGCGGCGGACGGACCTTTGGTCATTCCGGTCGTGTCTTTTGACGACCATATCATCGGAAGACGCTTATTCTCGTCCTTACTGCCGGAGCTTGCCATTCCGATTTCCTCGCCGTAATATACAAAAGGACTTCCGTTCATCATAAGAAGCAGTCCGCCCGCCATCTTGACATTATTCTCTTTCTTGACAAGCGCGTTGGACACACGCCCCATATCGTGATTGGTAATGAAAGGAGCGTCAATGTAATCGGGATTATGCTCCGCGTATTCCTCCTGATATGAACGCATGGCTTTTACAAGGTTTGCAGCCGAATATTTGCCTCTTGCCGCTTTGATAATCTTGCCCTCGGCGTCCGCAAGGTCAAAATTGAACATACTGGGAGTTTTGCTCGCATAATAATCCGATATTGTCGAGCTTCCCGCCCATACCTCGGACACCATATAAAAATCGGGATTCAACTCCTTGCAGTATGAGAACAGCCAGTTAAGCACCTCTGTGTTAAAGTTCACATCACTCTCTTCAAAATGCATCGCCGCGTCCATTCGGAAACCGTCGACGCCCATATCTATCCAATACTTCGCAATGTCCTGAAGTTCTTTTCTCAAATTCTCGTCAGCGAGATTCAAATCGGGCATTTCGGACCAGAACGAGCCTTCATAATACCACTCGCTTCCGCCTACTTTATAATAAGTTCCGTTTTCTTTTGTTTTGGAAAAATGATAATATCCCACATAAGGGCACTCTTCAAGGTCAGGCTCGGCACCGGCTTCAAGTCCTTTTAAATAATCTTTAGCCTGTATAAACCACTCATTCTTAGTTGAGGAATGATTTATGACAAAATCAATTACAAGCCTTATATCCCTTTTATGGCATTCCTCAACAAGCTTCTTAAAATCGTCGATCGTGCCGTACTGCTTGTCGATTGCGCAATAATCTATCACGTCGTATTTGTGATATGTAGGCGAAGGCATAATAGGCATGAGCCATATGCCGTTAAATCCCATGTCCTTGATATAATCAAGTTTTTCGGTAACTCCGTTGAGATCTCCGACTCCGTCTCCGTCAGAATCGTAGAAGGAAAGAACAAAAATCTCGTAGTAATTGCGGTAATTGTCGTCAATAACATTAAGTTCGTGCCAAATCCCTCCGGTCTGTACGGTCTGAGTTTCCGACTCGGCAGGCGTCTGCGCCGCCGTAGCGTCTCCCGCCGAAGTTCCGTTACCGGAATCGGTTTTATCGCCGCAGCCCGACAAAAGACAAATGGCAAACACAGCCGCCATAAAAATGCAAATCAGTCTCTTTTTCATTTATATTTCTCCTTGTTTTATTTTACTAAAATCGGCAGTCCTAAGGGACTGCCGACTACAATAAACAAATCAGCCTTTAACAGCGCCGCCCGTAACGCCCTCAACATAGTATTTCTGCAGACACATGAAAAGTATTACGACCGGAATCGCAACCACAACGCCGCCGGCACAGAATCTGGTAAAATATCCCTGGTAATCGCTGGTCCACACCCAGTTCTGCAATGCTACCGCCACGTTGTATCCCTTAGGATCTCCGAACGCTACATAAGAAGCAAATACATAGTCACACCAAGGCGCCATGAACGCAGTAAGCGCCGTGTAAATTACTATCGGCTTTGCAAGAGGTATCATCATCGTACCGAATACCCTCGCGCGAGACGCGCCGTCTATTCTTGCCGCCTCGTCAAGAGATTTCGGAATCGTGTCAAAATATCCCTTGCAGACATAATATCCCATAGCCGAGCTTGCCACACCTATAAGGATAAGTCCGGGAACCGCTCCGGTCTGCGTAAGTCCGAACTGCTTGAGCAGGAAATACAGACAGATCATAGTGAGGAATCCGGGGAACATTCCGAGTATCAGCCACAGATTCATGAGCGGTCTCCGCATCTTAAAGCGCATTCTCGAAAGAACATAGCTCGTGCAGAGTACAAAAGCCGTCTGTCCGATCGCGACCGCAGAAGCGATTATAAGCGTGTTGGTATACCATTTAACAAAACGGCTGCTTCCGTCAAACAAAAACTTATAGGACTCCAACGTGAATTTCTTCGGAACAAGGTATCCGACCATTCCTCCGAACTCCGATTCATATCCGCGGAAGCTCTGCAAAATCAGACAGATGAAAGGAACAAGCCATATGATACTTATAAGCGTCAGCACTACATAAGCTACGGCATTACTTGCCTTGGTATGCATCTTGTGCATTTTCTTTTCTCTAGCCATTATTGAAATCCCTCCTCGTCTCTAACTGATGGAATCAGGTTATAAACTACCAAAGATACCACAGCAGTCACAACGAATACCATAATACCTATAACCGCCGCCATCTTGTAGTTCGTGTCATTGATGGTCATTTTATAAAGCCAAGTAACAAGCAGGTCGGTTTTTCCGGCTCCGCCGGTCAGTGTCATGGACCGGGGACCGCCCTGCGTCAGCAGATAGATTACGTTGAAATTGTTAAGGTTGCCCGTAAATGAGGTAAGCAGATAAGGACCTGTTACAAACAGCATATACGGAAGCGTAATCTTCCTGAACATCTGAAAAGGTCCCGCGCCGTCTATTTTCGCGCTCTCGTAAAGCTCCTCCGGAATATTCATCAGAAGTCCGGTGGTGATAAGCATTACATACGGAATACCTACCCATAGGTTCAGTATCAAGATCAACGGTCTTGAGTAATTGGCGTTAGTCCAAAACGGTATCGCCTTTTCGATCCACCCCCATTTCATAAGAGTGAGGTTGATAAGTCCGTCGGCGTCAAAAAGCTTTCCGACGTAAAGCAAGGATACAAACTGAGGAACCGCTATCGTAACGACAAGAATGGTTCTCCACATTTTTTTGAATTTAATGCCTTTTTTATTTATAAGAATCGCAACCGCCATTCCAAGGAAATAGTTGAGGAAGGTCGCGAAAAATGCCCATATCAATGTCCACCCCAGTACGGACATAAATGTTTTGCCGAATCCGGTCGAGCCTATTGAAAACAGATTCTTGAAGTTTTCAAATCCCACCCATGTAAACAGATTGGACGGCGCCTGGTGTCTTGCGTCATAATTGGTAAAGGCGACGCAGATCATAAACACTATCGGCAAAATGGTAAATACAAACACACCCAAAAGCGGCAGCGCCAACAGCGTTTTGTCGAAATTGCGGTCAAAAAGAGATTTCCAATCCTCCTTGACCGAGGGAAGCTTTTTCCCTGCCGCTATCATAAGCTCGGCATTACGACACTGCCTTATATTGACGCGCCAGATAAAAATAAACGCAATTATTATGAAAATGGTGAGAAGTCCGAACAACAGAATAAGAAAGCTGTTATCTCCGTATATCGTCGTCTCTCCCACCGGAACGCCGTTGAAATACACGGGTTCCTTGACGGTCGCAACCGTGCCGAGCGTCGTTATCTTAGAAAGATAACCTGCTCCGAATGTAATCATGTAATATATAAACGCCGCTTCTATAGCAAGCAGTGCAATACCCCGAAGGAATTGTTTGCGCATCAGAGAGCCGAAACCCATGATGACAAATGAGATTTTGGTCTTCCAATCGCCCTTCACAAAGGTAGTGCCTATGTCCTTAATGTCTTTTCCGATATTCGAGAAAAAACGTCCTATCGATTTAAAAGGTTTCATAATCCCTCCAGTTCGGTGCTTAATAATTATGCAGGGGGAAGACCTCCCCCTGCATAATAAGTTCCTGTATCAGAAATTATTCTGCTTTGGCGAGAGCCTGCTCCTTCTCCTGGAAATCCTTAAGGATCTTCATAAGGTCGTCGTCGCTCATTTCCGCATAAGATTTTGCGTTTGCAACGATGTCATCTCCAAGAGCGATTGCGTCCTGCCAATACTGCTCAGGATACTGTCCCTGAGGAATAGTGAAAGCAAGCTGTGCTGCAAGCGCTGCAAGTGCAGGGTTTGACTGAACCTTTTCACTCTTCTGAGCGTTGATGTTAGAAGGACCCCACTCAACCGCATCGAATCTTGCAAGCTGTACTTCTTCACCAGAAAGATACTTAGCAAGCTCAAGGCATACAACAAGCTTTCCGGGCTGCTCCTGAGGCTTAACACCGAGAAGCTTGAATCCGCCGAATCCGCCGAGCTGATAATCCTTACCGTCAGCATTGAAGGTAGGAAGCTTGGTTGCAGCATAATTGTCGCCGAACATATCCTGAACTGTCTTAGCGGACCATGTTCCGGTTACGATAGCTCCGGCGTTCGTAGCCTTAGCCGCGTCGTTTCCTAAAACCAAAGCCTTAGAGTTAGCAAGCTTGATAAGTCCCTTCATAGCTGCAACTCCGTTCTCGCTTGCGTAGTCGATATTGGAGCCTACAAACTCGCCCTTGTCGTTGGTCTCATAGGTAAGCGTGCATCCTGCTCCGAAGAAGAACGCGGGCTGATACCAGCCGTCGTTAAGTGAGTAATAGAAGTTCTTTCCTGCTGCTTCGCAGTCTGCGATGATCTTGTCAAGTGAAGAAGGATCTGTTACCACGCTCTTGTCGTAATAAAGGAAATATCCGTTATCAGACGTAAGAGGGAACGCATAGGTCTTATCTCCTACTTTAGCTGCTCCGGCTGCTCCGGCATCGTTAGCGGAAGCGACGAAATCAGCGTAATCGCCCTGAATCTGAGTTACAGCGTCCGCTCCGATAAGACGTGCGAGCTGATCCTGCGCAAATGCAAAGAGGTCTGCTCCCGCCTCAACGTCCGCGATCATGTTCTTTGCCGCGTCGCCTTCTCCTACGGGCTCAACAACAACTTCGTACTTGCCCATCATATCGGGATGAGCCTCAGCAAACTTTGTTACCTGCTCCTTGGTGAAATCAACAGTCTTGTCGGGAACCCAAATCTTGATCGTGCCTTCGCCGTAATCGATCGTTTCGTTTCCGCCGGGCTTTGATTCGTTATCGCCTCCGGCGTTAGTCTGTTTGTCTCCGGTACCGCCAGTACCCTTTTGGGTGCTGCTTGAGCTGCTCTTGCCGCATCCTACGACTGCCATTACAGCCATAGCGGCAACGAGTGCCAATGATAAAATTTTCTTTCTCATCTTTTCTCTTTTCTCTCCTTTACTTTTATGTAGTTTTTTTATATAAAATGCTTTAGGCATTTCATATCGGATCAGGTTTGCGCAATCGCTTGCGCACTTCTCTATCTGGATAATAACATACATCATCTTTTTTGGCAAGTACTATTTTTTCACATTTTCACAATAATTATTCCGGTTACGGCAACAATTATATATAAATGTGACAAATCCGCCCGCGCTTATTAATGCGTATTATCCGCCCCTCCCGGAAAACCGCCGCCTATACCGGCAGCCTCCCGAAAAGCAGCTGTAATGCCTCCTTAAAGCTTCCAGATCTCCTTGTCATACTGCTCAATAGTCCTGTCTGACGAGAAGAAACCTGCCTTGCTAATATTGACAAGCATTTTCCTTGCCCACGCCCTGCGGTCTTCGTAATCAGCCAAAGCCATTTCCTTCACCCTGATATAATCCTTTATATCAAGAAGCGTCATAAACCAGTCCTTTTTAATAAGCTCGGCGTGAAGTCTCAAAAGCGTCTCCGCGTCTCCCGCCTTCATAACGGGCGCGCTTATTATAAAGTCTATCATTTCTTTTATCTCGGCGTCGTTCACATAATAACTCTTTGCGCTGTAATCTCCCGCCTCGTAGTGGGCAATTACCTGCTCGCTCGTCTCGCCGAAGAAATATATATTGTCCTCGCCCACAAGCTCGCCTATCTCGACATTTGCTCCGTCTCTTGTTCCGAGGGTAACCGCGCCGTTAAGCATAAACTTCATGTTGCCGGTTCCGGAAGCCTCCTTTGAAGCCAGAGATATCTGCTCGGAAATATCGCACGCCGGAATTATCTTGGCGGCCTTGGAAACATTGTAGTTCTCTACCATCACGATTCTGAGATAAGGACTTACCTCAGGATCGCTGTTTATTACCTCCTGAAGACATAGTATCAAATGTATTATGTCCTTCGCTATCGTGTACGCGGGAGCCGCCTTCGCGCCGAAAATTGCGGTTATCGGCGTTTTGGGAAGTCTGCCCTTCTTTATCTCAAAATATTTATGAATGACCCATAGAACATTCATCTGCTGACGCTTATACTCGTGAAGCCTCTTTACCTGAATATCGAAAATCGAATTTTCATCTATGTCGACATTCTGCGTTGCCTTGAGATAATTCTTGAGCGTTACCTTCTTTGCTTTTTTAATTGCGGCGATCCTGTCAAGAACCGCTCCGTCGTCAAGGTATGCGCCAAGCTTCTCAAGCTTTGCGGCATCCTTTTTATATTCGGTCCCGATAAGCCCGTCTATATATGCCGCAAGCTCCTCGTTACAGTGAAGAAGCCATCTCCTGAACGTTATGCCGTTGGTCTTGTTATTGAACTTCTCGGGATATATCCTGTAAAAATTATTAAGCTCCGAATTCTTTAATATCTCGGTATGGAGATACGCGACGCCGTTTACGCTATGACCGTAATGTATATCCATATTAGCCATATGGACCCTGTCAGAGCTGTCTATAATATAGACGGATTCGTCTCCGAAGCTCTGCCTTACCTTTTCGTCAAGTTTTCTTATGATCGGCACAAGCTGCGGCACGACTCTTTCAAGATAAGAAACCGGCCATTTTTCAAGCGCCTCCGCCAGTATCGTATGGTTGGTATAAGCGCATACCGCCGTCACGATCTCAACCGCCTCGTCGAAGCCTATGCCCTCCTCACCGAGAAGCCTTATAAGCTCCGGAATGACCATGGAAGGATGCGTATCGTTGATCTGTATGACCGCGTAATCCGCAAGGTCGTGCAAATCGGAGCCTTTTTTGCGGCACTCGTCAAGTATAAGCCTTGCGCCGTTGCTCACCATAAAATACTGCTGGTATATCCTCAGCAGATTACCCGCCTCGTCGCTGTCATCGGGATAAAGGAAAAGCGTAAGGTTCTTGGAAATATCCGATTTGTCAAAGCTTATTCCGTCTCCTCTTATTATGCTCTCGTCAATCGTTTCTATGTCAAAAAGATGAAGCTTGTTGGTCCTGTTGTTATAGCCCGTAACGTCGATGTCGTAAAGTCTCGACTTAACGCTGAAGCCTCCGAAATCTACATCATATGAAACATCAGTCTTCGTGAGCCAGCCCTTATCCTCTATCCACGGGTTCGCGGTCTCCTTCTGGAAACGGTTTTCAAACACCTGCTTGAAAAGACCCATATGATAATTAAGACCTATGCCGTCTCCGGGCATTCCAAGAGTAGCCATAGAATCAAGGAAACATGCCGCGAGTCTTCCGAGACCTCCGTTTCCGAGAGAAGGCTCCGGCTCTATCTCCTCTATATCATAGATACTTTTGCCGTTGTCCTCCAGTTCCTTCTTCACGCTTTCAAAAACTCCGAGATTGATAAGGTTGTTTGAAAGCAGTTTCCCGATAAGAAATTCGGCGGAAATATAGTAGACCTTCTTTTTGCCGTCGTTCCTTACCTTATCAGCGGCAAGAGTTTTCGTCATCTCAAGAAGAGCGACGTACAGCTCCTCATTGGTGCAGTCCTTAATTGCTTTATTGTAATTTTTTTCGCAGATATCCGATAACATATAGTCCTCCCTGTAAAAATAATTCGCGTATCTGTCGCGCCCGTACAGCTTGGTCAGTTCACGCAGCTTATCCCTTATCTCCCGCGTAAACTCGCCGTCACGCATACGCCATTTCCAGTTGATGCCAAGAGTCGAAGGAAGATTCATCCTCGCTCTGTTGTCCTTTCCAAGAAGGTCCTGCATCTGGATAATGACTGTGTCGGCGACGCTCATATACGCAAAGCGCAGCATACGGTCAGGAATCTCCTCTTCGCTCTCCACGCCGAGATATTTTTTCATATACTCAATGTTGCGTTCCGTTGCGTTCTCAATATATCCTTTTATTGTTTCATTGTCGTGTGTTCCGATATAAACGACATAATTTTTCCTGTGATTGTGAAGAGCGTGCTTGTTGGTCGTGCTGCCATCGAAAGCAAACTGGAACACCTTCATTCCCGGATAACCCGACTTCTTTATAAGCTCCGTTACTTCAGGAACGACAACACCCAAGTCCTCGGCGATGACCTTCGCGTCGCCCATCACGCTGTCTATCGCTTCTATAAGCTTGATCCCCGGTCCTTTTGCAAAAAAGCCGTCCTTCGGCACTCCGTCAACCGGTATATTGTAATACCTGACTATTCCTATGAAATGATCTATTCTCGTCACGTCATAAAGCCTTGCTGACGCCGCCATTCTTTTTTTCCACCAGGCAAAGCCGTCGCTCTCCATTTTGTCCCAGTCGTAAATGGGATTCCCCCATTTCTGTCCCCAGTCCGAAAAAGCGTCCGGAGGACAGCCTGCCACATTGACCGGCTTAAGGTCCGCGTCAAGCTTAAACAGTCCCGGATTCATCCATACGTCCGCACTGTCCAAAGCGACATAAATCGGAATATCTCCTATTATGCTTATCCCTCTGCTGTTGGCGTACTCCTTTATCCTGTCCCACTGCTCATAGAATTTAAACTGAAGGAATCTGTAAAATTCAATTTCGTCAGCCAGCTTGTTCCTGTATCGCTCGACCGCCTCCGGTCTGGCGAATCTTATGTCCTCCTCCCAGCTTAGCCATTCCCTGTTATCGTGATCGCCCTTTATCGCCATGAAAAGCGCGTACTCCTCAAGCCACCAGGCGTTGTCTTCAAGGAACCTTGCGTACTGCGGGGTTTCTCTATAATCCGAAGCAAGAAAAGCCTTTTTAAGTACCGCAAATCTTGCGTTGTAAATCACATCGTATTCGATAAATTCGGGATCACTTCCCCAAAAAGTTTCCTCGACCTCTTTTCTGTCAAGAAGTCCCTCTTCAATAAGTATATCCAGATCAATAAAATACGGATTTCCCGCAAACGCGGAGAAAGACTGGTACGGGCTGTCTCCGAAGCTCGTAGGTCCTACCGGAAGCACCTGCCAGTACTTCTGCCCTGAAGCTTTAAGCATATCGACAAACTCATACGCCTTTTTTCCCAATGTCCCGATTCCGTACGGCGACGGAAGGGAAGATATGTGCATTAAAATACCGCTTTCCTTGCTCCCGCGCCTCTTCACGCGCATAATGGTATCCCCGAGGGGAATCATAAAGCATTTTTAAGAAAATTTACCAGAACTTTATACTTGCATTCTAATATCAAAATAAGCTCCGGCTCTTGCACAATACTGGCATAATATGATACAATACTATCAAAATAATTTCTCAGAGAGGTCGCCGCTTTGAAATATCAATACTACCGCGAAAACAAGTCGCACTCCGATTCGCTTTTCCCTTTCAATATTTATATGTGCTCGATTCCCTATGATTTCAGCGAGGTCCCGCTTCACTGGCACAACGAAATGGAAATCATTTACGTCAAAAAGGGCAAAGGTACGGTCAGCCTTGATTTTGAGTCCCGCTATGTCGAAGCGGGCGATATTATTATCGCACTTCCCGGACAGGTTCACGGAATTTTCCGTTTGGAGGGATTTTCCATGGAGTACGAGAATATAATATTCTCAGTGGACATGCTTTTGTCAAAAGTCGCGGATTCAGTCAGCGAAGAGTTCTTTGCGCCGCTTTTTTCGGGAAAGCTTCAGTTTGACCATGTCATAACCTCCGACGATTACTGCTACTCCGATTTCGCCCGCTGCCTCGACCGGGCGGACGCGATACGCATACCGCCGTTTCCCAAGGGCTACAAGCTGGCGCTCAAGGGCTGTCTTTTCGACTTCATGTACGCCATCGCCGGGATCGCCGAGGACAAGGAAGCCGACAAGGAAAGCAAGAATCTCGACAGGATAAAGGACGTAATAAAATATACGGAAAAAAATTACGCCCAGCCCATAAGTATTGAGGAAATTTCCGGCATATGCGGATTTTCACCGTCGCACTTTATGAAATTCTTCAAAAATATAATGGGCTGCTCCTTTGTCGATTACCTGAACGAATACCGCCTTTCCATGGCGTCGCGTATGCTCGTCTCCTCGGAGGACACTGTGCTGAGCGTCGCCGCCGACTGCGGTTACTATAATCTGTCATATTTTAACCGTCTTTTCAAAAGAAAATACAACGTCACCCCTAGCGAATTCAGGAAAAGACGGTCCAAACAGTAAAATTTTGTAAAATTTTTATAAAGAATTTATATTCCGATTGATTAATTTGTACACATATGCTATAATGAGATTGTTAAATAAATAACATACTTTGCCGGGTTTCCGGCTAAAGTCAATACCCGCCACAAAAGGCGGAAATAAAAATAAGGAGGTATATTTTAATCATGGCACGTTTTACTTTACCGAGGGATCTATATCACGGAAGAGGATCGCTTGAAGCTCTCAAGGGCTTAAGCGGAAAGAAGGCTATCATCTGCGTCGGAGGCGGCTCCATGAAAAGGGGCGGTTTTCTCCAGAGAGCCGAGGATTATCTCAAAGAAGCAGGTATGGAGGTAATTATTTTTGAGGGAATCGAGCCCGACCCTTCCGTTGAGACCGTTATGAAGGGCGCTGCCGTAATGCAGGAGTTTCAGCCCGACTGGATCGTGGCAATGGGCGGCGGTTCGCCTATCGACGCCGCAAAAGCTATGTGGATCAAATACGAATATCCCGACACGACCTTTGAGGATATGTGCAAGGTATTCGGTCTTCCCAAGCTCCGCACAAAGGCTCACTTCTGCGCCATCCCTTCAACCTCGGGAACCGCTACGGAGGTTACCGCGTTCTCCGTCATAACCAATTATCAGGAGGGAATCAAATATCCTCTCGCGGACTTTGAGATCACTCCCGACGTCGCTATCGTCGATCCCGAGCTTGCCGAGACAATGCCTCCCAAGCTTGCCGCGCATACGGGAATGGACGCTATGACACATGCGATCGAGGCTTATGTTTCAACCGCCAACTGCGATTACACCGATCCTCTTGCGCTCCATGCGATCCAGATGGTAAAGGATTATCTTGTAAAATCCTTCGGCGGCGACACCGACGCAAAAGCGAAAATGCACAACGCTCAGTGCCTTGCGGGAATGGCATTTTCCAACGCGCTTCTCGGAATCGTACATTCGATGGCTCACAAGACCGGAGCCGCTTTTGAAGGCGGTCACATTATTCACGGCGCAGCCAACGCAATGTATCTTCCCAAGGTAATCAAGTACAACTCCAAGGACCCTGCCGCTGCGGAACGCTATGCTTACATAGCTGATTTCGTAAAGCTCGGCGGCTCCACCACCGAGGAAAAGATCAATAACCTCATCGCAATGCTCCGCAAGATGAACGACGATCTCAACATTCCTCAGTGCATCAAGAACTACGGCGAAGGCGGACTTCCCGCCGAGACAGGCATCGTTCCCGAGGACGAGTTCCTTGAAAAGCTTCCCAAGATCGCCGCAAACGCGATCCTCGACGCATGCACCGGCTCCAACCCGAGACAGCCCAGCCAGGAAGAAATGGAAAAACTGCTCAAGTGCTGCTACTATGACACAGAGGTGGATTTCTAGGATTTTGATGCAATAATGTGTTAATGAGAACGGGGCTGTCGCATTAATGGATGAAAATTCATGAAGCGGCAGCTTCATTTTTGCTGTATATTGTCGCTCATCTTTCTCCTTTTGAGCAAAAAAAGACGCATGATTTACAATTTTCTGTTCCATGCGCCTTTACAATGTTATTTTGATATTAAACGGCATTGTTGACTACGCCAACTGCATAACCTCGGCTTCAAGTTCCTTTAATTCATCAAATGATAACGTTGGAACACATTCCGCAATTTCATCAAGTGACATCTTTCCTTTCTTTATAAGCCTTTCTGCGGTTTCTCTCGCCTCATCATGCCGCTCACTCTTAATAAACGACTTCATTATCTGTTCCTCGTCAAACAAACTCATCATAATCGTCACAACCTCCTTTTCTCTCTGCGCTAAATATTCTCTTAAAATATTCCTGTCCTTGCATATGCGAATCGTTTCCGTAACTGCCTTCCCAGTCATCCCATGCTGTTTTGTCTGCTCGTTAAAAACTTTGCAGAAAATAATGTACTGGTTGATGATGTCATCCGTATCGCTTTCATAGATAACCTTTGCTTTTACTTCAATGTCAATATCCGCGTCCTCGAAAAACTCTTTAGATAAAGATATTGTATCGGGTTTTTGCCCTCTATTTCCTGTAAAAATCACATAAAGCTCAGGCTTCGGCATTTTCACTTTCTTGCTCTTATAATAGTTTTGGCTGGTACGCTGGAAATATTCGTGATAGCTTTGTGCCAGATACAACAAAACTCTTACCAAAATATTCATTGTCCATGTAGACTGCGCTTCTATGAGGATCATCAGCTTATTATTGACAATAAAGCCTAAGTCGTTATACAGGTTATCGGTCAACACATTCTCTATCGTCACATCCGTCAACGAATCCTCTGTTGCTGCGGTGTCCTCCGGATGGAGCGTTTTATACAGCCTTAGCAGATAGCTTTTATTCTGAAAAAGATCAAGGAATACGCTGTTTTTTGCGGTACGTTTTGCCATGACTTTCGGTGTCTGCTTTGTATCGTCCTGCACTTTATCACCTCAATTTCTAAAATTCCATGCTTATGAAGCTGCCAATATTCCATAAGATGCAGCACAAGATACGGTATATCCTGCTTCTACTATATTCTAATTATACAAAAAAACACTTATCTGTACAATAAAATTTATATTAAATTTCTTCCTACATTCGTTCTGGTTTGTTCTGTTGCCTATTCCTGGTGTCAGTTGTCGTTTTGAAGTTTTTTGCGGTGTTATTTCACCAACTACCGGATTCTTTGAGCCCTGGCAGTTGTTTTTGAACAGTAAACGGAGCTGCCCCCTAATTTCTTAGCTTAACAGCCCCGTTTTACTGCCATTTTAAAGTGAATCGGCATATATGCAAGCTAACAGCGCGCCGCGAAAATAAAGTCCCACAGCTGCACTGCTTAAGCTCGCACGCTTATGACGATTCAAGCTTCTCCATTTCGCGTTTTTAGTAAGTATAATTTATTGTCCTAGTGGAATATTCCGTCCAAGTTGTTGTTTTGGAATATGAATATATATATTTATATGTTCTCTGTCTATATATATAATTCCTATCGCGCCAGTATGCTGTATATCCATAAGGACAATTATTATAATGATTATAGTCCCAATAATTTTGACTTAACGGTCTACCGCCTCTGTCTGTTGCACTTCCTTGTCCAAAAGCAGCTGTGTCATCTTTGAAAAATTCACAAAATCCAAGGCAATTAGCAATTTCGATTGAATCAATACTTCCTGCGTTATAGTTATGATAATGAAAATAGCGCCAATCCTCATAAGCTAATTGATATTCCGTACCATTTCCGTCATCATTAGACTTTTGTGTTGAATATCTGTATATAGCTCCTGACCAATCACTTGTATATTTTTTACTTTTTCCAGTTAATGTCCACCCCGCAAGCGAAGACTTATCACTTGTTGTATTCTCTGTTTTACTCTGATTCCTTGTCTGCACCTGTCTGTTGTCATTCGCGCTTGCAGCTGTCGTACTCCAACCGCTCCAATTGCCGTAGGATATGTTCACGGTTCTGCTGGCGCTGTAAGTCTTTCCCATATATGCATACGAAGCGGTTATGGTCGAGCTTGCGTTTGAATTTTTATTTTTGTTAAATGTTACTTTTCCGTTTCCGTCAACCTTCGCCACCGAAGTATCGGATGAAGACCAATTCACTGTAATGCCCTGCTGTTTGCCGGCATCGCACGAAGCCGTCAGCATGCTCGAAATTGAACCGTTGATGCCGCCGGTTATGCTTATCGTCGGCTTTTTGACGGTTATGGGGTACGAAGTTTCCTTGCCATCGTAGAAAACCGTCACAGTCTTGCTTCCCTCGGTGCTCATGTCAGGCACGCGGATTTCGCAGTCGCTGCCTGATACATTGGCAATGCTTTGATCGTTGTATGTAACCTTAAGTACAGCTCCTGCAGCGGAAACGTTGTCTCCAATATAATAAACGGTTTCGTCCGCCGCTTTTTCAAGTGAAATTGAAGTCACATAAACATCCGCCCATCTTGCATACAAGGTAGTATTCCCTGCCGTATTATATACGGTTTTCAAGGTGACTCTGCTTCCGCCCGACATTGCGGTATACCAGCCTTCAAAAGTACTTCCAGCTTTGGACGGTGTGGGCAGACTCCCGTATTCCTTACCGTACTCAACCTCCTGATTTTTTATTTCGCAACTCCCACCATTTAGATCAAAGCTTACTGTATATATTATACTATCCTTTGTTCTCCAATGTGCATACAGCGTAGAATCTCTATCAAACCTATATCTGCTTTTATCTGTAACCATAATTCCGCCTGTTTCATCGGTATACCAACCCGCAAATACATATCCCTCCTTAACAGGAGTAGGTAATTCGCCGTAACAAGCTCCATATGCAACCTCTTTAATATCTGTGATTGGAATTCCTCCGTTTGTATCAAAAGTTACAATAAATTTTTCGTTTCTTAAATTTTCGTCTAATGTATATGCTTCACTTTCATCAGTATCAATCTCGCTGCTGGTTTTTTCGATTATTGCCTGAGACGTGTAATCTCCATACAAAATATCATCCTGCTTTGTTTCATCGGGAAGTGAATCGGTTTCCACAGGTGTAGTAGTAAAATATGTATCATCTATATAATAAGTCTCATCATTTTCAATCGTATATCTATCTTCAGTTGAGTCTTTATTAGATACGCAATTAAAATTCATTTTTGTAATAATTACACCAATGAGTGACATAAGTCCCAGTATAATTGGTACTATAATTTTACTCATAATTTTAATGCTTTTTTTAGAATTACTCTTATTATCTTTTTTTGTACCATCTATGCGAATAGTACCCTTATTTTCACTTCTTTCTAAAGCATTATTTGGCTCAGTTTCAAAACTGTTACAATTTACAATTATATCTTTCTGATGGTTATTTTTTTCAGAATTATTTGCCCTATCTTTTATAGGATTATTAATACTTACATATACATTTCTATTTTTACTGCTAATAATATTATTATTTTCTATATTTTTATGTGATCTATTAAAAAAATTTCCTTTTTTATTTTTCAAGACAAATTCCTCCTCTACTGTATTTCACTCAAAGAATAATTTTCATCACTTTCTGTACAAATCTAATACCAATAAACTTGCATTTTTAAAATAATAGTATTTTTATTCTTACTTTGCTAATTTTATCATTTGTATAATACCATATAATGTTTTAAACTGCAAGAAAAAATCCTAAGCATTCGCTTAGAATTAAATCGCTATCAAAAATATAAGCATTCATACATCATCTTGCCAATTTGTTTAATTATTACATTCTAGAATTCTGTTATTATAATAAATGCAGAATTTACTATATATAAATTATTTTTTCAAATATTATAATATTATTTCTAAAGCATGAAATAAGTCATATTTTCATCTTATATATAACAATATCTCAGCCTCTTTTTCCTTCCTTCACATACATCCTCGACATCTTTTCCTCCCCGTCTCCCTGCGCCATACAAAGAAACCGCCACCCGTACCTCTCGTAAAACGAATCGTGATCGGTCAGAAGATAAAGCGTGTCTATTCCCATATCAGCCATATCGGCGCACACAAAATCAAGAAGCGCGCCCGCTATGCCATGACAGCGATACTCCTCCTCCACATACACGGCGCATACATTCGGCGTAAGGTCCTTGCGGTCGTGAAAATCATTCTCGATCACGCCAAGACCTCCGACAATAACACCGTTTGCCGCGTCCATTGCAAGATACCACTGTGGAACTGCCGATTTGTTTTCAAGACACTCCGCGATGCTTTCGGCGTAAGCCTCCTTGGGGATTCCCCATTTATCGTGGAACCACTGCGCCGCCCTCTCGGACAGCGCGCCATTCTCCCTTATTTTTATGATATTTATTTCTTTGTTCATAATCAGAATCCTTCCAAAGCGCCTCTCCTTGCCGCCTCCTCAATAAGCCTCGGCTGTATGTCGGGGTATGTCCATTTCTCCGGCAATGTATCGGTCATCACGATTTTTTCTATCTCGCTGTGAAGCTCAGACTCAAACTCCCTGATGTCGGCGGCGTAAAGCATTCCGAAAGTCTCCTGTCCGTCAAAATTATCCCGCGCCGTCACTGAATACACACATACAGGCTTTATGTCAAAAACAACCGCGCCCGTCTCCTCGTAAAGCTCCCTTTTCGCGGTTTCAAGAACAGTCTCGCCCGCCTCCCTGTGCCCTCCCGGCACTTCAAGGGTTTCCCGCTCCCTGTGCTTGCAGAAAACATATTTGCCGTTGTGCCTTGAGATAATGACCGCAAATTTTAACAGCGCGTCGTCAACGCTATCATAAAAATTCACAGCCGTTTTCTGACTTTCGATAAGCGCCTTTACTTCCGAAAGGACTGGCGGGTCAAGCTGGAGCGGATACTTTGAGATCGCCGCTGCCGCGCACGCGCTCGCAAAAGACACAAGCTCGTCGTCAGACATATTTTTCATCAGGGCGTATACGCAACCCGCCTTGAAAGTATCGCCAGCTCCGAGCGTTTTCGCGTTTTCCACCTTATATGGCATGAAGCGGCGCGGCTTTTCGCCCTTTCTTCCGTATATAAATTCCCTGCTCCCGTTTGTGATTACCGTAATCCCGTCGCTGCCGTCAAGATAACGTTCAAATAGCTCCTCCCTTGTTTTTCCGGGATAGTTGTTCTGAAGGCTTTCGCCGGAAATCACGGAAACAGCGGCGTGCCTATGTATAAAACTGTCGTATTTGCAGTCGATCGTGACATATGGCTTGCCGTGCTTTACGCAGTATTCGGCCGCAAGATTGGAATCGTCCCCGAAAAACGGGTCTATGGCGGCTGCCTTGCAATCCGCTATGTCCGTTTCCTTCGGCTTGTTCCAGTGTTTTTCTCCGGTCCGCCACGCCCTTGCGTAGAAATCCCCGAATGTCCCCATCGGCGTCCTCGCGTCGCCGTGAACTATGATATAATCCTCAAGCCCCGCGAACTCTCCGTCAAAGCAAAGCGAATCAAGCGTTACCGACTTGTCTTTGTAAAAATCGCGCACAAAAGCCTCGTCGGCTCCGCCTATATGCGTGCCGTCGATTTTTACGTCCGCGCCAAGCGAAGCAAGAACAGTCGCGCAGGTTCCGGTTTCACCGCCCGGAAAGCGGTACGCGGCGGCAAGCTCCGAATATTCGTCGGGCTTCAAAAAATCCCCCTCCAACAAAAGACTGTGCGAGATAACTATCATTCCGTAACAGTAAATATCGAATCGACTCATACTTCCTCCTTGACTTTTATCTTCTTTTTCACCGCCCCAACTGCCGCAAATGCAACGAACACGGCAAGATTCGCGCATACGACGCTCGCCCCTGCGGGCGTTGATTTTGCGAAGGACAGCGTTATTCCCGTTATAAAGCACAGCACGGCGATTATTACCGAGCAGACCACGACGCTTTTGTATCTTTTGCACACGCGCATTGCCGACAGGCTCGGAAAAATAACCAGACTTGATATGAGCAGCGCGCCCATCATCCTCATTCCGATGACCACAGTAAGCGCCGTCAGCACCGCAAGGACCGTGTTGTACGCTCCTGCTCTCGCGCCAGTAGCCCTCGCGAAGGTTTCGTCAAAGGTGACCGCAAAAATCCTGTTGTAAAAAATCATAAAAACGATTATCACGACCACGGAAAGTATACGGCTTATCAAAGCGTCCTGCGCGCTTAACGAAAGGATGCTTCCGAACATATAATTATTCACGTCCGTATTCATTCCCGACGAAAGCGATATTATCATAACTCCGATCGCGAGCGCGCCGCTGCATACGATCGCGGTGGACGCGTCGCCCTTTATCCGGCTTCTCTCACTTATCTTCAGCATAAGCACAGCCGAAATCACGCACACGGGAATCGCCGCCCAGAGCGGAGCGATCCCGCACGCGGACGCCCCCGCCATCGCCGCGAAGCCGACGTGCGAAAGCCCGTCGCCTATCATCGAGTATCTTTTTAACACCATGCTCACGCCAAGAAGCGCTGCGCATAACGACACAAGCACGCCGACGGTAAGCGCCCTCGTCATAAATTCATAATGAAACATATCCCCTAAAAGCTCAAGCATTGTCCCGATCTCCTTCTCCGGCGGCAAACCGCCGTCCCTCCTTAGTCGTAAGGTAATCCTTTGTTTCAC
>CAJTON010000026.1:27036-31577 GCA_910577605.1 uncultured Butyrivibrio sp.
CCGAAAAAAACCTGCCTGTGCGAAAGATGCAGGATATGGCTCGAATATCTCGCAGCCGCCTCAATGTCATGCGACACCATTATCACCGTTATCGCAAGCTCCCTGTTTATTTTGTCTATAAGCTCGTATAGCTCAGCCGTTACTATGGGATCAAGCCCCGCCGCCGGCTCGTCAAGTATCAGCATTTTGCGCGTCGCGCACAGCGCCCTCGCAAGCAGCACCCTCTGCTGCTGCCCGCCCGACAGATCGTGGTAGCATTTGTTCTGTATCCCGTCTATTCCCATAAGACGCATCTTTTCCTGCGCGTCCCGCTTATCCGCCCTGTTGTAAAAAGGTCTCGCGCCGAGCGAATTGAGCCTGCCCGAAAGCACGACCTCCGCGACGCTCGCCGGAAAATCCTTCTGCGCCTCCGTCTGCTGCGGAAGATAGCCTATCTCGCTCGGGCGCAGCCCGTCCCCTGTCAGGATCTCGCCGGACATCGGCTTTTTAAGCCGGAGAAGCCCCTTTATAAGCGTGCTTTTGCCCGCGCCGTTTTCTCCGACGACACACAGATATTCGCCTCCGTTAAGAGCGAAATTTATATCCGAAAGTATTTTTTTTCCCTCGTATCCGAGGCTGACATTCCTGCATTCCAAAAGTGCCATCAGCCCAGCGCCTCCTTTAACAAATCCATATTCCTGCGCATAAGCGTGACGTATGTCTCGCCGTTGTCAAAATCAAGCTTGGACAGATTGTGTCCCGTGTAAAAGGTTTCCACCCTTGCCCCCGACTCGTCCGCGATGGTTTTCGCCATATTTTCGTTGCTCAGCTCTATCTTGAAAACTATCGGGACCCCGTCTTTTTTTACCTCGTCTATCAAAAAAGCTACCGTCGCCGCGCTCGCCTCAGACTCCGACGCGCAGCCCGGAAACGCCGCGTAATATTTCAGTCCGTATTCCTCCACAAAATACCGCAGCGGGAATCTGTCGCCGAACACCAAGGTATCTCCCTGCGCGTCCGACACCGCGCTTCTGAAATCGGCGTCGAGAGCCGCAAGCTCTTTACCGTATTTCTGCATATTATTTTTATAAAAAGCGGCGTTCGCCGCGTCAAGACGCTCAAGCGTCTCCGTTATCTCACCGCAGATAAGCGCGGCGTTCACGGGCGAGGTCCAGACATGCTCGTCCCATTCCGCGTGGTCGTCATCTTCGTCGTGACCGTTCCAGCCGTCCATTCCTTCTACAAACTCCTCCTCATATCTTTCTTCCACGCAGTCCATAAGCTTGATTATCTCCATGGACGACGTGTCCATTGAAGAAAGAATATCCTCCACCCACGCGTCGTTTTCGCCGCCTACATATATGAAAAGATCGCAATTTTGCAGACTGATTATATCCCTAGGCGTCGGCTCGTATGAATGCGCGTCCGTTCCGGGCTTTAAAAGCATCGCGCAGTCCGCCTTATCGCCCGCGATCTGCCTTACGAAATCGTAAGGGGCAAAAATCGTTGTCACCACGCTTAATTTATCGCCTTTATCCGGGGCTTCCGGCGTACAGCCCGCCGCAAAAACCGCGCAGAGCGCAGCAAAAAGTAAAGCGGTTATTTTTTTCATGTACGCGTCACCTCCTGCACTCTCCGCATATCCCGTAAAGCACCGAGGATTCGCATTTAAGCTCAAAACCGTGGTGCTCCATGATATGCTCCGATATTTCCTGCATAAACCCGCATTCCAGATGTATAATCCTTCCGCATTCCGTACAGTGCAGATGCAAATGCTCAAGGCAGTTGTGACGACGCCCTCCTATATACTGAAAAGACGACATTTCCCCCTTGCCCGCCGCATATTTGATAAGCTCACCGCCGTCGTTCAGCTTATTAAGGAAACGGTAGATCGTGGAAACATTGACCTCGATACCCTCTTTTTTAAGATACTCCTCTATATCTCCCACCGTAACGGTCTTATCACTGTTTTCGGTGAGATATTTCATAATTTTCGTGTGACTGACCGTAGAATACGATTTTGCCATCTCTGCCTCCGTAAAAACGCAAGTCATTAGCTTTTGCAATTCATTCGCAATTTGTATGATAGCACGCCGGCAAAAAGCTGTCAAGTCATACCGGAGATTCACTCACGCGCGTCTTGACCTTTAAACGCCAAAGTGCTATTATTTTTTAATAATGGATTTCTGAACTGAAAGGAGAAAAAAATGGCTAAGAATTTTAGCGAAATTTTGGAACAGGCAAAAACCTGCAGCAAAAAAAAGGTTTCCGTTGCCGTAGCTCAGGACGAAAACGTGCTTGAGGCTGTAAAACTTGCCAAGGAGCAGGGCATCGCCGATTCGATACTGGTAGGCGACGCGGATAAAATCAAAGAAATCGCGTCTTCAATCGGAATGAAGCTTGAGGATTATGAGATAATTGACGTAAAAGACACCACGGAAGCTGCTCTCGCCGCCGTCAAACTGGTCCATGAGGGCAAAGCCGATATGTATATGAAGGGACTTATAGACACAAAGGGCTTCTTAAAAAGCGTTCTTGACAAAGAGGTCGGTCTGCGCACCGGCAGCCCGCTATCCCATGTCTGCGTTTTCGACGTTGAAGGCATCGACCGCCTTCTCTTCCTTACGGACGTGGCTTTCATACCCTACCCCACTCTTGAGGACAAGGTAAACATCATAAACAATACCGTAGAAATATGCGAGGCGTGCGGCGTTACCAATCCCAAAGTCGCTCCGCTTGCGGCAGTCGAGGTCGTCAACCCCAAAATGCCCGCAACCGTCGAAGCCGCCGAGCTTACAAGAATGAACGAAGCCGGCGAGATAACCGGATGCATAGTTGACGGTCCCCTTTCGATGGACCTCGCCACCTGCCCCGAAGCCGCCGCTCACAAGGGCGCTACCGGACGCAAGATCGTAGGCGACGCCGACGTGCTTCTTTTCCCCGACATTCACGCCGGAAACATTACATACAAGGCTATGGTCCACTACTGCAAGCTTGAAAACGGCAATCTCATAACGGGAACGAAGGCACCCGTTATCCTCACCTCGCGCTCCGACAGCGTGGAGGTAAAAATAAACTCCATAGCGCTCGGCGCTGTTGTCGCTGAAAGCCTTAAGAACCGTTAAAAACGATACCATTATGCGCTGAAACACAGCGCAATATCAATGAAACCCTCTGCGAGGATACTATTATGCGCTGGAAGACAGCGCAAGATCAATGAAACACCCTTCGGGTATACCTTTTTGCGTTGAGGAGCAACGCATGAATAATGAAAGGAGCACACAATAATGCCTATCAGAAGTCTGATAATCAATCCCGGCTCGACCTCTACCAAGATCGGTGTTTTCGAGGACGAGACCCTTCTTTTTGACGAAACGCTTCGCCATTCAACCGAGGAAATCTCGCGTTACGACAGCATACTCGCGCAGAAAGATTTCCGCAAGAACTTTGACATCAAAACTCTCGACGTTATAGTTGGAAGGGGCGGTCTTTTAAAGCCCATTCCGAGCGGAACCTACGCCGTTGAGGGCGAGCTTCTGCACGACCTTGAGATCGGAGTTCAGGGACAGCACGCCTCCAATCTCGGCGGAATACTTGCCAAAGAAATCGGAGATTCCATCGGCGTTCCCTCATACATAGTCGATCCCGTTACGGTGGACGAGCTTGAAGCCCCCGCAAGATATTCGGGCGTTCCCGAGCTTCCGAGAATCAGTATCTTCCACGCGCTCAACCAGAAGGCAGTCGCAAGACGTTACGCTAAAGAGATAAATGCGCCCTACGATTCGCTTAACCTCATAGTTGTCCATATGGGCGGCGGCGTGTCCGTAGGTGCTCACAGTAAGGGAAAGGTCATAGACGTTTTTAACGCCCTTGACGGCGACGGCGCCTTCTCTCCCGAAAGAGCCGGCGGCGTACCCTCAGGATCGCTTATCAAAATGTGCTTTTCAGGCAAATACACCGAAAAGGAAGTTTATAAAAAAATCGTCGGAAACGGCGGCTTCAACGCATATCTCGGCACCAACGATATGCGCGACGTTGAAAAGATGGTTGACGAGGGCAGCGAAAAAGCGAAAGAGCTGCGCGCCGCTTTCATCTTCCAGCTCGCGAAGGACATAGGCTCAATGGCTGCCGTTTTAAACGGCAGGGTTGACCGCATCATAGCGACCGGCGGCATCGCATACGACAGCGCCGTTATAGACGGGCTTAAGGAGCGCTGCGAATGGATAGCGCCCTTTACCGTATATCCCGGAGAGGACGAGCTTCTCGCTCTCGCTCAGGGCGGTCTGCGCGTAATGAACGGCGAGGAAAAGCCCAGCGTTTATTAAAATGCATACAAAAAAAATCGGGTTGGGAAGGCTTTGCCCAACGCCCACATAAAATGGCGGCACAGCATAAAACCTGTGCCGCCCTTTTAATTTCTTCACTTCGCTACGATCTAATCTGTCAAATATCCTTTACCCGCGCACAATGAGCATTTGGGAGAGCCCTTACAATACTTGCATTTTTTGCTGCCATGACAGCTGTTGCAGGTAACGGAGCTTGAGCCCCAGCCGGAATGTCCC
>CAJTON010000026.1:31587-45215 GCA_910577605.1 uncultured Butyrivibrio sp.
AGACCGAGCAGATTCCGCTGCCATAGCACAGTCTGCACGAGCCGGTTCCCTGACAGCGGGCGCAGGTACGGGTATGCGTCCCTGTCCCGCCAGTCGAGCCTCCCGTAGAACCTCCGCCCGTTGAACCTCCCGTCGAGCCTCCTCCCGTCGAGTAGGTTGAGGAATTTCCGCTTCCCTTACATTTTGGGCAGACTCCCTTGTTGCACGCCATACAGACTTTTTTACCTGTTGTCGAGCAATATTTACAATCTACTTTTATATAGGAATGAATACATCTTATATTTCCGGTTCCGCCGCATTCGCTGCACTCCGTCTTTCCGTCTCCGCCACAATCAGGACAGAGGTGACTGTTCTTACAGTATATATATCCCTTTCCCAGACACAGACAGTTTCCTTTTCTGGTACATGTATAGTATGGATAGCTTCCCGGGCATGGTATTTTTCCTCTATCGCACTCGGAGCAGGAGTCTGTAATTCCTTCGCCGTAACAGCGTGCGCATTGTCCCACATATCCTTCTCCATTACATGCGCTGCAGGTTCTGGTGTAAATTGTGGAGCTTGTAACGGGGTATGATGAGGGTCGGCACCCGTATTTACACTCATTCATTTTGCCCGTACCGCTGCAATATTCGCATGAACCGTAATATCCTGTTCCCTGACAATTCCAGTGCTTACCCGTACCGGCGCAATCCTCGCACAAAACACCCTTGTCAGGCGCCCACTTAGCATAGAAGGTCACGGTATCACCGTTCACCGCCGTCGTTTTTGATACCGAAGCTTTGTTTTCATATACATATCTCTCATATTTGGAGCCTATGGCGGCGACCTCAGAGGCGCTTACCCAGCCGTCTTTTCCGCAGAACCACTTATCGTCGGAGGCACGGTGCGCCGTCCAGCCGACGAAGGTGACTCCGCTGCCCATAGTGAAGATATTCGCCCTCGTAGCGGTGCTTACCCCGTAGGTTATCGTCTGGTCAGCCATGCTTGCGCTTCCGCCGGTTAAATAATAGTAATAGCCTGCATTGTATTTTATTGTGTATGTGTTGGCTTTCCAGTATGCGTAAAACGTCACAGTATCTCCGTTTACCGTTGTGGTCTGCGCCACCGTGTTTTTGTTAGGGTATAAAGCTTTCTTGTAACCCTTTGTGCTGATCTCGGCTGCCGTCCTCCAGCCGTCGTTTCCGCAGAACCACTTCTTGTCGGACGCGCGGTATGCCGTCCAGCCCTTGAAGGTATATCCGCTTCTCGTGAACACGTTCGCCCTCGTAGCGGTGCTTACCCCGTAGGTTACCGTCTGGTTCGCCATGCTTCCGCTTCCGCCGTTTGCGTTGTACTTTATCGTATATTTTTTTGCGGCACTTGACGCAAGCCTCAGATTCTCTATGTTCATATTGTCCGTTCTGCCCGGTGTGATTTCCTCACTTAAAACTAACGGTTCATTAAAGCTGTCTTCATGCGAATGTATGTGTTCGTATGAATCTTCGTACTCTCCGCCCATGCTTGGGGTATTCATACCGAATCCTAATCCTTCTGCCAAAAATATTACCGCGAAGAGCAAAATAAGGATTCTTCTTTTCACGATAAAACTTTTCATAAAATAGACCCTCCTTTAAATAAACTCTGATTCCTTTTATTTTTAAGTATTCATTTAACGAAATTGTAGCATACGGGAAGCCGCTTTGGGTATGCAGACCGCATTCTTTTGGCATAATACATACAAAAAAGACCGCACACTCGCTAAGGGGAATATGCGGTCCTAATTTTATTAAAGCTTAAAATATTTTAGATCAATTATCCATGCCCTGACAGCCTAGAGCTTCTGTATCGCAAAGATGAGGTATTCCAGTTCCCCCTCCGCGTCATACTTTACCGGAATGCAGCCGATGCGGCACGCTTCCGCCGTTCTGCTCACAAAATCATGTATAAGGGGCTCGCTGCCCTCAAGCCTTTCCTTCACCATGTCGGTCCTTATAAACTCCAGAAGCGGCGGGACACTCTCATCGTCCGCAAAGGCGACCATGGCTTTTTCAAAGCTTCCGGTGATCCTTCCCGTATAGCCAAGTATCCTGTGTATCTCCGGCACGGCGTGGTACTCCTGATATGTGTCCTCCTTAAGATTAAGCACATGCACCGAAAGATACTCCTCCGTCAGCGAATTTATTATCATCTTGTCTATATTCCTGCTGTATCCCGCCTCGACGCGCGCGTCCGCGGAATCTGCCGACCCGCCCGTCATTCCGTCTGATTCCTCGGCGTTTTTGACAAGGATCTTTTCAAACTCCTCCTTGCATATGGGCTTTGAATAATAATAGCCCTGAAGATATGTCGCTCCCATGCCGCGCACGATCTCGTCGACCGTCTGATTCTCAACGCCCTCCACGACGACTCCGCAGTGCATACGGCTGCAAAGCAGCATGATAGCCTCAATTATGGCAAAATCCACCTCGTGCCCAGTCCGTTCAAGCTCCCTGACAAAATTATGCTCGATCTTTATTTCATCCGCGGGAAGCTTTTTAAGCATCTCCATGGAAGAATATCCCGTTCCAAAATCGTCAAGCGCTATCTGAAATCCGTGCTCGCGCAGCTTTCCGAATATAACTGCAAGATTTTCGGGAGTCTCAACGTCGCAGCTTTCAGTAAGCTCGATTACTATATTTGAGGGCGAAACCCCGTAATCTTTGGCAGTCTGAGCCACCTCCTCAACATAGCCCACCTCCATAAACTGACGGTATGACACGTTAAAGCTTACCTTGAAATCCCCGAACCTGTCCTGCCACTCGCGCTGCTGCTTCATCGCCTGCTTCATTACCCAGCGCCCGACCTTGATGATTCCGTCGTCCTCCTCAAGGATAGGAATAAACTCTACCGGACCGGCATTCTTTATTTTATCGCAGTTCCAGCGAAGCAGAGCCTCGCACCCGCGTATGCTTGTGCCGTTAGCGTCCACCCATGGCTGAAAATAAAGCTCGAAGCCCTCAAAATTATTGGCAATGCTTTTCTTAAGCTCGTTCTTTATGGTGATCCTTCTTATCTGCTTGGACTCTATCTCCCCGCTGTAAAACGCCATGCTGCCTTTATTTATGCGCTTTACATAATCCATCGCAAGCTCAAGCCTGTTGATCAGCTCGTTCCTGTCGCCGTCCGCAAGCGGATAGCAGTCGGCTCCCGCCGAAATGGAAAGGTTGATGGTCCTGCCGTCCTTCATATGAAGCACACATATATCCTCCTTGAGCTTGTCAAATACGCGCACCGCTCTCTCCCTGCCGTCGTCCGGAAGAATGAGCATGAACTCGTCCCCGGTAAAACGGACAGCCTTCTGCCCGTTTTCACAGCAGCCCTCAAGCTGTCTCGCGAACTCGACAAGTATCTCGTCTCCGTAGCCGTAACCGTAGGTATTTATAAGCTTGCGGAAATCGTCTATTCCAAAAAGCATGACCACGCCGTTTCCCGCGGTGAAATCATATGTATAAAATTCGTTCTTGGTCAGGATCCCCGTAAGATGGTCGTACATACTCTGACAGTCAAGGCGCGTCATCATACCCGCGAATATCTCCTTATTGCCGTCGGAGTCGTATATCATAGTGCCCCTGCACTCCAGCCACACATATTTGCCGTATCTGTTCATCGCCCTGTACTGACAGGAATGATGCGCCTTCTCTCCCAAAAAGACATCTCTTATGTCCTTGAGATATTTCTCCCTGTCGTCAGGATGTATCTTCGCGCTCCAAAGCTCGCCGGGCTCCTCCATATACTCGCCCGGCAAATCAAAATATCTGACTGCGGAAAGCGACCATCTCGCCATTCCGGTAGCCATATCCGTAACATATATGTACACGTTGTCGGACGCCTCCGCGAGCGCCTCATACAAACTGCTTTTTAAAATATCCTGACCTTTGGATGCCATTTTTATCCTCCTTGGAAGCCTCAAGCACAAAACTTCCCCTTTATATCAGATTATAATACTTTTTCTAGCTTAGTTCAATACAAAACTGATAAAACTGACAACACAAATCATACACACCTAAAATTAAAAGCGGTGTCAGAAGATTTTTCTGACACCGCATAAGTTCTAAATCTTAATTTTTGGAGGTTTGGTTTTCACCGGAGTCGGGCGTGACTCTAAACTCACTTCCTTCCAAACGATTCTCCCAAAACGATTTAAAATATTTTTCATATTCCGATAAATCCACTTCACGTCCATAGGCATAATATTTGTAGCCGCCATCTTCCTGACGCTCGGCATATACAATTTCTTCACTGATAATCTTTTCGGTATCAAAGCTGTATCTGTACAATCCCTGTGCCGTTAAATCCGCTCCTCCGGCGCCTAATATGTCGCCGTTTTCGCTTACACTTTCCCTGCTGCTGGGATGCCTGTATGCATATACTTTTCCGTCTGTATATTCATGAAAAATAACTCTCTGAACAAATCCATATTGCGGTTGTACGTCATAGAACAACTCTTTTTTACCGTCGCCGTCAAAATCAACTGCGGTATAACAAATCCATTCCTTAATACTTAACTCTTTCTCAGCCTCAGTATTTGCATACATCTTAAACTCAAACAGCTTCACCTCCGTTTGCGATACTGTATCGACAAATACTCCGTCCGACAGGAAGATATTCTTTATTGAATCGGGAATATCCGATTCCGCAAATTTTTTCCTTGCCTCCTCCGCGTTGTATTCCTCCGTATGTTCCACGGTCTGATTTTCGGCGAAAGTATCGGTCTCAGGCTCCTCTGTCTGATTCTCCGTGGACGGTTCTTTGGTAGGCTTCTCCGCTGCTGTCTTTGTTTCGCCAGACGTAAAAACAGTTTCCGACGGCTTATTTCCTACATATGAAGTTGAGCTTCCTTTGGTACAACCTGTAAATGTAAGCGTTAAAACGATCCCTGCGATAATTAATGATGATTTCTTCATTTCATAACCCTCCCATATTATAATTTATACATAAGCTGATAAATCTGATTGGCAAAACTATTTCGTTCTTCTCTGCGTTCGTTCGCTTTTCGAGGCATCTCAATACGGTCAAGAAAATATTCCGTGGCGTCGGTCAAGGTTTTCTTATTCTTAAATTCAGCCCATTCACTTTTGCAATACATATCCGTATTCATTTCCGTCCTGAAATAAGCCAGTTGTGCGTTCAGATCTCCCGGCTTCAGACCCATATCATCCGCCTCAGCCAACAGCCCTTTCTTTCTTAACCAATGGGTCCACTGCATTATACCATAGCCCTTTTTGTCATTAATGTCATATTCATAATCAGGATCGTGATGCGTTATAACTCCGTTTTCATCCTGCAGATTATTCGATGAGAACCATGACTCCGCCTTCATATTTGCCATAACCGCAGATGCGTGCGTCGCGTCAATGTGCATTTCCAAACGCAGGAAGGTCCATATATTTGCAAAATTTTTTCTTTCAACCGGATTCAAATCCTTTATCACGGCAGCTCCCTGATTTTCACTGACAATACTCGCCGCCCTGCTCCTGAAGCTGTCGACCAGATCAAGCTTTGACTTCGTACTCTGATCCATAGTCCCTGTTTTCGTAAGACCGTAAACCGTCTGGAAATTCCCGATCGCTTTCTTCATCGACGCGGAAGTAATGTTACCGTCAATTTTGTCAGTATAAAACCCTAAATTCATCAAAGCGATCTGAATACTGCGGTTAGACGACGTTGCGCTTGCCGGGCTTATTCCGATTACCGTCCCGTCTGCATTATAGGTCCGGTAGTTTGTTTCCATTCCGTCTGATTTCTCGTAGATCACTCCTGTCTGGGCGCAACTGTCTTTTATCTCTGTTTCGTTTCCCGATAAATGCATATTTTGTTTGAAGTCAGGTGTTTTCTCTGTACTCCATACGACATTTGTATTTTCTTGTATCCTCATCTTTATGTACAAGTCCTCCATGATAATTTTATCTGTTTCAAGTATTCAGCGTATGATTTATAATCTTCTCAAATTTCCATTTTTATTATAAGTATCTTCCACTCTAAAGTCAATACGATTTTTTATATGAAATATATAAGTAAAAGAGTACATTACAGAAAATTATCACAGTAAATCATCGCGGTTTTGTTTTCCTTTTTCATACAAAAATGGATTGTTAATTCATTGACAACTATAAGTCAATAAAGTAAAATTAAAAAGAAATTTAAAGTATTCTACTTACGGAGGGAATTTCTGATGTTTGCTGATGAGAACATGATAAAGATCAAACACGACGTTCTGTACGAGGTCGCCAAGCTTGCCTTTGCCGGAGAGCTTGAGGAAAAAAGGGACAATATCCCCTTCGACCTTATTCAGGGACCCAAACCGCAGTTCCGCTGCTGCATATATAAGGAAAGAGAGATAATCCGACAGCGCGTGCGCCTTGCCGAAAACAAAGCGCCCGGAGCAATCGACGACGGCAATATCGTTCAGGTCATAAGCTCCGCCTGCGAGGACTGTCCAATTTCCAGTTATATCGTTACCGATAACTGCCAGAACTGTCTCGGCAAGGCTTGTATAAACGCCTGCAATTTCGGCGCTATCACCATCGGCGAAAAACATTCCAAAATAGACGCGACAAAATGCCGCGAATGCGGTCAGTGCGCAAAAGCCTGCCCGTACAACGCAATAGCGCATCTCAAGCGCCCCTGCAAATTCAGCTGTCCTGTAGACGCTATCACATATGATGAAAACGGCATTTCGGTTATTGACGAAGGAAAGTGCATACGCTGCGGTCAGTGCATCCACAGCTGCCCCTTCGGAGCCATAGGCTCAAGGACGTACATAGTAGACGTTATCAAAGCGATCAAATCGGGACGTCCCGTGTACGCCATGCTTGCTCCCGCCTCAGAGGGACAGTTCGGTCCGGAAATAACTATGGCAAGCTGGAAAAAGGCCATGAAGGAGGTCGGCTTTACCGATATGTTCGAGGTCGGAATGGGCGGCGACATGACGACCATGAGCGAGGCTGAGGAATGGGCTGAGGCATACAAGACGGGCGAGAAAAAGACCACCTCCTGCTGCCCCGGCTTCGTAAATATGATAAGAAAACATTTCCCCGAACTTGCGGACCATATTTCTACCACGGTCTCGCCTATGTGTATGGTTTCGAGAATGATAAAAGCAAAAGTCCCCGGCGCATATACCGTCTTTATCGGTCCCTGCATCGCCAAGAAATCGGAGGTGCGCGACCAGAAGATAGAAGGAAACGCCGACGCTGTTCTTACCTTCAGCGAGATACGTGCGATAATGAAGGCAAGGGATGTTCAGCTCAAGCCCTCCGAAAACACATATCAGGAGGCGTCCGTATTCGGTAAACGCTACGGCAATTCGGGCGGGGTCACCGAATCGGTTCTTCAATACCTTAAGGAGACCGACAACGAGATCGACGCTAAGGTTTACCGCGCAAGCGGAGCCGCCGACTGCAAGAAGGCGCTGCTGCTTATGAAGGTCGGAAGGCTTTCCGAGGACTTCATAGAAGGAATGGCTTGCGAGGGCGGCTGCGTAGGCGGACCGAGCTCCTTCGTATCACAGAATTCAGCTAAAAAAGACCGCGACACGCTTATAGGCTGCGCAGACTGCCGCACTATTCTTGAGAACCTTCAGAAAATAGACATGGAAGCCTTCGAGCATCACAGATAATAAGCTGCGCGAAGCTTTTAAAAGGACTGTAACCGCCTGTCAAATATAAGACGCCGGCGGTTATAGTCCGTATTTTTCTGTTTCGGCATACTGCTGGCTTTCAGCGCCCGCATCCGAAATCCAAAATTAAGCTCTTCTGTTTTTTATATAAAATATTTCCACATAATTTATCCTTTTTCTTCTCCTGTTTTGTCATATAAACGGGAATCAAAATCAAAGTAATCCGGAGGAAACAAATGAACGATATCACCAGGCTTGCCAAAAAAGCCGCAGGCGGCGACAAAGCGGCGTTCGACAGCATATACAGGCTGACCGGAAAAGGAGTATGGTACACCTGCATCAGTCTTTTAAAAAACGAAGAAAACGCAATGGACATTATGCAGGACACCTATGTTACGGCTTTGGAAAAGCTTAATACGCTGGAAAATCCCGCCTCTCTTCAAAGCTGGCTGAACAAGGTCGCCGCAAATAAATGCAGGAACTTCCTGAACTCCTCATCAAACAGAACGTCAGACGGGGACGATGCGGAAATTCTTGAAAATATTCCGGACGACAGGTTTCTGCCCGAAGAATATGTAACGGACGCGGCAAAGCGCGGGATAATTATGGACATAATGGAAAACACCCTGTCAGAAGTTCAGTACCGGACGATAATCCTGTACTATTTCGACGAAATGACAGCCTCCGAAATCGCCGCGCTTATGGACTGCCACGAGAAAACAGTGCTCTACCGGCTGAAAGCCGCCCGTCTGAGGATTAAAGAGGAAGTGACGAAGTATGAAAAGGAAAATGACGACAAGCTTTATAGCGCTGTTCCTATTGCTTTCCTGACAAGACTTTTAAGAGCGGAGGCGGAAAATATCAAGCCGCCTCATATATCCGCCATATCAGGTCCTTTTGCGGATTCTTTGAAGATTCCCTCCGAATCTGCGGCAGAAGCCGCCAAAACAGGAGGAAAAATAATGTTTAAATCGCTTAAATCAAAAATCATCGTCGGAGTCTGCGCAGTAATCGTGGTAGGCGGCGCCGCCGCGGGCATCGCTGTTGCCAACAGCTCCAACAGCCGCCGTACCAACGAAATCATCGTGTCAGACCTTACGCTGCCGGAAGCCGACCAACCGACCTATGTCGCCCCGGCGGAAACCGACCAACCGACAAAAAACAGCGCTCCCGCGGGCGGCGACGACCCGACAAAGGAAACGCTTCCCGACAACATCCCTTTGCCCGTTCCCGGGGATTATGAGTATGTTGAGATCGAGGGAGGCATACGGATAGTTTTTTATAACGGAAACGACGAGTATATCACCGTTCCTTCCGAAATTGACGGCAAAAAGGTATTGGAAATGGGAGACGGCGAGGAAGGATATTTTGTTTTCTACGACTTCGGGCGACCTAACAATATCAAAGAAATCACAGTATCCGACGGTATAGTCGATCTGGACTACACTATTTTTGCGCACCTGCCCGAACTTACGACCGTCCGTATTCCCGACAGCGTTACAAAAATCGGGGAATGCGCGTTTATGGACTGCGCAAGTCTTAAAAACGTGAATATCCCCGAAGGTGAGGTAAACTTTAACTACACGTTCAACGAATGCGTCAGTCTCACCGATATTACGCTTCCCGAAAGCGCCGAAAATCTGTACAAAACCTTCGCCGACTGTACAAGTCTGGAAAGCATCGTTATTCCAAAGAACGCGGAAATACTTGAATATACCTTTGAAAATTGCGTAAGCCTTAAAAACGTGACCTTCGCGGGCTTGAATATTGCCGTAACCGGGGCCGGAACATTTAAAAACTGCGCAAGTCTTGAAAATATCGTTATTCCGGACGGCGTTTATGAAATATCCGAGTACACGTTCAGCGGCTGCTCGAAGCTGAAAAGCATAACGCTTCCTGACACTCTTGAGGAGATAGAAGAGGAAGCATTTATGGATTGTAAGAGTCTTGCCGAAATAACTCTTCCCGACGGAATGTACAAAATCTCACCGGACGCTTTTGCAGGCTGCGAAAATATTAAAATCACATACAAAGGCAAAACCTATGATTACGAGCATATAAACGACCTTTTATCGGACGTGGATAGGTAAACCGAAAAACTGTATTTACTGTGCCAAAAAATGCCGCCCTGATGACGCGAATCATCGGGCGGCAGCCTGTTTTTACTCTTTATCTTCGTCAAGGAGGTAGCCCAAAGTCTCCCCTACGGCAGCGTTTATCACTAAGTCCGCCACGGAATCCCTCGCCGTAGCAGATTTGTTTATCAGCACGAGCCTGTTTCCTCTGTAATAGTCTATAAGTCCCGCAGCCGGATATACGGTCAGCGAAGTGCCCGCGACGATCAGCATATCCGCTTCAGAAATATATCGCACCGCCTTCTGGAGCGTCGCACCGTCAAGTCCCTCCTCATAAAGCACAACATCCGGCTTTATTGTACCTCCACATGAGCATTTTGGAATTCCGGCGCAATTTTTCACGGCGGATATATCGTATGCCTTACCGCAATGCATACAGTAATTGCGCAGCACGCTTCCGTGAAGCTCAAGCACCTCGCGGCTTCCCGCCGCCTGATGCAGACCGTCGATATTCTGAGTAATCACCGCCCTACATTTTCCGTCGCGCTCAAGCTTCGCGAGCGCGAGATGGGCTTTATTTGGCTTCGCGCCCTCATACAGCATTTTGTCCCTGTAAAAACGGTAAAATTCCTCCGTTCTTCTGATAAAAAAACTGTGGCTCAAGATAGTTTCCGGCGGATAGTCGTATTTCTGATTGTAAAGCCCGTCAACACTTCGGAAATCCGGAATGCCGCTCTCCGTACTTACTCCCGCCCCTCCGAAAAAAACAATATTTTCACTCTCCGCGATCCATTTTTTTAACGTATCCACCTGATCACTCCTCTTTTCTCTTTACCGGATGCCTGACAACTGTCCTGAGTCTTTCGGGCGCGCATCTTCTCGGATCGGAAAGATATATCTCGTGATGCATACGGGCAGAGCTCATATCCGGCACATAACCGTTATCCTTTGCAAATCCGTGCATCGCCTCAACCGTGGCAGGCTCATTGTCGTAAGGTCCGATGTGCATACACTGCACGCACTCACCCTCGTCATAGGTCCAGAACCCGACCCGCGAAAAATCCTGCTTTTTCTTTGCGGACGCCTCCGCGACGGCCCATTCAAAATCCTCCATGTCCACAAAATCAGGAAGCCTTATAACCGATATAAAATTAAAATCCTCCTTGCGGGAATAGTCTATCCCGCATACTCCCTCCTGCCACCAGAAACCCTCGAGCGGCGGCACGACATAATCAAAATAACCGTCCATGCTGCGCCCTCCCTTTTTGCTCATTTTGATAGTAAAAGCGATGGCGTAAAGCATTCCTATCGAAGCCTTGTATTCTCCGTCTTCCGCGTTCGGGTCTCCTTTTCCTCTCACGGCTATGTAATTCATTTTCGGAATCGTTACAATAGAAGGTTTAGCCTTCGGCATATAAAATTCCTTGTACTCTTTTTTGTAATCAAACGGCATTTTCGTTTACCTCTTCACCTTCAAAATCATTTATATATTTCTTCGCATCCGACTTCCGCAATTATCCGCGTCTGCGCCGGATAAGCACAACGCATACCGCCGTAAGGATAAGCGCCGCTGCTGCCGCCGCTGCAGGCACGATATAGCGGAAGGGCTTGTCTTTATCCTCGGTCCGGTCCTCCTGATTTTCCTTTGTTTCGCCGTCCGCAGCAGAAGGGCTTTCCTCCGTCTCTTTGTCCGTATCCTTTGCGTTCACGATAAATTCCGTTATCGAAAGCGCGGGCAGAGTATATGAAATACCGTTCGCAATAATATTCTCCACACCGTCAAGCCTGCGTATGACCGGAGAATCGCCGTACAACGAATAAACCTCGGCGTCCGTATACTGCCTGTCAGAGGACAGTATTATACCTACGTTTTTATCCTCATGAAGAGAGCGGTTAATGAGAATGATCTTCACCTTTCCCTCATCCTCGCCGTCGATTGAAGAATATACCGAAATATCCTCTCCGTTATATATGCTTTGTACAAGCGTGTCGCCGAAGCCGCTGCCTTTGCCGTCATAGTTTGTGAACATATTTATCGCGCCGAGCTGATACATATTTTTGTCAAAGGACCACAACGAAGCGAAATAAACTCCGTACTCGGCAAAAATACCAAGCATTTCCGCCTCGGCAATAGCGCCGGAAATATGGTCGCCTCCCCCGAAATCGTACTCCGTAAAGGCTATTTTCGTTCCGGGATAATATTTGTCGATAGACTGCTGCAAATTCGGCAGCAGAGGAAAAAATTCCGCGCCCGTGTCGGTTATCCAGCTGTCCTCGCGGTACTCCGCGTCGTAAAGCGAACGCACACTGTCAAGACGCGCCTTTACGCAATCATCGTTATCGTAATGTCGGCAAGAGCGCTCGCCGCAGGCGCCCTTCGCCTCGGTATAATAATGTATGTCCAGCACGTCGAGAAGCCTTGCCCCGTTTTCCTCCTCCGCGCGCTTAAATTCGTCAAGATAGAAATCTATGAACCAACGGTAGCCCCCGTCCTTTTTGAGCTTCTGCCAGTCAGGCGCACCCGCGAAGGAGTCAAAGGCGGCGTATCCGAAAAGCGACGGTCCGAAAACCTCTGCCCCGTCGTCGGCTTCTTTTACGACGGACGCAAGATCAAGCGACTTGCGTATCAGCTCGTCGCAGGTAAGCTGTTCCTTCTGTACAAGGCTGTGCGTGTGCCGCCAAAGACTCGGCTCGTTGTCAAGCGCGTACGCCTTTATTCCGCTCCCGCTGTCGGATTTTCCGAGCTTCGTTATGAGATAATTCAGATATTCGTCCATATATACGACGCCGTCTTCCTTATCCGGTTCAAGCGAAAGCTCCCCGTCCTTACGGTTTACGACCTTGTTCCAGAAATCGGACGGAGCCGCGTTTTCCTCCTTGACAGATCCCGTCTTGTCGGAGGATACGTATCCAAGCATCTGCAAGGTCAGCAGCGTATAGGGAACTCCGCCCTCTCGCGCCTCATATACAGCGTCAAGGGCCGCGCCGCCCGGCACGTTTTTAAACTGCGCCTCCGCGTTCTGCACAAGATATAAGTCCGAATTGTTATGCCAGTCCGAACCCGCGTTGGACATATTGTTTTCCCAGTTGTATGCGGACAGCCTGTTTCCCCCGAGGCGGAAAGCTCCTGCCGCTACTCCCTTGAGATTAACGCCGCTGTTTACGCCGAATATGTACGGAGAAATAGACTTATGCCCCTTTGACGGCAGCACCGCCACAGTATCGACCTCCACCGCGCCGCCGAAGGTCTCAGTGTTCATGGAAACGCAAAGCAGCGCTATTCCTAAAATAGCTATGATTTTTCTTACTCTCACCCTATGATCCTCTCAATCCGCAACAATATGCTTTATAAGCTTCTGTTTCCCGACGGGCTTGTCCGATATAATGTACGCGCCCTCAAAACGCGCAAGCGCCTCAGAAAGCTTCGCCGAGTCATTCGCGTGAAATTCCACGATAACATCGCCGTCTGCCACGCGGTCCCCGACCTTTCGCCTGAGAACGATCCCCACGGAAAGGTCTATAACGCTCTCTTTTGTCTCGCGGCCTCCGCCGAGAAGCATAGCGCAGGCGCCTATCCTTTCACAGTCTATACTTTGTACATAGCCTTCCACCCGCGCTCTGACTTCCTTCACTATCGAAGCGGAAGGAAGAAGCCCCGTATCGTAAACGGCTCTCTCGTCTCCGCCCTGCGCTTTTACAAGCTCCGCGAGCTTGCGAAGAGCAGATTTATCATCAATAACGCGTAACAGCGCCTTCCTCGCCGACTGTTCGTCCGCCGCCGCGCCCGCTCCGACAGCCATACGGGAGCCGAGTTCAAGGCAAAGTTCAAGCAGGTCGTCCGGTCCTCTTCCGTCCAATGTATGTATCGCTTCGATCACCTCAAGGGAATTGCCTACGGCAAAACCGAGAGGCTCGTC
>CAJTON010000027.1:0-19575 GCA_910577605.1 uncultured Butyrivibrio sp.
AGCAGGCTGTATGAGGATTATGCACTCGGCAGGCTTGCAGGCACAAGCATAGACAATCTTATGCCAAAGTACCAGAGGGAGCAGGAAGAACTCAAAAAACAGCTTTCCGCATTGCAGGAGCAGTCGGCAGAGCATGACGCTACAGAGCAGAATGCGGGGAAGTGGATAAGCCTGATCCGGCAGTACAGTGACCTGAAGGAATTAAATTCTTGTATCATCAATGAACTTATCACAAAGATTTTAGTGGGCGACAAACGCCGGGTAAATGGTGAGAAAGTTCAGTCTATCGAAATCCATTACCGTTTCATCGGAAATCTGACCGACAGCGGGAATGGGGAAACAATTCAATAAAAAATCCAGTTAAAAACAATTTAGCTGTAAAAACCGTCTTTAACGGTAATTTACAGAAGTAAAAGAGGAGGTAGGCATTGACTTGGAGGAAAGCGCGGGCAGACTGCTTTTTTCCAAAATATGCGGCAGCGAATTAAAATACGAAGGCAAGGTCTATAACGATATTATGGATGTATGGCTTTTTGCATATGACGGGGAATTGCGGCTTGATGAGGCGACGACGGACGAGGCCGCCGACTGCAAATGGATGACGCCTTCGGAGATAGGCGTACTGCGTTCCGAAAAAATGCTTGTCGGGACGTTGGATTACTTTTTCTGCGCCATGGCTGACGAAGAACCGGATTACAGCCGTATTATCGGAAGAACGGTAAAGGGAAAGGTGGACAGACCGCTCGGCACAGCGCATCCGGATTTTCCGGAAATGACATACCCGATAAATTACGGATATATCCAAGGCGTATTTGCGGACGACGGAGAAGAGCAGGACGTATATTTATTCGGAACGGACGTACCTCTTACGAGCTTTGAGGGCAGGGTCATAGCCGTATGGCGCCGTTTTGACGATAACGAGGACAAATGGATAGTGTCCGTGAACGGAGAGTATTTTGACGACGACAGGATCTTGGGGGATATTTCTTTTCAGGAACAGTTTTTTTACGGAAAATTATACAGATAATCTTCTTCGGTCAGATTTCGACAGGGAATAACGGCGCGTATGTTTTCGCGCCTTTTTTATTTAAAAAATATGTTTTATTCCGGCGCAAAATTACGATGGCATAAATTGGCGGCAAAAAAACGCTTGTTTTTAGAATATTCCGTCAATTCCATATTGCATAAAATCCGTAATTTGTATAAAATGAAATAAGACAAATACAGGAGGTGCTTTATGTATAAAATACTAAGAGCAGAGGAACTGGCGTCCAACATCTTCCTTATGGAAGTTGAGGCTCCGCGTGTTGCCAAATCATGCGAGCCGGGTCAGTTTATAATTGCAAAGACGGATGAGAAGGGGGAGCGTATTCCGCTTACTATAGCCGACTATGACAGGGATAAGGGTACGGTCACTGTGGTCGTCCAGATAATCGGGGCATCGACGGCGGAGATGGCGGAGCTTAAAACCGGAGATTATCTTGAGGATTTTGTAGGACCGCTCGGATGTCCTTCGGATCTTGTTACCGACGATATAGAGGAAGTAAAGAAAAAGAAGATTCTTTTCGTGGCGGGAGGACTTGGAACCGCTCCTGTATATCCTCAGGTGAAATGGCTCCATGAGCACGGAGTTGACGTTGACGTAATAATCGGCGCAAAAACAAAAGACCTTGTGATATACGAGGAGGAGATGAAAGCCGTATGCGCCAATCTTTATGTGACCACCGACGACGGCAGCTACGGTTTCAAAGGAATGGTCACCGATACAATAAAGTACCTTGTCAATGAGGAAGGCAAGAAATACGACCACTGCGTGACCATAGGTCCCATGATAATGATGAAATTCGTATGCCTTCTTACCAAGGAACTTGGAATACATACGATCGTAAGCGTCAACCCCATAATGGTTGACGGAACCGGAATGTGCGGGGCGTGCCGCGTTCAGGTAGGGGACGAGGTCAAGTTTGCGTGCGTTGACGGACCTGAGTTTGACGGACATCTTGTCGATTTCGATCAGGCGATGAAAAGACAGCAGATGTACAAGACGCAGGAGGGCCGCGCAATGCTTCGCAGAACAGAAGGAGATACACACAAAAACGGCGGCTGCGGCTGCGGAGGTGACAAATAATGGATGTTATGAAGAGAGTGCCTGTAAGAGAGCAGGATCCAAAGGTTAGAGCAAAGAATTTTGAAGAGGTCTGCCTCGGATACAACGAAGAGGAGGCTATGGCTGAGGCGGCAAGATGCCTTAACTGCAAAAACGCGCAGTGTATGAAGGGCTGCCCGGTAGCCATTGACATTCCTGGATTTATCAATGAGGTCAAGCAGGGCAATTTTGCAGAGGCGTACAGGATAATCAGCAAGTCGTCGGCGCTTCCGGCGGTATGCGGGCGCGTATGTCCTCAGGAATCGCAGTGCGAAGGAAAATGTATAAGAGGAATCAAGGGCGAGCCGGTATCTATCGGCAAGCTTGAGAGATTCGTTGCGGACTGGGCTAGGGAAAACGGAATTTCGCCGGAGCCCGCGAAGGAAAAGAAAAATAAAAAGGTTGCGGTCATCGGCTCCGGTCCTTCGGGACTTACCTGCGCTGGGGACCTCGCGAAGATGGGTTATGACGTGACTATCTTCGAGGCTCTGCATAAGGCAGGCGGCGTGCTTGTATACGGTATCCCCGAATTCCGTCTTCCCAAGGAAAAGGTAGTTCAGACCGAGGTCGAAAACGTTAAGAAGCTCGGAGTAAAGATAGAGACGAATGTCGTTGTTGGCAAGGCCGTAAGGATAGACGACCTTATCGCCGAAGGATACGAGGCTGTATTCATCGGTTCGGGAGCGGGACTTCCGAGGTTCATGGGTATTCCGGGCGAGAACGCGAACGGCGTATTCTCGGCGAACGAGTATCTTACAAGAAACAATCTTATGAAGGCTTTTGAGGACGGATACGCGACGCCTATCGCCGCCGGAACAAAGGTAGCCGTAGTCGGAGGCGGCAACGTTGCCATGGACGCGGCGAGAACGGCGTTAAGGCTCGGCGCGGAGGTACATATCGTGTACAGAAGAAGCGAGGAGGAGCTTCCCGCCAGAGTTGAGGAGGTTCATCACGCAAAAGAAGAGGGCATCATTTTTGATCTCCTTACCAATCCCACCGAGATACTTGTGGATGATAACGGATGGGTCAAGGGCATGAGATGCATCAGAATGGAGCTTGGCGAGCCTGACGCGTCGGGAAGAAGAAGGCCTGTAGAGATTCCCGGATCGGAGTTTGAGCTTGAGCTTGACACGGTGATAATGTCTTTGGGAACTTCTCCCAATCCGCTTATTTCCTCGACTACCGAGGGGCTTGACATAAACAAGCATAAGTGCATTATAGCCGACGAGAACAACGGACAGACCTCAAAGATCGGCGTTTTTGCCGGAGGCGACGCGGTTACGGGAGCAGCTACCGTAATTCTTGCGATGGGCGCGGGTAAAGCGGCCGCAAAGGGAATAGACGAGTATCTCAGCAATAAATAATTACAAAAATGCCGGTTCATATGAATCGCCGTATGGACCGGCATTAAATAAATCGGAAAGCGTTTCAACAGGTGAACGGGAATGATGTTTTTTACGGGGGCGGGCGTAAGCCTGAACGGAAAGTTTATAGCGGCGGCAGGCGGCGGTATTTATATACCGGCTTTTTTGGTGTTGCTCATAGTGATCATGGTGGTCGTGCTTTCAAGCTATTTTATATGGCTTGCCAACAGGCACATGAAAAAAGCGATCTTTCAGCACGCAAACATTGACGATATCACAGGCTACGGGAATTATGCAAAATTTGTGGACGACGCCAACATTATGCTGAAGTATGACGATATGCATTACGTTGTGGGTTACGTTGACATTAGCAATTTTAAAATAATCAATGATTTTTACGGTAGAAAAAGCGGAGACCTTGTTTTGAAGATGATTGCGGACAGAGTGCATGACATTGTGGTTCCCGACGGCATCTGCGCGAGAATTTTCGCCGACAGATTTGTTTTCATGGTGAGTTATCTTGACCTCGGAAGCCTTGAATACATGGTTGAGACTCATCTGTCCGAAGCGGATGTGGAGATTCCCCAAACCAACGTACATATAAGACTCAAGTGTAACTGCGGAATATACCGCGTTGACGACTACAGGGAAAATATAAACGACATGGTTGACAAAGCCTCGATGGCGGCCAAAATTTCCAAAAATTCCGTTTCCAAGATGGTTACGGTCCTTGAAAAGGAAATAAGTTCGACCATAGTAAACAATCAGAAAATAACATATAAGATGAACGACGCGCTCAGCAATCAGGAGTTTGTTCCGTACATCCAGCCGAAGATAAGCTTCAGGGACGGCAGAATAGTCGGAGGGGAGGCTCTTGTGAGATGGATCTCACCTGAGGACGGAATGATTCCGCCGGATAAGTTCATACCTCTTTTTGAACAGAACGGATTTGTCACAAAGGTCGATTTCTATATGCTTGAGAAAGTGTGCGCCATGCTCAAGGCGCGCTCAGACATCGGCAAGCGCAATGTGCCGATCTCGGTGAACCAGTCGCGGGTGCATATATATGATAAAATGTATATTAATAAACTTATAAATACTTTTGACAAATACGGAATAGATAAAGAAAATATCATTTTTGAGCTTACGGAAAGCGCTTTTACTGAAAATACCGACGATATGATAGTTCTTATCAAAAGAATGAAAACCCTTGGCTACCGTATTTCCATGGACGATTTCGGCTGCGGTTATTCCTCGCTCAATATGCTCAACCTTCTGCCGATAAACGAGCTTAAAATAGACAAGGCCTTTTTGGACGACGAGTCGCCTAAGAGCCGCTTTATTATCAAAACGATCGTCGAGCTTGCTCACGGACTTGGCATATCCATTGTTTGTGAGGGCGTCGAGACGGACGAGCAGGTTCGTTTCTTGAGACATATCGGATGCGACGTGGCGCAGGGTTACTATTACGCGAAGCCCATGCCGATGAATGACTTTGAGAAAATGCTTGACGGCAGAATGAGCGTGACCAAATAATATGAGGATCAGCATAATATGTGTAGGCAGAATCAAGGAAAAATACTGGGCGCAGGCGATAGAGGAGTACGTCAAAAGACTTTCTCGTTACTGTAAGCTGGAGATAAAGGAGCTTCAGGACGAGAAAACGCCGGACGGCTGCTCCGACGCGATCCGGCGGCAGATCCTTGCCAAGGAGGGTGCGCGTATTCTTGGAGCGCTCAAAGGAGACGAATATGTGGCGGCGCTCGCGATAGAGGGCGGCAGTTACAGTTCGGAGAGCTTCGCTGAGTTTATCGACGGTCTGGGTAAGGGCGGCAGGAGCCATATCGCGTTCGTGATAGGCGGCTCTCTCGGACTTGACAAAAGCGTGACCGGGCGCGCCGACTTCCTTATAAGCTTTTCGGATATGACGTTCCCGCATCAGATGATGCGGGTCATTCTGCTTGAACAGATATACCGGGCATACAGGATAATCAATAACGAGCCTTATCATAAGTAAGACAGTATACTGACAAACTTAACTTCAAGTTAAGTTTTGCGCCTTAAAAACAACTATCTCAATATGGTAAAAACATCTCCGTTTCCATATAATGAAGAAAATACATTATGTTATCTTCGCTGTAAAAATACAGACATGAATAACATGGAAGGAGACAAAAATGTTTGATAATGTTAAGGCAGGTAAACAAATTTCTTTGTTCAGAAAAAGCAGGGGCCTGACACAGGAGGAGGTTGCCGGACGGCTGAACATAAGTCCGCAGGCGGTAAGTAAGTGGGAAAACGGACACACGATGCCGGAGCTTTCTCTTCTGGTGCAGTTATCGGAATTGCTGGGGTGTACGATAGACAGTATCCTTTTTCCGTCGCCGATGTCTGCCGCGAACGCTAATTTTGAGCATATACTGCTGCCGTATGCCCCTGTTGCGGATTTCACGGGCATGACCTGGCCGCGCAGTATGTCGAAACCGGCGATCCTGCAAGCCGTCAAGCTTTTTATGGGGCTTGAGAATCGCAGGGATTCCATGAACCGTCAGATAAATGACGATACGGAATATATTTTACAAGGCACGTTTTCCGGCATCAGCTTCGGTTACTCATGGGGATTCGAGGATAACTGGGAGGAGTGTCTTGAGGTGTACGGACTGTCATGTGAAGTTCATGCGAAAGCGGATTATTCTGAAGAAGAATTCATCCGTATCGCAATCGAGAATATAATGAGCGGATATCCCGTAATCGTTATTCCGAAAGAATATACGGACACTATACTGGCGACAGGATATTCCGACTCCGGAAGAATTTTGAAAGGACTCTCTTTTCTGGACGGCGATGATGAGAAAAATTCCGCTATGTCTTTCGGGCTGCTGAAAAATTTCCCGGAATGGTATGTGAAAGATTCCGATCTGCTGCTTATCAAACCCGCTTCAAAGACCGGTTCCGCTGCCGATAAATGCAAAGAGATACTGCGAAAGGGATATGCGCTTTTAAGCAATAAAGAACATTTATTTAAAGATCCTCTTGTGGGATACGGACTGGTTATTTATGACAACTGGTGCGAAGAGCTTAGGAAAGAAACGAATAAGGGGCTGACGGACATTGAATGTATGTTCCCGCATATTTTTATACATTATGAAGGCAAGCTTAGAATAAAACAATTTCTTGAACTCTGTATTCATATGATACGGGATATTGATAAAAGCGCTGTTATGACCGCAATTTCAAAATATGAAGAAATGCTGTCTATCTGTGAAAAATGCATGCATGAGATGCTTCCCAAGGCGCCTGAAAACGCGGCGGAAGCCGGCGTGAAACGGCAGGCGTATATCGGTGTCCTGCAAAGATGCAGAGGGCTTGAGGAGGAAGCGCTGGAGGCGATAAGTCAGTATGCATAGTCATGCCATTAGTGAACGGCTTACAAAGACTTTGTGAATTATGAAGCGCGTTTCAAAATAAAAAAGAGGTGCGGCGTATATGAGTGCGTTTATAGAATTTAAGGACGTTAAAAAAGTATACAGAATGGGCGAGGTCGATATCAAAGCCCTTGACGGCGTGGATTTTGCGATAGAGAAGGGCGAGTTCGTGGTTATCGCGGGAGCAAGCGGAGCGGGCAAAAGCACGATACTCAATATTCTCGGCGGCATGGACCTTGCCACGTCAGGCTCTGTTATCGTTGACGGGAAGGACATAAGCTCTTTTTCCGAAAGGGAACTGACTGCGTACAGAAGATTTGATATAGGCTTTGTCTTTCAGTTTTACAATCTTGTGCAGAATCTGACCGTTATTGAAAACGTTGAAATGGCGACGCAGATATGCCGCGATCCTCTTAATATTGAGGAGACCGTTGAGGCGGTGGGTTTAGGAGAGCGCAAAAATAATTTTCCGGCGCAGCTTTCGGGCGGAGAGCAGCAGCGCGTGGCTATCGCGAGGGCGCTCGCTAAGAATCCCAAGCTTCTGCTCTGCGACGAGCCTACGGGCGCGCTCGATTACAATACGGGCAAGGCTATCCTCAAGCTTTTGCAGGATACATGCCGCCAGAACGGTATGACAGTCGTCGTTATCACGCATAATCTTGCGCTTACGGCAATGGGAGATAAGGTTATCAGGGTAAGGAGCGGCAAAATTGACGGAATCGAGCTTAACGAGAATCCCGTTCCTGTCGAAAGGATTGAATGGTAATGAAAACGGCGCTTATCAAGGATATATTTAGAGAAATAAGAAAAACCTTCGGAAAATTTGTATCCATATTTGGGATCGTGTTGGTGGGAGTCGCTTTTTTTACGGGCGTGAAATCCTCCGCGCCTTATATGAAAAGGTCCGCGGACGCGTATTTTGACCGCGCGTCCTTTTTTGACTTTAAAATGTATTCTACGATAGGCTTTACCAAAGAAGACGTCGAGGCGGTCGCGGATGTTGAAGGCATCAAGGGGGCGAGCGGAGAATACTCGATGAACGTGCTTACGACGATAGGCACGAGCGAAACGGTCGTTCAGATCATGTCATACGATTTCGGACTTTCGGAGGACGACGCGGATAACCTTAACAGGCTGACGCTTCTTGAGGGAAGGATGCCGGAGAAAAGCGGCGAATGCGTTCTAAGATATTATGAAATGAAGATGTTCGGACTTGAGATAGGCGATAAAATAACTCTCGCGTCGGGTACGGACACGGATATAGAGTCGTCGCTTGCCACCGATACATATACGGTCGTAGGATTTATTTCCACGCCTTATTATCTGTCGTATCAGTATGATTCGGCTTCGGTCGGCAGCGGAAACGTAGAGCTGGTGGCGTATCTGCCGAAGGAGGATTTTCTTTCGCAGCGCTACACGGTTATTTACGCGACGGCGGAGGGCGCGTCGGACGCCAACACATACGAGGACGAATATTTTGAGATAACCGATCCCGTGAAGGAGAGGCTTGAGGGGCTTGGGGACGCAAGGGCAAAGGACGCGTATGACGCTCTGTGTGAGCAGGCGGAGCTTCTGACCGGAAGCGCAGCATCGGTGCCGGAGGTAAACTGGTACGTCTATGACCGCAATTCGCATTTCTCTTATGTGGATTACGGCAACTGTGGCGACAGAATGGACGCGATAGCCAAGGTGTTTCCGGTGTTTTTCTATCTGGTTGCGGCGCTTGTCTGTCTTTCGACAATGACGAGGATGGTAGACGAGCAGCGCGGAAATATAGGGACGATGAAGGCTTTGGGCTACAACAAAGTCCGGATCGCCATGAAGTATATCATTTACGCGGCGGCAGCGTCGCTTGCGGGAGGCGCCGCGGGCTGCATGATCGGACTTGCGACTTTTCCGAGGATAATTTTCAGCTCGTGGAACATCGTATATACGGTAGATAAAATGACGGCGGAGCCGCAGCCCTTGCTGTGCGTTATTTCCATAGCGGCGGCGGTGTTCGTAACGGTAGCGTCGTCGGTAGCGTCGTGCGCCGGAGAGCTTATGGAAACTCCTGCGCTGCTTTTACGCCCCAAATCGCCCAAGAACGGCAAGAAGGTCTTTCTTGAGCGGATCCGTTTTATATGGAAAAGACTTTCATTTTCACATAAGGTAACTGCGAGAAATATTCTCCGTTACAAAAAAAGATTTCTTATGACGGTCATAGGGATCGCCGGCTGCACCGCGCTTATTCTGGCGGGTTTCGGAATCAAGGACAGCGTATCTACGGTTGCCGCAGGTCAGTACGGTGAAATTTTCAAATACGATATATCGGGAGCTATGGGAGAAAAGTGCGATTCTGACGCTCTTTTGAACGAATACGGAGAAAATCCTTCGGTTGAGGATATTTACGCTGTCGCGCAGCGGATCGGAAAGGCGGATAAAAGCGGCGGCGGGCATTCTACGTCCACCAAAAACGTCACGGTCATAAGCGCGGGGGATGCCGAAAGATACGCTGATTTTGTGGCGACCGTTCAGAACAAAACGGGGGCTCCGGCGCTGATACCGGAAAGCGGAGCGCTTGTTACCTATAAGCTTGCCAAGGAGCTCGGAATTAAAAAAGGAGACAGCTTTTATCTCAGCGTGGATGGCGGCGAATATCGCGAGATCCGTGTCGCCGAGATCGTGACTATGTATGTGGGTCAGTATGTCTTTATGCAGGACAGATACTATGAAGAGATTTTCGGAGAAAAACCGCGCGCCGACACTTTTATTGCAAAGCTTGCCACGGAGGACAGGAACGAGCAGCAGAAGCTTGGAAGCGAGATAATGGCGCGTTATCCTGTGGAAAGCATATCATATTTTGACGGGATAGCAGCTCAGTTTGACAACATGATTTCGTCGCTTGACCTGATCACCGTAGTGCTGATAATTTCAGCCGCGCTACTTGCTTTCGTTGTGCTTTACAATCTTATAACCGTCAATATATCGGAGCGTGTGCGGGAGATCGCAACAATAAAGGTCCTCGGCTTTTACAACAGCGAGGTGGCGGCGTATGTCTACCGTGAAAATATCGTTTTAAGCGTGATAGGCTCGCTTGCGGGACTTGTTCTCGGATTGTTCCTGCACGGTTATATTATGAACGTGATAGAGATGGAGGACGTTATTTTCCCTAAGAGAATAGAATGGTATTCCTATATTTTCGCGGTGGTGATTACGATTGTATTCGGTCTGATAGTCAACGCGGTCATGTACGGGAAGCTGAAAAAAATACCGATGGTGGAGTCGCTAAAATCGGTGGAGTAGGTAAGGGTTGACAAAACGACGAACTTATAGTATGATTCATCAAAACATTTACAAAGGCTGTGAAGGGAAGAGTAAGTAATTGGATATGTCACAGAGAGTCTGATAAGGTGAGAGCAGACACAGAAGAAATTACTGAAAATGGTCCCGGAGCCGCGCACCGAAGCTGTTATGCCAAGGCTGCGACGGGCGCGCCCGTTACAGTGCCGGACTATCGGCGAATCATTTCTCGCCCGTAGTTGATAAGGTCCATACCGTGAGGTACGGGCAAATTTAGGGTGGTAACACGAAGCTTTCGCTCTCGTCCCTGAAAAAGAAATTTTTCAGAGAGGAGGGCTTTTTTTTATTGAAAAAACAGACGATCCCACGGGACCGTCCGAAAACAGTTATCACTATAAATTATGAAATGAGGTATGTAATATGAAAAATATTTTGATTGGCGGAGCATGGACGTACGCAAACGGGTCGTTGCACATAGGGCATATAGCCGGATTGCTGCCCGGCGACGTATTGGCAAGGTATCACAGAGCTATCGGAGATAACGTGTATTTTGTGTCGGGAAGCGACTGCCACGGAACCCCCGTAGCGCTCAGGGCAAGACAAGAGAAGAAAACGCCGCGGGAGATCAGCGATTTTTACCATGAAGAATTTGCGGAATGCTTTGATAAGCTGGGGTTCAGTTACGATTTATATACAAAAACATCGTCAGAAGAGCATAAAAAATTTGTACGGGAATTTCACAAAAAATTGTATGAAAGCGGTTATGTTTACGAAAAAGAAGCGCCGCAGGCATATTGCGAAGGCTGCGCCTCCTTTTTGGCTGAACGCTTTGTGCTTGGGAAATGTCCGAAATGCGGAAGCGATACCAGAGGGGACCAGTGCGACGCCTGCGGCGCTGTGCTTGAGCCGGAGAATCTTTCGGAGCCTGTCTGCGCTGTATGCAAAAAGCCTGTTAGCTTTAGAGCTTCAAAACATTTATATATAGCGGTTACTAAATTGCGTGATAAATTAAAAGGGTTGGTCGATGCTCATCCGAATTGGAGAAAAAACGCCATTGCATTTACCAATAAATATATAGACGAGGGCTTGAGGGACCGCGCTCTGACAAGAGATCTGGAATGGGGAATAAAGGTCCCCAAAGACGGTTATGAAAACAAGACTATCTATATATGGGCGGAAAACGTGCTGGGGTATTTGTCGGCAAGCAAAGCAGCCGCAGAAGCAAGGGGCGCTGATTTTTACGAACTGTGGGGCAAAGACGCCGTACATTATTATGTACACGGGAAAGATAACATTCCGTTCCACACCATTATTTTACCTTCGCTTTTGTTCGCGAACGGAGGGAACTGGCATTTGCCGGACCGGATAGTATCGAGCGAATATCTGACTTTGGAGGGAAGAAAAATATCCACCAGTCAGAATTACGCGATCTGGGTCAAGGAGCTTCTGGATAATTATGAAGCGGATTCCATTCGCTACTTTTTCCTTGCGAACGGTCCCGAAAAGAAGGACGCGGATTTTTCGTGGAGAGAATTTGTTCACAGTCACAATGGCGAGCTGCTTGGAGCATACGGAAATTTTGTGAACCGTTCATTGACATTTATCACAAAATATTTCGACGGGACCGTGCCTGATGGGACTGACGATACGTCTGTAATAAGCCGGATAGATGAATTGTTTGTTTTTGCCGGCAGGCAGATCGAAAACGGCTTTTTCAAGGACGCGATCGCTGAAATATTTGATTTTGTAAGAAATGCAAACAAGTTTTTCGACTCGGAACAACCATGGATCACCAGAAATAATGATGATAAAGCGTGTAAAAATACGCTTTATCAGTGCGTTCAGATCATAGCTAATCTGGCGGTCCTGCTATCTCCGTTTTTACCGTTTTCATCAGAGAAGGTATGTGAATGGCTGGGAATCAATAATAAATGGGAAAGAAAAACCGTTCCGTCCGGATATTCGCTTCCTGAGGTCGAAATTTTGTTTCAAAGAATTGACAAAAAGGTCATAGAGACCGAAACGGAAAAATTAAAGCTGATTTAATTAAAACTATATAGTGCAAAATTTAAAGGGACGATACTGTTTCGTCCCTTTAAGGTTTGCTTTTTATTTGGCGGTATTCGATTTTTTATTCTGCCGCTTTTGTTTTTTTGCCGAAAAGATAAGTGAATACAGCGGATACAACAAGAAGCACGATTCCGACAATGACGCTTACGGGAGTGAATACATGGCTCTCCATTTTCCAGAAGATGGCAAACGGTGAGGCGGTTATAAGACCGAGTATAGCGCAGTATGTTATGGACTCAAATTTCTTGAGCAGCCATGTTATAAGCTTTGAGATAAGCAAAATACCGACGACGCAGCCGATAGCGAAGGGGAGCAGCACAAGCACGCAGTGCAGCAGCGCGTCGCCGTTTAGGTCCTTGAGTGCGGATATGAAATTGCGGACGGTGCCGACTATTCCCGAATAGTAGCCCAGCATCATCAGAAGCAGAGAGCCGCTTACACCGGGAATAACCATTGTGGCGGAGGCGGCGATACCGAGCAGTATGAGCTTGATGATCATAAGAGCGCCTACGTTTATCGAGTCGGCGCCGACGGATTCGGGATTGGCGAGAGCCATCCATACCGCGAGCGCGAGAAGAAGTACGAACGCGATTATATGCACGGGACCGATATGCTTTTTCTCGTTTTTAAGAGCGCCGCGCGTCTTGCCGAATATTTCGGGAATGCCGCCGAGGATAAGTCCCGTAAAGCACATACAAGTCTGAAACGAAAAGTTTGTCAGGCAGTAAGGGATTATAAAAGAGAAAACCCCGATTCCGGCGACCATGCCTATCATTATGGGCAAAAGCGTCAGGAAGGATTTCTTAAATTCCTTTGTAAGCCTGCCGATAGCGCCGATGAGCTTGTCGTAAATGCCCATCGACACAGCCATCGTACCGCCGCTTACGCCCGGAATGATGTTGGCGACGCCCACAAACATTCCTTTTATTAAATCCAGAATAAATTTCATGTCTTAGATTCCTTTCAAATTTCTGTATTTTTACCGTCCGGGATCAAACCGCTGCAAGACGGAATATTTTACCTTCGGACAATCATTCTTATTCTATATCTTTTATATTTTACAGTCAATAAGGTGTTTTTAGTTCATTAAAATATATTTATTATTTTACCGTCGATATTACACCGGAAGAAATTTTTTATATTCTTATATAAGCAAATACTGCACAAACTTGTAAAAATCGGGAAATAGTGATATTCTAAGTAAGAAAATTTAAATTTGGGAGTTTGTGGATTTTTGCCGGTAATGCGGATCTATATTTACGCGGGATTTTTTCTTGGAGGAATAGCTTGCATAAAAGCTGCACGTCAGTGCGGGACGAACGTAAGCTTAATGAAAGGACTGCAACGATGAAAAATATTCAACTGCTCGACTGTACGTTGAGAGACGGCGGCTATCTTAACGATTGGGAGTTTGGTTACGATAATATTGTAAGTATATTCGAGCATCTGGCGGAGGCAGGCGTTGATATAATCGAGATAGGATTTCTTGACGGGCGCAGACAATTTGACATAAACAGGAGTATTATGCCGGACAGCGACTGTGCGGAAAAAATATACGGTGGTCTTGACAAAAAGAAGTCGATGATCGTCGGCATGATCGACTACGGAACCTGCGCGCTTTCAAATATTAAGCCGTGTAAGGACAGTCTCCTTGACGGCATAAGAGTAATATTCAAGAAAAATCTCAGGAAAGAAGCTCTTGAGTTTTGCGGGGAGCTAAAAAAACTCGGATATAAATTTTTTGCGCAGCTTGTAAGCGTTACAAGCTATACAGACAAGGAAATGAAGGAGCTTATCGAGCTTGCCAATGACGTAAAGCCGTATGTGGTTTCGATGGTCGATACCTACGGACTTATGCACCGTAATGATCTTATGCGCTATTTTACGATGTTGAATAGCGGACTTGCCCCTGAGATCGGGATAGGTTTTCATGCTCATAACAATCTTCAAATGGGATACGCAAACTGTATTGCGATGATGTCCAATAAAATCAAGCGAACAATGGTTGTGGACGGTTCACTGTACGGAATGGGAAAAAACTCCGGTAATGCGCCGATAGAGCTTATCGCGATGTACATGAACGAAAATATGGAGAAATCTTATGATATAAATCAGATTCTTGAGGCGATCGACGCTAATATCTTAAAGTTTTATACCACTGCGTTATGGGGATACAATATCTTTCATTATTTGGCAGCTTCAAATGACTGCCATCCTAGTTATGTGACATACCTCATGAACAAACAGACGCTCTCCTTAAGATCAATAAACGAGATATTGGGCGGACTTAAAGGAGAAAAAAAGCTTCTTTACGATAAGAACTGTATTGAAGATTTATATATACGGTACCAAAGCTGCGGGACTGACGGTTCCACGGCAGTTAAAGAAGATTGATCCTACAGGCGTAAATTAGATACGGCTTTAAAAAGAGCGGTGAATACGGCCAGTTTGTTCACTAAAGGAATCGAAAAATACATTCTGGAGGTTTTCTATGGAAAAGATACGGGCGCTTGTAACGGGCGCGAGTAAAGGAATCGGAAAAGCGACGGCAGAACGTCTGCTGTCTGAAGGGTACGACGTTTTTTCGCCCTCCCATAGCGAGCTTGATCTAAGCGACGAAGGTTCGGTCAGGGATTTTTGCGGAAAGCACAGTGACGAATATTTTGGCGTTATCGTAAACAATGCGGGGATAAACGAAATAAACCGTATTGAAGATATAACGGATGAAGAAATATACAGAACAGTGAACATAAATCTAGTGTCGCCAATGAAGCTTTTAAGGTCTTTTGTTCCTGCAATGAAAGCCCATAGATACGGGAGGATAGTTAATATCGGTTCTATATGGGGCGTCGTATCCAAAGGAGGTCGCACAGTTTACAGCGCGACGAAGCACGGAATACACGGTGTTACAAAAACGCTTGCGGTGGAGCTGGCGAGGGATAATATCTTAGTGAATACTGTATCTCCCGGATTTACAATGACTGAGCTGACGCGGAAAAATAATACCCCCACACAAATTGAAGAGATCGGATCTGAAATACCTATCGGCAGACTGGCGCAGCCGGACGAAATTGCAGGCGTCGTATGCTGGCTTGCGGGTTCAGGTAATACTTACCTGACCGGTCAGATGATTACGGTTGACGGAGGGTTTACATCCAAATGAATATTACATCCAGAATAAAAGAATACAGTATTGAATTTGAAAAGGAGCTTGACTTTCTGCATGAATTATGCAATGCTCCGAATTCTCAAATCGTGGTCGATAAGAAGGTTTATGAGCTTTATAAAGAATATTTTTCGAGCTTGTCAGGCGACAGGCTTATTATAGAAGCCGTGGAGCAAAATAAAGTGATAGATACGGCGCTTGGCATTTGTGAAAAAATGACCGCGCTTCCGGCAAAAAGGAACGCTGTTATCATTTCAATAGGCGGAGGTATTATACAGGACATCACCGGATTTGCGGCGAATATCCTTTACAGAGGCATCAAATGGATATTTGTTCCGACAACGCTTTTAGCTGCGTGCGACAGCTGTATAGGCGGAAAAACTTCTTTGAATTATAAGTCATATAAAAATTTATTAGGCACGTTTTACCCTCCTGATGAAATTCATATTTGCAGCCGTTTTTTCAAACGCTGACAGACATAGATTTCAAAAGCGGACTTGGAGAAATAATTAAATTTAATATTATTGCCGACGCAGGTCAGGGGTTCGACGATATATTTGATTCAATAGGCGGTCTTTTGAAGCGTGATAACGGCTTGGTTGACAGATTTGTGGAGGCTTCTCTTGCTTTTAAAAGGAAGTTTATAGAAGAGGACGAATTTGACCGCGGCGAAAGGATAAAGCTTAATTTTGCCCATACCTTCGGTCATGCCGTGGAGGTCGTTTCAGAATATGAAATACCGCACGGCACGGCGGTGGCGATCGGTACTGTTATGGCAAATTATGTGTCGTACCTGAGAGGAATGCTGTCTGAAACAACAAGGATCAAAACGGAGGCGCTGCTGTTAAGGGTGATAGATATTGACGCTGCCGTTACTGATTTTAATATTGAGAAAATCATCGACGCTATGAAAAAAGATAAAAAACAAGTGGACGTCAATATAACCGCGGTTCTTTTGGAGGACGCCGGGGCAAAGGATCTTGTGATCGTCCATGATGTTACGGCGTCTGAGATCAGGGAGGCGGTAGCTCATTTCGTAAAGATAAATACGCGCAGCTTGGAAGGAGTATAACAATGCAGGTTAAGGTCTCACAGTATATCGCTGATTTTTTCGTAAGCAACGGAATTAAGGATTGCTTTATGGTAACGGGCGGAGGCGCCATGCATCTGAACGACGCTTTGGGGCATGAGAAAAGACTGCGCTGCGTGTTCAATCATCACGAGCAGGCGTGCGCTATCGCGGCGGAAGCATATGCGCGTATGACCGGAAAAATCGCCGCGGTGTGCGTGACAAGCGGTCCGGGCGGAACAAACGCGATCACAGGCGTAATGGGCGGCTGGCTCGATTCGATTCCGATGTTTGTCATATCGGGGCAGGTAAAGCGCGAAACGACAACATGGAGCGTTCCTGATTTGAAGCTCAGACAGCTTGGCGATCAGGAATTTGATATTATCGGTTCTGTAAGCAATATGACGAAATATGCGGTTATGGTAACGGAGCCGGACGAAATAGCGTATCATCTTGAAAAAGCATTGTACCTCGCATATGAAGGGCGCGGCGGTCCGGTGTGGCTGGATATTCCGCTGGACGTTCAGGCGGCGCTTATCGAAAGCGATGAACTGGAACACTTTGCGGTACCCGAATCAGACGCTGCAGCCGTAACGGAAACGCTTGCGGAGGAAATTATAAAAAAGATAGAAAATGCGAAAGCTCCCCTTATTCTTGCAGGGAGCGGGATAAGATTAAGCGGCGCGGCAAAGGATTTTCTCAGACTTGTTAATAAACTGAATATTCCCGTGGTAACCGCGTGGAATTCAGGCGATTTGCTGGCATACGATCATCGCTGTTTTGCGGGTATGCCCGGAACGCTGGGAACGCGTCCGGGTAACTTTGCGGTACAAAACTGCGATCTGCTGCTCAGCCTTGGCTGTCGCTTGAATATAAGAATGATCGGATATAATTTCGGCGATTTTGCGCATAACGCCGAAAAAATAATCGTGGATATTGATCCCGAAGAGTTGAAAAAGCCCACGATAAAGGCTGATATACCTGTAAATGCCGATGTGAAAAAAGTAATTTCCAAGCTGCTTTTTGCGGAGTATGTTTATCAGGACAAACACGGGGCATGGCGCAGATGGTGCAGGGATATGCTTGACAGATATCCTGCGGCGCTTCCCGAATACAGAAACGGAAAATTGTTAAATCCGTATACCTTTATGGATAAGCTGTCTGACTGTCTGAAAGAGGACGACAGAATAATCTGCGGAAACGGCAGTGCCTGTGTAATTACTTTTCAGGCGCTGAAGATCAAGCAGGGTCAGCGCATGTTCACCAATTCAGGCTGCGCGTCAATGGGATACGGTCTGCCTGCGGCGCTTGGCGTGGCGGTTGCGGATAATAGCAGACGGACGGTCTGCATTGACGGCGACGGCAGTATTATGATGAATTTACAGGAGCTTGCCACAATTTCTTATAACCGTTTGAATGTCAAGATCATCATTATCAATAACAACGGATACCATTCCATACGCCAGACACAGCGGAATTTATTTGATTCGCCCTTTATTGGGATCGACGGCGAAAGCGGCATAGGATTTCCGGATTTTGAAATTCTTGCAAAGGCTTTCGGCATCGGTTATTATAGGATCGAAAGCGAGAATGCGGTTTCGGATATAATGGATCATGTACTTGAAAGCGACGGTGCCTGCATTTGCGAGGCGGTTGTCGACCCCTCGCAGAATTTTGCGCCGAAGGCGTCTTCAAAAATTCTGCCGGACGGTAAAATGGTATCGGCGTCGCTGAGCGACATGTCTCCTTTTTTGCCGCGCGAGGAACTTGAGCGATCGGTTTATTAGAGGCTGCCGCTGCCGTTGGTTACGACGGAATATTTTATAGCATAATATTCAAAATAAGAGGCGTAAGTCAGGAAATTGACTTGCGCTTTTTTATTTTTTTCCGTTTTTATTCCCGCGAGCAATGAGGAAAATAGCCATGCTTGCATGGATATTTGACGAATGCCGCGAGGGTCAAATACCCCGTCCCCTTGGGGCGGTTCAAGTATGATGCCCCGCTGCTTACGGCGGGGTATTTGATTCCAAAAATGAAAATCATACCGTGGACATGTCGCTCATATACATGACTAAGGAGGTGCGGTGGACATGAATCACAGCGGGGATATATATAATTATCTGTCCGTGGGTTTAAGGAACATACTGGGCAGGCTTGAACCGGATATAACCGTAAGAGAGATAAGGCTCAGAGTCGAAAAACCGCTTATCGTCAACAGCAGCAGAGGAGAACTGTTTATCGACGGACAGGGAAACGTATGCGCGCCTCAGAACGCGTATACCGTGACGGTAAAAGATATTCGGGAAACTTTGGAATATGTCAGCAATTATTCAATGTACGCGTATGAGGAGGAAATAAAAAACGGTTTTATAACCATGGCTGGCGGTAACCGCGTAGGAGTATGCGGGCGCACCGTGGGCGGGGAAAACGGAATAAAAACCATAAGAAATATATCGTTTATCAATCTCAGGGTCGCGAGCGAGATAAAGGGCTGCTCCGACACGATAATGGATAAGCTTTACTCGGAGGGCGGAGGCGTGTACCACACGCTTATTGTTTCGGCTCCGTGCTGCGGCAAAACCACCCTTCTTAGGGACATAATACGCAATATCTCAGACGGCTTCGGCAGGAATCCCGGACAGACTGTCGGGGTGGCTGACGAGCGCAGCGAGATAGCGGCGTGCAATCTCGGAGTTCCGCAGAACGATGTGGGAATGCGTACAGATGTTCTTGACGGGTGCCCGAAGGCTTACGGAATGACGATGCTAATAAGGAGCATGGCTCCGAGGGTGATCGCGGTGGACGAGATAGGCAGCGACTCGGACGTTAAAGCCATCGCGTATGCCGTAAACTGCGGGTGCAGGATAATCGCGACGGTTCATGCCTCCGATTACGCGGATTTGCGGTCGAAGCCGACGATGAAGACGCTGCTGGAGATGAATGTTTTTGAACGGGTGGTGGTGCTTTCCGGACTTGACGGACCGGGAAGGATCGAGGGAGTATACGACGCGAAGGGGGCTAGGATATGACGGTGGCGGCAAAAATACTCGGAG
>CAJTON010000027.1:19585-30285 GCA_910577605.1 uncultured Butyrivibrio sp.
ATACGGATTTCTTATGAGCAGGGATCTGCAGAAAAGATTGCAGGAGCTTAAAGAGATAAAGAAGATAATGTTTCTGCTCAAAGGAGAAATAGGGTTTGGAATGACGCCGATACTTGAGGCGGCGGGAAACATAGCGGGACGCTGCGGCAGCGTTATGAGCGGAATTTTAAAAGAGCTTGAGGCGGCGGGCGGAGCTGTTAAAAACGGCTCGCTCGGAGATATATGGAAAAAGGTGTTCGGGAAGGGACTGTATGAAACGCATTTGTCGGAGCGGGAGAAAGAAAGGCTGCTCTCTCTCGGAGACAGTCTCGGGCTTGCGGATACGCAGACGCAGATAAACGCGCTTGAGGCGTATGTGGAGGAGCTTGACGCGAGTATAGACGAGCTTTCCAAGATACTGCCTACCAAGACCAGACTGTATCAGAGTCTTGGCGTAATGCTGGGGGTAATTATAACAATCATAATGGTCTGAGAGGTATGATTCCGGATGGAAGTAAGTTTGATTTTTAAGATAGCGGCGGTCGGAATACTGGTATCGGTTATTTATCAGGTGCTCAAGCACAGCGGAAGGGAAGAACAGGCATTTCTTACGACGCTTGCGGGCCTTGTGCTGGTCCTTTACTGGGTGATTCCGTATATAAAGGATCTGTTCCAGACCATAAAAGATATGTTTTCGCTGTAAGGCGGTAGGTGCATGGATATTATCAGAGTGGCAGTAATAGGCATAGCGGGAATATTTTTGTCGATCATGCTAAAAAGCAGTAAAAGCGAGTACGCGCATGTCGTCGCCTTCGGTGTGGCTGCGGCGATCTTCGCCTATGTGACGGCGAGAGTGGGAACGATAGTGGCTGCAATCAATTCTTTTACGAAGTATGTGGATATCGAACAGAAATATATCGTGATACTTCTTAAAATGACAGGTATCACTTATGTCGCCGAGTTTGCGGCGTCGCTTTGCAGGGACGCGGGACATCAGGCGATAGCCTCGCAGATAGAGATATTCGCGAAGCTCTCGCTGCTTGCCGTGAGCCTTCCGGTTGTGACGGCGCTGCTTGATACGATAAGCGGGAGTATGTAAATGAGGACAGGCATACCAAAAATCAAGGCGGTCATTTTGATTCTGGCGGCGGCGTTCGGAATGGGTTTTGGGCTTATTCCGTGCGAGGCGGCACCGGATACGAAGGAGGACACTCCGAGGGACCTTGATTATTATAATTTTTCGGATATTGACGATATAGTGGGGCAGGAAAGCGATTTCGACTTTGAAAAAACGGTCGGGAAATTTATGTCGGGGGACGTAAACGGCAGTCTTACCGAACTCGGACATGCCATAACCGACGTTCTGGTCGGAGAGCTTTCGGCGCAGAAGGGCGTTATTTTCAGAATAATAATCGTGGGGATAATCGCGGCGCTTTTTACCAATATCGCCACGGCGTTTCTGTCAAACGACATATCGGGAACGGGATTTTACATAACGTTTATAATGCTCATGTGCCTTCTCACGGCAGGCTATGCGGTGACTGCGGCAATGGTAAGCGCTGCGCTCGACAGACTTCTTGAGCTTATGGAGGCGGTGGTGCCGGTATATGTGCTTTCGCTGGGATTCGCGTCGGGGACTGCGTCGGCATCTGCGTTCTATCAGGTGATCACCATCGTTATAGTGCTGATACAGCACCTTCTAAAAGGTTTTATTTTACCGCTTGTCTACATATATATGGTAACGAATCTGATAAACAACGTCACCGAAGGGAATCTGCTCACTAAGGTCATGGAGCTTATAAAGACAGCGGTAGAGTGGATATTGAAGGCGTTAATGTCCCTTGTCATAGGAATAAATATTATACAGAGCATGATAAGTCCGATAGTTGATACTGTCAAAACCTCGTCCTTCGGCAAAGCGGCGTCGATGATACCCGGAGTGGGCGGCGTGCTTACCTCGGTTTCCGGCATACTTTTAGGCTCCGGCACATTGATAAAAAACGCCATCGGAATGGCTTCGATGGTGGCGATAGTCGCCGTATGCTTCACTCCTGTCATAAAGGCTGTAATAATATCCATAGGCTACAAGGCGGCGGGAGCGATACTTGAGCCTGTCTCAGACAAAAGGATCGTGGGCGCGGTGAACGGACTTTATGAAAGCACGGTGCTGCTCGCGAAGATCCTTTTGTATGCGGTGGTTTTTTTCCTGCTGACATTAGCGATCATCTGCAACGCCACCAACCACAACGCTTCGTGAGGGAGTAAATGGAATATTTTGTTCAATGGATAAAAAATATCGCTATTTTTTACATAATCGCCTCCCTGATACTGAACATAATTCCGGGGGACAAATATAAAAGATATATAAGGCTTTTTCTCGGCGTTGTCATGGTCATACTGCTAATAAAGCCGATAGGCAGACTTACGGGACTTGACGGAAAATTTGACGAGCTTTTCTGGACGGGAAGCTACGGCGCTATGTCCGCCGATTTAAAGGCGGAGCTTGCGTTTGCCGATGAGGAAAGGATACGCCTTATCACAGCCGAGTTTGAAAAAAAAATTTCCGACGACATAAAGGCGTATGTGGAAAGCCTCGGAGCCGTGTACATAAGCTCAAGGCCTGAGATAAATATAGATCCGGCGTCCAAAGGCTACGGAAGCCTTTCGAGGATCAGCGTGGACATATCGAGAGGCGGCGCGTACAGTCAGGGCAATATTTACGTTCCGCCGGTATATGCGCAGGATCAGGACAAATATTACGAAGACGAACTTATCGCGATAGAAATAAAAAATTATCTCGCCGACTTCTATAACCTTGAAAAACGAAATATATATGTAAATATATCGCAGTAAGTGACTTTGCCCGTGCAGGAGGTGAGAAGCCAGCCAAAGGAGGATTAATATGAATTTCAAGCTGCCGCAGAAGTGGAAGGATACGATGTCGAAGATTTTTACCAAAGACAAACTGCCGATTATACTTTTGTTCGGACTGCTGCTTATAGTAATTAATCTTCCGGTGAAATCCGCAAGTAAAAGCAAGGGCGATTCCGCGCAGACGGACAGCTCCGCGTCCGCAACACAGGTTAAAAGCGTCATGACCTTTGACACTTATGTAAAAGACCTGGAAAACGGACTTGAAAAGCTTCTGTCCCAGACCTATGGAGTCGGTAAGGCCCGTGTGATGATATCGGTAAGAAACAGCGGAAAAAGCAATCTTTTTGTACAGAAGAACGTGTCGAAATCACAGACGGAGGAAAAGGATTCCGCCGGCGGGAGCCGGAGCCAGACCGAGTACAGCGAGGAGGGATCCGTGGTGTACACAAATACGGGAGGGAGCAATTCTCCGTATGTGACAGAGGAGGAGATGCCGGAAATACTTGGGGTCATCATTATAGCCGAAGGCGCCGGCGACGCGAGGATCGTATCCGACATAACAGAGGCTGCAAGCGCACTTTTGGGTATCTCGGTCAATAAAATCAAAGTATTAAAAATGGAGGTATGATTTTGAAGAAGATCTTCAAGAAAAATCAAATCATTATTACGGCCTTGGCACTCATGATTGCTGTTGCCGGGTACATAAACTATTCAGATAACATCAAAAACAAGAACAAAAACAAGAACGACGCGGTTCAGAGCGGGACGAATCTCGAGGGCGAGACAGACCCCGTGAGTGGGGAGATACAAAGCAACGACGCGGAGCCTAACGACCCCTACGACGATCCTGGCTCGATGGTGTTTACCTCGAACGTAACGTCGCAGTTTATCATAAGCGCGAAGCTTGAGCGCGAGCAGGTGCGCGCGACAGGCAAGGAAACGCTTCTTGAGGTGATAAACAGCAGTGAGGTCACCGACGAAATGAAGGCGGATGCCGTAGCGGGAATGGTCGCTTTGGCGGACGCCGCCGAGAAGGAAGCGGCGGCGGAGCTTCTTTTGGAAGCAAAAGGCTTTAAGAACGTTATCGTTTCGGTAGGCGGCAGCCAGGTAGACGTGGTTGTTGAGGCTAAAGAATTAAGCGCTACGCAGCTTGCTCAGATAGAGGACATCGTTACAAGAAAAACCTCGTGCGCTCTTGAAAATCTTACCATAACCTCAGTGACGCCCGAAAAGGACGATTCCACAGCCACGGGAGGAGACGTGTCGGATAAAGAGACCCAGTCCGGAGAAGAAACCCCCACGCCCGGAGAAAATGCTACCGAGCCGGGACCTCGCGAAGACGAGACGACAAATTTGCAATAAGTAATTGCAAATCGGCGTAGGTTTTATTATAATAAAAATATACGGAGAGTATCGGGAGGATAAAAACATGGCGAAAAATGTTAAGAATACGGCTTATGCCGATGACGAAAATATAGGCAGGATACAGATCTCGGAGCAGGTGGTGTCCGTTATCGCCGGAATAGCGGCGACGGAGACAGACGGCGTCGATTCGCTTATCGGGAATATCACCACGGAGATCGTCGCGAAGTTAGGCATAAATTCACTGTCAAAGGGCGTTAAGATAAAGATGCTTGACGACACGGTCTTCGTATATCTGACTTTAAATATCAGATACGGGTGCAGCGTGCCGGAAGTGTGCAGGAACGTACAGGAGAAAGTGGCAAACGCGGTCGAGACCATGACCGGACTGTCCGTTGCCGAAGTTAATGTCGTTGTGTCGGATGTAACGGTTGACAAAAAATAGAAATAATGCTTTTTAAATTTGAATATTTATTGTATAATTAGAGTGTCTATGCATAATTGACACTCTAATATTACGTTTACGGATGGTAAAACGATGAAAAGAACGACAGTAAGGGAACATGTATTCAGGATTCTGTTCAGATACGATTTTTATGACAAAGAAGATTTTGAGGCGCAGGCGCGGCTGTATTTTGACAGCTATCCGGACTGTCCGGGGGAATCCGACGACGCGGTGCTTACCGGAAAAGGAATAACCGAGCTTGACCGCGCCGAGATAATATCGAGAGTATGCGACGTGGCCGCGCATATCGGGCAGCTTGACGAAGCCATAGACTCTGTATGCGACGGCTGGAAACTGGAAAGAATAGGAAAAGCGGAACTTTCCATACTTAGACTCGCGGCATACGAGATAATCTGCGACGGGGAGATAGAGGCGGCGATCGCCATAAACGAGGCGGTGGAGCTGTGTAAGAAATACTGCGACGCCAAATCCCATTCCTTTGTTAACGGCGTACTCGCAAAACTGGTAAAATAATGGCAAAAATATATTCGGTCGAACAGGTCAACAGCTATATCAAGAATATGTTCAATACTGATTTTGTCCTTGCAAGAATAAGCGTGGAGGGCGAAGTAAGCAACTGTAAATATCACAGTTCGGGACATATTTATTTTACTATAAAGGACAGTAAAAACGCGCTTGCCGCGGTCATGTTCGCCGCAAACAGGGGCGGGCTTGCCTTCAGGCTTGAGAACGGTATGAAGATAGTCGCAACCGGGAACATAACCGTTTACGAGCGCGACGGTAAATATCAGCTTTACGCCAAGAAGATCGAGCACGCCGGAAGCGGGGAGCTGTACGAGCGTTTTCTCGCCCTCAAGGAGGAGCTTGAGGGAATGGGAATGTTTGACGGGTCGTTCAAGCAGCCGATTCCCGCCTATGTGCGTAAGCTAGGCGTGGTGACCGCGCAGACAGGCGCGGCGATTCAGGATATAATCAATATATCAAAGCGGAGAAATCCTTATATACAGATCGTTCTGTGTCCAGCTCTCGTACAGGGAGACGGGGCGGCGGCGAGCATATGCGAAGGCATAGCGCGGCTTGATTCGTACGGCGTGGACGCGATAATCGTCGGACGCGGCGGAGGTTCCATAGAGGATCTGTGGGCATTTAATGAGGAATGCGTCGCAAGGGCGATTTTTGAATGCCGTACTCCGGTGATCTCGGCGGTCGGACATGAAACGGATTTTACGATCGCGGATTTTGTCGCGGATATGAGAGCGCCTACGCCCTCGGCTGCCGCCGAGCTTGCGGTATGCGATCTCGGCGGAACGATGCGGCGCATAGCCGAGTACGCGCGCAGGCTGCACGGTTTGTTTAAGAGCCGCTCGGATTCGTACAGAAGCAGGCTTGAGCTGTACGCGGTAAGGTTAGGACATCTTTCTCCGGCAAATATCGTTGATTCAAGGCGCAGGGAGCTTGAGGATTTAAGGCTTGCGCTTGAGCGTGCAATGGAGGACGCGCTTTCCAAAGCGCGCAACGGACTTTCAGTGAGGTGCGCGCGTCTTGAGGCTTTATCGCCGCTTGCGAGGCTGTCGATGGGATATTCGTATGTCGAGGATAAGGACAAAAAGGCGGTAACGTCAATAGACGGCGTAAAAACCGGAGATATACTTAAAATAAACGTGAGCGACGGAATCATCGGCGCAAAGGCGGTCGATATTCTGCCTGTGGACAGGTCGGAATAAGTCCCGTCGGACGCGCGGCGCTTAGCGGGAATATCAGGAGTAAAAAATGAGTATTGAGGAATCTTTTAAACAGCTTGATCAGATAATAGAGTCCCTTGAGAGCAGCGAGACCTCTTTGGAGGACGCTTTCAGGGAGTACGAGCGCGGCATTAAGCTGGTGCGCGAGTGCGGAGAATCTTTGGATAAGGTGGAAAAGCAGATTATTGTGCTTCAGGGTAACGGCGATGAAGAACTTTGATGAGGAACTAAAGCGCAGGGCGGACGAGGCGCAGGAAATAGTCCTTGATTTTTTGCCAAAGGCGGGACGCTTTGACAGGGAACTGGTGGAAGCCATGAATTACAGCGTGGGGGTCGGCGGCAAACGCTTAAGACCTCTGCTTATGATGTCGTTCAACAGGCTTTATAAAGGGGACGGAAACTGCGTCAGACCTTTTATGGCGGTTATGGAAATGCTTCACACATATTCGCTGGTACACGACGATCTGCCCGCCATAGACAACGATGATTACAGACGCGGGGAGTACACGACGCACAGACGGTTCGGAGAGGCTGCGGCGATACTTGCGGGCGACGGGCTTTTGCATCAGGCGTATGAAACGGCGTTAAAGGCGTTCGGGCTTTGCGGCGACAGGGAGGCTGTTATCCGCGCGCTGCTTATTTTCGGGGACAGGACAGGTATAAACGGAATGCTCGGCGGACAGGCCGCGGACGTGATGAATACGTCCAAGAACATTGACGACGAGCTGATGTATTTTATTTACGAAAAAAAGACGGGGGCGCTCATAGAAGGCTCCATGATGATAGGCGCGGCGCTTGCGGGCGCGTCCGATGGCGATCTGGAGATTATACGAAAAATCGGCGCTGATATAGGACTGGCGTTTCAGATAAGGGACGACATTCTTGATCTGACCGGCGATGAAAGCGTTATCGGCAAACCGCTTTACAGCGACGAGCGTAATAACAAAAAGACATATGTGAGCGTAAACGGGCTTGATAAGGCGCGCAAGTATGTTGAGACTCTTTCGTCCGAGGCGTGCGGACTTCTTGAAGGTTTGGGCCGCGACGACGGCGAGAGGGAGTTTGTCAGGGAGCTTTTTATGTATCTGTGCTCGCGCGACAAATAAACGGCGGATATTTTAGGAGAATATATGATACTTGATAAAATAAATAAGGCGAACGATATAAAGGGCATTCCTGCCGAGGAATACGGAATACTTGCGGATGAGATAAGGGAATGCATAATAGAAAACGTGGGGCGCAACGGTGGACATCTTTCGTCAAGCCTCGGCGTAGTGGAGCTTACCATGGCGCTCCATATAGCTTTTGATCTGCCGTCCGACAAGATAATATGGGACGTCGGGCATCAATCGTACGCCCATAAAATACTTACGGGACGGCGGGACAGCTTTGCGACGCTGCGCAGGGAGGACGGAATAAGCGGATTTCCGAGCCGCGACGAGAGCGAATGCGACTGCTTCGGCACAGGACATGCCTCCACCTCTATTTCGGCGGCGCTTGGATTTGTGCGCGCAAGAGAGCTGTCCGGAGGAAACAACGCCGTCGCCGCAGTTATTGGAGACGGGGCGATGACCGGAGGAATGGTGTACGAGGCTCTCAATAACGCGGGCGCTATAAAAAGCAATCTGATAATTATTCTGAACGACAACGAGATGTCGATATCCCGCAACGTGGGCGGAATCTCAAAGGTGCTCAACAATTTAAGGACCGATGAGAAGTATACGAATCTCAAATATACTGTCAAAAACAGGCTTTCGCGTATTCCGGGCGGAGACGACATTGTAGGCAGGATACATAAGACGAAAAGCTCTATCAAGCAGTTGTTTGTGCCGGGAATGATATTTGAGGATATGGGAATAACGTATCTCGGACCGATCGACGGACACGACGTGGGAAAGCTTGTCAAAATGATAAATATGGCAAGGCGCGTGAACCATGCCGTTATAATACATGTGCATACGCAGAAGGGCAGGGGCTACTGCTTCGCGGAGAAAAAACCCTCGTTTTATCACGGCGTCGAGCCTTTTGAGCCTGAGACGGGCGCTCTTATAAACACGGAGAAGGTACGCACATATTCGGATGTTTTTTCTTCGGCGATAACCAAAAACGCCGCCGCGGATCCCAAAATCGTCGCGATCACGGCGGCGATGAGCGAGGGCTGCGGTCTGAAGAAATTCGAGAGGCTTTATCCAGAAAGATTTTTTGATGTGGGGATAGCCGAGGAGCACGCCGTGACCTTTGCGGCGGGAATGGCGGCGGAGGGGTACAAGCCTTATGTGGCGGTATACTCTACTTTTCTGCAAAGAGCGTTCGACCAGATAATACATGACGTGTGCATACAGAAACTTCCCGTGCGTTTTATTGTCGAGAGAGCGGGAATAACAGGCTGCGACGGTGTGACGCATCAGGGTATTTTTGACATCTCTTATATGAACGTGATACCGGGAATGACGGTGCTCGCACCTAAAAACCGTTTTGAACTCAAGGATATGATAGACTGGTCGGTAAATTTTGACGGTCCTTTGGCGATAAGGTTTCCAAAGGGCAGGGCGGGAGAAGCGTTCGCGTCGTCGCGTGAGCCGATTGAATACGGCAAAAGCGAGGTGCTTTTAAAGGGTTCGGATATAGCCGTTCTTGCCGTGGGAGCGGCGGTAGAGCAGGCTGAAAAAGTATGTGAAATGCTTAACGAAAAAGGCGTTTGCCCGACTCTCGTTAACGTCCGTTTCGTGAAGCCGATGGATACAGAACTGATAGACGAAATTGCCGCTGAGCATAAAATGATCGTTACCGTTGAGGAAAATATAAGGACGGGCGGCTACGGGCTTTCGGTGCTTGATTATATCAATTCAAAGGAATATAAGGTTAAGGTCCATAACATAACGCTTGCGGACAGATTTATCGAGCATGGAGACGCTGACTCTTTGCGCATAAAAAACGGACTTGACGCGAAGAAGGCGGCGGAATGGATAATGGACAGAATATAGGTAATTTTTTATGAAGGAAAGACTTGATATTCTTCTGGTAAACAGAAGGCTTGCGGATTCGAGGGAAAAAGCGAAGGCGATAATCATGTCGGGCGTTGTTTTCGTCAACGGTCAGAAAGAGGACAAGGCGGGGCAGAAGTACGACGTGACGAGCGAAATAGAGATCAGGGGCAGCACGCTTAAATATGTGAGTCGCGGAGGTCTTAAGCTTGAGAAGGCGATGAAGGTATTTGATGTCGGGCTTGACGGCTGCGTATGCATGGACGTCGGTTCGTCAACGGGGGGCTTTACCGACTGTATGCTGCAAAACAAAGCGTCAAAGGTATACGCCGTGGATGTCGGACCGGGGCAGCTCGCGTGGAAGCTAAGGCAGGACGAACGCGTTGTCGTGATGGAAAAGACGAATATCCGTTACGTCGCGCCGGAGGATATAGAGGACAGGCTTGATTTCGCAAGTATAGACGTGTCGTTTATTTCTCTCGCCAAGGTGCTTGCGCCCGTGCGCGCGCTTTTAAAGGATGAAGGGCGCGTCGTCTGCCTTATAAAGCCGCAGTTTGAAGCGGGCAGAGAAAACGTCGGCAAAAAGGGCGTGGTGCGTGACGTGAAGATACATCGGGAGGTCGTTGAAACGGTGCTTACATATGCGGCAGGGATTGGCTTTGACGTGCTTGGACTTGATTTTTCACCGATAAAAGGACCGGAGGGCAATATAGAATATCTGGCGTACCTAAAAAAAACAAAAGAAGGTTCCGGCAGTATATATGAAGGAGCCGACATCAAAAGAGTAGTGGAGGATTCCCACAGCGAGCTGCAGGGGTAACGGGACATGGAAAGTTTTTATATAATAGCCAATTCTCAGAAGGATAAGGATTTTAAGCTTACTGACGAAATTTGCGCGTATATCTGCGGCAAAGGAGGAAAGTGCCTGTGTCAGAAGCTTACACAGACAGGAGGCAAGTATAATAACGCGCATTCGGATATGATACCGGAGGGTACGGACTGCGTTATCGTGCTTGGGGGCGACGGGACTCTGATTCAGGCGGCGAGGGAGTTAAGCGTGATAAATATAGGAACGCTCGGCTATCTTACCGAGATAGACAGGGAGCAGGCGTTTACGGCGATTGACAGCCTTATGAACGGGCAGTTTTACGTTGACAGACGTATGATACTGCGGGGTACGGTTTACCGTGGCGATAAGGAGATATATTCCGATTACGCCCTTAATGACATTGTGGTAAACCGTGTCGGTTCGCTGAGAGTTATTAATTTTGACATATATGTAAACGGCGAATT
>CAJTON010000027.1:30367-45046 GCA_910577605.1 uncultured Butyrivibrio sp.
CTATCGTAAGACCGCAGACCGAGTGCATAGTTATGACTCCGGTATGTCCGCATATGCTCGGCAAGAGCAGCGTTATTTTCGGCGGGGAGGACGAGCTGAGCGTCGTTATGAGCGAGACAAGAACGGGTGTCGAGGAGAGAGTCGCGACATTTGACGGTACGGATCATATCGGGCTGCTTACTGGAGACAGGATAGTTATCCGTAAATCAGGTATGTACGCGGATTTTATAAGAATAAAAAAACATAATTTTCTGCAGATTTTGCGGAACAAATTATCTTAAATATAAGGAGCTGTTCGTGTATCCAACTATGCGCTGAAAAGCAGCGCAGCAATGATGAAACCCTCTGTGAGGATACCATTATGCGTTGAGGAGCAACGCATGAACAATGAAAGGAGTAAAGTTGAAAACTCAGAGACAGAATAAAATAATAGAAATAATCAACAAAAATGATATAGAGACGCAGGAGGATCTTGCCGAGGCTCTCAACAACGAGGGCTACAACGTGACGCAGGCGACGATCTCAAGGGACATAAGGGAGCTTAAGCTAACCAAGGTGTCTACCGGAGGAGGGCAGAAATATGTCGCGCTCAGGCAGCCCGACGGTGTTATGACCGACAAATATATCAGGGTGCTGAAGGACGGCTTCGCCTCTGTGGATATCGCTCAGAATATCCTTGTGATAAAGACTGTGGCAGGCATGGCTATGGCAGTGGCGGCGGCGCTCGACAATATGCAGTGGCACGAGGTCGTAGGAACGATAGCCGGGGACGATACGATAATGTGCGCGATAAGAAGCGTGTCCGACGCCTGCGCCGTTATGGAAAGAATACATAAAATAGTTTCAAAAAACTGACGGGTTCATCTGGGACGGACGGCAACCCTCTGCGGGGATACCATTATGCGCTGAAATGCAGCGCAATAATAATGAAACCCTCTGCGAGGATACCATTATGCGCTGAAATACAGCGCAATAATAATGAAAGGGACAGGTATGTTACTTAATTTACACGTTAAGAATCTTGCTTTGGTGGAGGAAGCGGAAATCGAAGTCGGTTATTCTCGGAGCTGTGAATCTTGCCCTTGGCGCGAAAGCCGGCTCTGAGATGATAGGGCGCTTTGCGGACAGCGCGCTCGCGGAGCTTACTTTTCTGATAGAAGACGGGGATAAATTAAAAGCGTTAAATGGAATGGACATATATCCGGAGGACGGAATAATAACCGTCACAAGGAGGATCATGCCCGGACGCAGCTTTATAAAGGTAAACGGAGAGACCGTCACGGCGGCCCTCGTCAAAAAAATCACCGAGCTTTTGATAGACATACACGGACAGCATGACCATCAGTCCCTTCTTTATAAATCAAAGCATCTGGAAATTCTTGACAAGTATGCGCGCGAAGAAACCGCCGATACTAAAAAAAGGCTTCTGGCGGCGTATGCGGAGTATAAAGCGGCAGCGGCGGAGCTTGAGAAATTTACGCTTGACGAGGAGGAGCGCAGCCGCAGCATTTCTTTTCTTAAATATGAAACCGAAGAAATAGACAACGCGGCTGTCGGAGAAGGCGAGGATGAGAAGGTAGAGGCTGAATACCGCAGGATAATCAACGCGCAGAAGATCGCGGAGTCAGTTGATACGGCGTTAAAGCTTACGTGCGGAGACGGAAACGGCGGCGCGGGAGAATCGGTGGCGCGCGCGTATTCGGCGCTCAATTCGGCGGCTCAGTATGACGAAGAGCTTGAAACGCTTCTGTCGCAGCTTTCAGATATAGACAGCCTTATTTCGGATTTTAACAGGGAGCTTTCGGATTACGCGGCGGGACTTATGTTTGACCGCGGCAGACTGGAGGCTGTCGAGAAAAGACTTGATCTAATAAACGGACTCAAATCAAAGTACGGGGCGACCATAGAGCAGATAAACGCGTACAGGGAAGCCGCGCAGGAAAAGCTTGATTTTTATGAGGAATATGATAAGAATCTTGAACAGGCAAAAAGCCGTCTTGAAGCGGAGGAAAATAAGGTCAGAAGGCTGTGCGGCGAGCTTAGCGCACTCAGGAAGGGCGCGGCAAAAAGACTTGAAGCCGTTATAACGGAAGCGCTCTGTGATTTGAATTTTGAACACATTAAATTTGAGATCTGCATTAAGGAGATTTCCACTCTGTCGGCAAACGGACAGGACGAGGCGGAATTTATGATCTCGCTTAATCCGGGAGAAGCGCCGAAGCCTCTTTCTAAGGTGGCGTCAGGAGGAGAGTTGTCGAGGATAATGCTTGGCATCAAATCCGCTCTTGCGGTGAAGGACGAGATAGGCACGCTTATTTTTGACGAGATTGACACCGGGATCAGCGGGCGGACCGCGCAGAAGGTATCGGAGAAAATGGCTGTCATAGCCCGCGCGCAGCAGGTAATATGCATAACGCATCTGCCTCAGATAGCCTCCATGGCTGACATACATTTTCTTATAGAAAAAAATATCGAAGGCGGTTTTACAAAAACGTCAATTAAAAGACTTGACGAAAAAGAAATTACGGACGAGCTTGCGAGAATGCTCGGCGGAAAGGAAATCACGGACATTGTTACTCAGAACGCAAGGCAGATGAAAGCGCTTGCGAACGAAATAAAGCAAAAATAATCGGGAATTTAATTAATGCAGCATGGTAAAAGCATATACCAGTATTACAAATCAATGAGAGGATAAAAAATGGCTTCACTTCTTATCGCGGTAATCTATCTTGCCTTTATAAGCCTCGGTCTGCCGGACTCGCTGCTTGGCTCGGCGTGGCCCACGATGCAGACCGTTTTTCATGTGCCCTCGTCATACGCGGGCTATGTCTCCATGATGATCTCCTTTATGACGATCATATCGGCGCTTGCGGGTCCGAAGCTGATAAAAAAATTTTCAACCAAATGGATAGTGATCGTTTCGATCTTTTTGACGGTTGCGGGACTTATCGGATTTTCATTCACCACGCGGTATTGGATGCTGTTTCTGTTCGCCGTTCCCTACGGCTTGGGCGCCGGTTCGGTCGATGCCTCTCTCAATCACTATGTGGCAAATCATTATTCCTCGTCGGTGATGAACTTTCTGCACTGCTTTTACGGGCTAGGAGCGATCATCAGTCCTAATCTTATGGCACTGGCGCTGAAATATGCTCGCTGGAACGAGGGCTATCGCTGGACGGCATACATACAGATAGCAATTCTCCTCGTCTGCATTCTTTCTCTGCCGCTCTGGAAAAACAATGAAAAAGAGGCGCAGGAAGCGGAAGAAAGCGCGGGAATAACGGAGGCGCTAAAGGCTCCCGGAGTCATACTTACACTGATCGCCTTCTTTTCCTACTGCGCAGGCGAGGCGACCTGTTTTTTATGGACGTCAAGCTACTTTGCGGGAACGAAGCAGGGCATGAGTGAGGAGCTTATCGCGGCGTTCGGCTCGCTTATTTTCGGCGGGCTGATGCTAGGGCGCCTTATCTCCGGCTTTATTTCCAACCGGCTGGGGGACCGCTTGCTGATACGTATCGGGATCGCAGCGGAGCTTGCGGGGATCCTGCTTATTGCCCTGCCGTTTAAGTCGTATATTCCTGCCGCCGCCGGATTTCTGATCGCCGGTACGGGTATGGGGCCGGTCTATCCGGCAATTCAGCACATGGCTCCCGACAACTTCGGGAAAAAATACAGCGCGGCGGTAATCGGACTGCAAATGGCCTCCGCCTATCTGGGAAGCACCTTTATGCCGATGTTGTTCGGCAAGCTTCAGCAGGCGGTCGGCATATGGATCATGCCGCTGTATTTGACTTTGTTCGCTTTTTTAAACATTGTTTTTCTGGAAGCGGCTTATCAGAAAATCAGAAAAAAGGGCGCAATGCGTCCGGTGGACGCATATTCTGCGCCGACCGTAGAGAAGCGTGGAGGTGATAAGCATGCCTGAGCTGCCTGAAATAGAAACGGTAAAAAGTGTGATAGAGCCGCAGATACGGGGGCTTACGATCAAAGGTATAATTGTGAGGCGTCCGGAGGTCATCGCACATCCGGGCAGCGATGAATTCTGCAAGGCCGTTGCGGGACAGGAAATATCTGCTATGGCGCGCAGGGGAAAGTTTTTAATGCTTCATTTGAAAAATGGAAGCAGGCTCGTACTGCATCTGCGGATGACGGGCTGTCTGCTTGTGACGCCGCCCGACTGTCCGAGGGAGAAGCACACACATATCGTTTTCTTCCTGAGCAACGGAAAAGAGCTGCGTTTTTCGGATACCCGCCGTTTCGGGCGTTTTTGGCTTATAAGAAGCGGCGAGGAGGATACATACAGCGGGCTTGGAAAATTGGGACCTGAGCCGTTTTCCTCTGAATGCAGCGCTGAATATCTCAAGAGCAGGCTCGGAAAGCGGAAAAGGACAATTAAGGAGTGCCTGCTCGACCAAGGCGTGATCGCGGGAATAGGTAATATTTATTCTGACGAGATACTGTTTCGTGCAGGGATCTGTCCTGTCCGTCCGGCAGACAGCTTAGCGGAAGAGGAATGGAAGCGGCTTGCCGCTACGATTCCCCGATGTCTGTCTTATTTTATAGAGAAAAACCGTATTGACGCGGACGATTATCTGGAGACAAGAGGGCAGGACTACCGAAACACGCCGTTTTTGCAGGTGTACGGTCATGCCGGAGAGCCGTGTCCGAATTGCGGGAGCTTGTTGCGCCGTACCGTTATCGGCGGCAGGAGCAGCGTGTATTGTGCGGATTGTCAGGGGGATTTAATTTTATACTGACTGCCGGAGTGTGGACCGACAGTGATTTTTTAAGCAAAAATAACAAAACATTGAAAAATCTAACAGACTTAAAACAGTGTTTTTCTGCATAATAAAAACAGGAGGTGCAAAAGCCTATGAAGAAATTATTGAAAACACTGTTTTTTATTGTACCGATTGCAGTCCTTTGTGCCGGGGCAATATATTATGTTGAATACATTAAAAGAAATATACCCGACACGATTTATATGAATGCCTACTCCGACGGAACAATTAATATCGGACTTCCGTTTGTGGGAACACTTCGGGGCAAAGACGACGATACCGCGGCGGTGCAGGCGTCCGTGAATCTGAATGAGCCTGTCACGATAAACTCAGGACAGGTGAGGGATTACACTCTTAGCGTAAGGCTTTTCGGCATATGGGACGTAAAGGACATAAGGGTGTCCGTGAGCGAGCCGAGAGAAGTAGTGCCGTGCGGTATACCGGTGGGAATATATATCGAGACCGACGGCGTGCTTGTAGTGGACGTCGGAGAAATTTCCTCGTCAGCCGGAACTCTCGAAGCGCCCGCGAGAGGGGTCATAAGCTCCGGCGACTATATAACGGCTGTCAACGGTATGGAAGTAAATACCATAAGCGAGCTTGTAAAAGAAATCGACGCTGTCCATAACGATTATGTAAGGCTTACTATCAGGCGCGGACAGGAGGTCATGGACGTTAAGGTAAAAACGGTATGCGACCGCGACGGGGTCTATAAAATAGGTGTGTGGGTGCGCGACGACTGTCAAGGTCTGGGAACGCTCACCTATGTGGACGACAACAACCGATTCGGAACGCTAGGCCACGCGATAAGCGACAGTCAGACCGGGCAGATGGTGGAAATAAAATCAGGAAGTCTTTACACGGCCAAAATATGGTCTGTTGTGAAGGGAGAGTCCGGTACACCGGGAGAAGTGATAGGCTCTATCAACTATAGTGATGAAAGCTATATAGGAAAGATCACGGATAACTGTGAAATCGGAATCTACGGCGAAGCCGATCCGAAGATTTTCGCGTATGTGGACGAAGTATATATGGATATAGCCTACAAGCAGGATATAAAGATAGGTCCGGCGGTGGTGCGCTCATTTGTGGACGGAGAGGTGCGGGACTATCAGATCGATATACAGGAGGTAAACTATTCTGACAGATATGAAAATAAAGGAATAATATTTGAGGTAGTGGACCAAGAACTTTTGGATGCTACAAACGGCATTGTTCAAGGAATGTCAGGTTCGCCTATAATTCAGGATGAAAAAGTAATAGGAGCAGTAACACATGTTTTTGTAAATAAACCGGAAAAAGGATATGGGATATTTATTGAAAATATGTTGGAGCATTAATCTATAAAAATATAGAAGTATAAAAGGTGCATTGCACGGAACTCTGTGCATGCGCCTTTTTTAGGCAATGCACGATATTATTCTCAAAATTAGACTAATAGTAGAATATATTTTCCCTATATGATTGTGAAGGATAATGTGGTATAATAAGTGCAAGCGCTTATTATCATTCCGCGGTCGCCGAATATGCCTTCGGCATGCTCGGCTCGTCGCGTTTATGGCATAATAAACTCAAAAATCCAGCCGCTTCGCGTCTGACGCGCTACGCGCTATGTGATTTTTTCGTTACCATGTCAGGTGAAATCAAATGTCTGCTACGCAGCCGCTTGATTTCCTGCTGACATGGTATAATAAACGTAAGCAGCCAATTTCCGGCAGCGCAAGTTAAGGTCATTTTCGACATTATTTTCTTGCGAAAAATGTCGAAAACGCACTTAAATTAATGAAAATGGTATCTTGCGGCGAAATATGGTGCAAGATATAATACAAAAGCAGGGAGTGGGTCCCTGTTCGGAGGAGGAATTAAATATGGCAAAATTAACTTGCGCGATTGCTGATGATAACGAGAGGATGCTTCAGCTTCTGGAGGACATACTCAATACCGACAACGAAATAGAAGTTGTCGGAAAAGCAAGAAACGGTGAAGAGATAGTATCCATAATCAGACGTGTTACGCCGGACGTGGTACTTTTGGATATTATTATGCCGAAGCTTGACGGTCTTACAGTTATGGAGAGGATCAATCAGGAGAACGATTTGAAGAAGAAACCTGCGTTTATAGTCATAACAGCCGTAGGACAGGAGGGAATAACGGAGGACGCTTTCAATCTGGGCGCAAATTATTACATAATGAAACCGTTTGACAACAATACGCTGTTGAGCCGCATAAAATACGTTAAGAGCAATATGGGAAGGCATCCTGCCACAAACAAGAACGTCAAACAGGGAAGCGAGGAAAAGCAGGCGGATATGCAGCTCAGCCTTGAGGCGGATGTCACGAACATAATACACGACGTGGGTATTCCCGCTCATATAAAGGGATATCAATACTTGAGGGATGCGATAATAATGTCGGTAGAGGATATGGATATGCTCAACTGCATAACAAAGGTTCTCTATCCGACGATAGCGAAGAAATATCAGACGACATCAAGCCGTGTCGAGCGGGCTATCCGACATGCGATCGAGGTCGCCTGGAGCAGGGGCAAGCTTGATACCATAGACGAGCTTTTCGGGTACACGGTGAACAACAGCAAGGGTAAACCGACCAATTCTGAATTTATCGCTCTGATAGCCGATAAAATACGTCTTGAATATAAAATGAGATAAAAATTGTCGTAATAATATACAAAAATTTCGGGAATTCCCCTAAAAATTATGTTTATTTTATTAATATTCTATGCTATAATATACGCAAACGCAATTCACAGCCTGTGATTTTACAGGTGTACATTGCTGTTGCGTGATAATTGGCGCGCGTTTGTTGTTATTATTGCGCCGCGTCAAAATATGCTTGGAGGATATTTGGATGAAAAATATACTTTTTATTGCTTCGGAGGCTGTTCCGTTTATCAAGACAGGCGGACTTGCGGACGTAGCGGGAACACTGCCGAAGTATTTTGATAAGGAAAAGTACGATGTAAGGGTAATGATACCGAATTACAGGTGTATTCCCCAGCACTACAAGGAGCAGATGCGCTTCATAACGAGCTTCTATATGGACCTTGCGTGGAGGAGCCAGTATGTCGGCGTTCTTGAGATGGAGTACGACGGGGTGCATTTTTATTTTATTGACAACGAGTATTATTTTGACGGATTCAAGCCTTATGGCTACATACATGAGGATATTGAGAAATTCGCGTTTTTCAGCAAAGCCGCGCTTTCGGCGCTGCCGCTCATCGGATTCAGGCCGGAGATAGTTCACTGCCATGACTGGCAGACGGGACTGATACCGGTATATATGAGGGAGCGTTTCCAGCAGGACAGCTTTTTCTGGAATATGCGTTCAATAATGACTATCCATAACCTTAAATTTCAGGGAATATGGGACGTAAAGGCGGTAAGGGACATCACGGGTCTGCCCGCGTCATATTTTACGCCCGATAAGCTTGAGGCTTTCGGCGACGCCAATTATCTCAAGGGCGGAATCGTATACGCCGATAAGGTGACTACGGTCAGCGCAAGCTATGCCGAGGAGATAAAGACGGGCTTTTACGGAGAAAAGCTTGACGGGCTTATGCGCGCGCGCTCCAACGATCTGTGGGGAATCGTCAACGGAATAGACTACGAAGAGTTTAACCCGGAGACGGACAAGCGCATCGTACAGAACTATAACCAGACGACGTTCCGCAAGGAGAAAGTAAAGAATAAGCTTGCGCTCCAGAAGGAGCTGGGTCTTGAGGTAGACGCGGGCAAGTTTATGATAGGAATAGTTTCGCGTCTTACGGACCAGAAGGGCTTTGACCTTATCGCGTATGTTATGGACGAGCTCTGCGCGTGGGACGTACAGCTTGTGGTTCTCGGAACGGGAGAGGAACGTTACGAGAATATGTTCAGGCATTTTGACTGGAAATACAACAATAGGGTATCTGCCAATATTTATTACTCGGAGGATATGTCGCATAAGATATACGCTTCATGCGACGCGTTTCTGATGCCCTCGCTCTTTGAGCCGTGCGGACTGAGCCAGCTTATGAGCTTGAGATACGGAACCGTTCCCATTGTCAGGGAGACGGGCGGATTAAAGGATACGGTGGAGCCGTACAACGAATACGAAAGTACGGGAACGGGATTTTCCTTTGCCAATTACAACGCTCACGAGATGCTTGGAATAGTGAATTATGCCAAGAGTATATACTATAACAAAAAACGTGAGTGGAACAAAATGGTTGACAGAGGAATGCTAAAGGACTTCTCGTGGGGAAGCTCCGCCGAGAAATATCAGGAGCTTTACGACAGCTTGTAAAAAATATTTCATATTTTTTTACTTCCTTTCTTTCTTTTTAAAACCCCTGCCGGAGAGATCCGGCAGGGGTTTTATGTTTCTGAGATAAGTATACGCCCGCGCATCTGACCAAGCTGTTTTCAGGCAAGAGTCACGCCGCTTATGTCCGGGGCTATCGTCATAGAGTAGTTGGTATGATAGATGACGAAACCGGGCGCGCCGCCGTTTACTTTTTTGACGAATTTACGCTCCACATAGTCGATTTCGACCTTTTCCTGTTCGCGACCGACGGAGTAGTAGGCGGCGAGCGCCGCCGCCTGTTCAAAGGTGGAGTCGGGGAGTTCGTGCCCGCCAGATTTGACTATCACATGGGAGCCGGGCATTTTTTTGGCGTGGAACCACCAGTCGCTTCCGGAGGCGAATTTGAAGGTAAGTTCTTCATTCTGTATGTTGTTTTTGCCGACGTAAATGTCGAAGCCGTCCGAGGAAATATAGTGAAACGGCTTGCTTTTAGAGCGCTCAGGCCGTTTTTTGCCCGCAGACGCTTTGCTGCGGATGAATCCTGCGGCTACAAGCTCTTCTTTTATCTGAATAAGGTCGTCGTAGGAGGCGGCGATGTCAAGCGAGGCGGAAATCGACTTGAGATAGTCGATCTCATTCTGCGTTTCGACTACAAGACCCGATAAAGCCTCGTATGTGCGCTTGAGCTTGCCGTATTTGGCAAAATAGCGCTTGGAGTTTTCCGACGCGGATATATCCTTGTCGAGCGGGATCGTGACTGTGGTATTGTCGTAATAGTTAAGCGCCTCAAATGAGGACGCGCCCTCGGGAATTTCGTAGCCGTAGGCGTTTATAAGCTCTCCGTATATCCTGAATTTATCGCGTTTGTACGTATCCTTAAGCTGCGAGGACTGGAGTTCAAGCTTCTTGAGGGCGCGGTCAAGCGCGGTGTTGACGATCTGCCTTAAATCGGATGAGTGCTGGCGCATACGGCTTATGTCGGATCTGGCGGCGTAGAAGCCTTCAAGCATTTCACTTACGGATTTGCAGGGGGTAAGCGCGCTTTCGGGATACATCGACGGAGTAAGCACGCAGAAATCAACGGGCCTGCCGTTTTCAGATACGATGCAGGGCGAGAAATTACCTGCCGCCACGTCGTCCATGACGTTGAGAAATATTCCCGCGATATGCAGCTTTTCGTTGACGGAAAGCGCCGGCGCGCTCATGGCGGAATCGATTCCGGCCTTGTGGCATATGTCCTCCGCCGCCTGAGGGCTGATTCCGGTGTACGAGGTATATATCGCTTTGGAAAGCGGAAGGGGAGCGGCGCATACTGACGCGATGAATCCGTCCGCGTCAGTTTCAAGCGGGTCGCGCTTGCCGCCGGTATTCGGTATGAAATATCCGCAGCCCGGAAGCACCTCGCGGACGGAGCTTACGCTTGCGTTTATTCTTTTTATGCTGTCGATTATCCTGCCGTCGTTGACGAAAATAATATTGCTGTGCTTTCCCATAAGCTCAACTATGAGATGCTTCACGCATAAGTCCCCCATTTCGTCGAGATGCTCTATCGTGAAATCAATTATGCGTTCAAGACCGGGTTGAGAAATATCCGTTATCCTGCCGTTACCGATGTGCTTGCGCAAAAGCATGCAAAAGCCCGGAGCGGTCAGCGGCGAGGGCTTGGAGGTTTCCGTGAGATAGGTTAACGGAAGCCCAGCGTTTACCGATATGAGCAGCTTTCGCTGACCGTCCGCCGTTTTTACAGTTATGAAAAGCTCGTCCTTTTCGGGCTGGGCTATTTTGCTAAGTCTGCCTCCGCAGAGCGCGGCTCTAAGCTCGTTTACGAGCGCGCGTATGGTTATGCCGTCGAATGCCATTTTATTGTCCCCTTGATTTGTTTTGTCGCGATGATTTTGGAAAGCGTCAAAAATAAAAGAATACGCCTTGCTGCTTTCCCAACGACAGTATACTAGAATCCGCGTTTTTTTTCAACTGTGCGGAATGAAGGGGAGTTGACCGTTTGTTTTTTACCCAATCCGCGCCGCGGCGCTTGCAATCCTTTCCGTTAAATGGTAAAATATACAGATAAATCTTACTTTTCCCGGAGGGTTGTTGTATGATAAAAAGCATGACAGGATTTGGGCGTTTTGAGGCGTCCGATACTGACAGAAAAATAACCGTCGAGATGAAGTCCGTCAATCACAGATATTTTGAGCCGGCGATAAAAATGCCGAAGAAGCTTAATTTCTATGAGTCGGGTATAAGAACGGTTCTCAAGAAATATATTGACAGGGGAAAGGTGGACGTTTTCGTTACATATGAGGATTTTTCCGAAAATAAATTCTGCCTTAAATACAATTCCGATATTGCCAAGGAATATATGAGCATCCTCAATTATATATCGGAGCAGTTCGGCATCGACAACGACGTTAAGGCGTCGGCGCTTTCGCGTTATCCGGAGGTCATAACGATGGAGGAGCAGTCTGACGACGAGGAGGAAGTATGGCATTTGCTTGAGCGGGCGACCGAGAACGCCTGCGCGCAATTTGTTGAGACAAGGATAGCGGAGGGGGAGAAGCTCAAAGCCGATTTGTTAGGAAAGCTTGATTATATGCTTGAGCTGCTTGACAATATTGAAGAGCGCAGTCCGGAGATAATACGGGAATACAGGGAAAAGCTTCAGGACAAGGTATACGAGCTTCTGGGCGAGGCAAGTCTTGACGAGGGAAGAATAGCGACTGAGGTGACGATCTTTGCCGATAAAATATGCGTAGACGAGGAAACGGTGAGGCTTAGGAGCCACATAGAAGGCACGAAGGATACGCTGACCGAAGGCGGGTGCGTCGGGCGCAAGCTTGATTTCATAGCGCAGGAGATGAACAGAGAAGCGAATACTATCTTATCGAAGGCGAACGATCTTGAGGTCACGAACTGGGCGATAAGCCTTAAGACCGAGATAGAGAAGGTCAGGGAACAGATACAGAATATAGAGTAGGACTTGGAGAAAATATGGCATTTATAAATATAGGATTTGGAAATATAATCAACGACGTCAGGATCGTGGCTATCGTGTCGCCGGATTCCGCGCCGTCCAAAAGGCTTTTGCAAAGCTCAAGGGACGAGGGCAGGATCATCGACGCGACGCAGGGCCGCAGGACTAGGGCGGTGATAGTAACTGACAATGGCAGCGTGGTGCTTTCGGCGTTGCAGCCGGAAACCATCGCGGCAAGAGCGGGAGGCAGGACCGCGGCGGACGGGCGCGGCGCGGCGAACGCGGAGGAAGGATTGTAAAGGAGATTCGGATGGGAAGAGGTAAACTTATCGTTGTTTCGGGCTTTTCGGGGGCGGGAAAGGGAACGCTTATGAACGCGCTTATGGAAAAATACGACAATTACGCGCTTTCGGTATCGGCTACGACGAGGGCCCCAAGACCGGGTGAAACGGAGGGAGTTTCGTATTTTTATAAGACGGACGAGGAATTCCGCCGGATGATAGAAAATGACGAGCTTATCGAGTACGCCGGGTATGTCGGGCATTTTTACGGCACTCCGAGGGTGTTTGTGGAGAAAAATCTTGAGGAGGGAAAGGACGTTTTTCTCGAGATCGAGATTCAGGGCGCGATGAAGGTGAAACAGAAATATCCCGACGCGGTGCTTATGTTCGTCACGCCGCCGAGCGCCGCAATTCTCAGGGAGAGGCTTGTTAAGCGGGGTACTGAAAGCCCCGACGTTATCGCGGCGAGACTCAAGCGCGCGACCGAGGAGGCGGAGGGCGTCGAGGCGTATGATTACATAGTCGTCAACGATAATTTGCAGGATTGCGTAGAAACAGTTGACAGAATCGTAAAAAGTGAGCATAATAGAGCAGATGACCGTATTTCTCTTATAGAGGAGATACGTTCCGAGTTGTCAAAGGAGTAATTAATTTTAAACCCTCTGCGAGGATACCTTTACGCGCTGAAAGAAAGCGCAGTAATAGTGAAAGGAGATATTATAAATGATACATCCATCTTATTCGGAGCTTATGAACGTTATCAATAACGATGTTGAGCCGGGAGAACAGCCCCCTGTGCAGAGCAGGTATTCCATCGTTATAGCGACGTCCAAAAGAGCGAGACAGATAATAGGGGGAGCGCCGACCTATGTTGACGGTAAAGGCAAGAAGCCGTTATCCATAGCCGTTGAGGAGCTTTACAAAAGCAAGGTTAAGATCACCGGAGACGGTGAAGATACGGAAGCGTAATTGCAGCTCATAGAAATACTTAAGATAGTTGTCCTGGGCATTGTTGAGGGAATAACCGAATGGCTTCCCGTGAGCAGCACAGGGCATCTTATTATTGTAAACGAGTTCCTTAAGCCGAAGGAAAGCGCGGGCTTTCTTGAGATGTTCGACGTCGTTATACAGCTTGGAGCCATTCTTGCCGTTGTAGTTTTATATTTCAAAAGACTGTGGCCCGTCGCGCGCCGCGAGGATACGAAAAAGCCCGCCTGGGATAAGGATAAGCTCATGCTGTGGGCAAAGATACTCGCCGCCTGTGTTCCCGCCGGAATTATAGGTTTTCTTTTTGACGACAGGATAGACGAATTATTCTATAATCCGTACGTCGTTTCGGTGGCGCTCATAGTTTACGGCGTGGCGTTCATACTTATAGAGATAAGGAACCGTAAAAGAGAGTTCAAGGTAAAGGACATATCTCAGATAACCTTCAGGACGGCGCTTATAATCGGAATCTTTCAGGTGCTGGCGCTGATTCCCGGAACCTCGCGGTCCGGCGCTACGATCGTCGGGGCGATGCTTATAGGAGTGGACAGGACGCCTGCGGCAGAATTTACTTTTTTCCTCGCGATTCCTGTTATGTTCGGCGCGAGTCTGCTTAAGATCGTAAAATTCGCGATGGACGGAACGGGATTTACAACGACTCAGATCTACTATCTGCTTATAGGAATGCTTGTCGCGTACATAGTTTCGCTTGTCGCGATCAAGTTTCTTATGTCCTTTATCAAAAAACACGATTTCAAACCCTTCGGCGTATACAGGATAATCCTCGGAATCGGGGTTCTGGTATATTTTGCGCTGGCGTAGGGCGGTTCGGGATTTTTTTATTGCATACGGGAAAAAATAATGCTATTATGAAAAACAAAAAACAGCGGAGGAAGGCACGATGAAATACTGTGAAATGAGTAAAGACGGGCTGAGAGAGCAGCTTGCGGTTTTAAATAAGGAATATGAAGAGGCTAAAGCCAAAGGGCTTAAGCTTGATATGTCAAGAGGAAAGCCATCATCCGCGCAGTTAGACGTATCAAACGGACTTCTGGCTACCATAGGCAACGACGGTCACTGGGTTTCCGAATCGGGCATAGACTGCCGTAATTACGGGTTTTTAGAGGGAATCCCCGAAGCAAGGAAGCTTATGGGAGACCTCATGGACGTTCCCGCCGAGAATGTTTTTGTGTGCGGAAACGCCAGTCTTAACGTAATGTATGACTGCGTTTCAAGCTCGATGCTTTTCGGCGTTATGGGAAGCACGCCTTGGTGCAGGCTTGACAAGGTCAAGTTTCTCTGTCCTGTTCCCGGTTATGACAGGCACTTTAAGATTACCGAGAGCATGGGG
>CAJTON010000028.1:0-214 GCA_910577605.1 uncultured Butyrivibrio sp.
AGGCATCTAAGCGTGAAGCCCCCCTCAAGATGAGATATCCCATGGAGAAATCCAGTAAGACCCCTTGAAGACGACAAGGTAGATAGGTCAGAGGTGGAAGTACGGCAACGTATGGAGCTGACTGATACTAATAGGTCGAGGACTTGACCAGGAAGGTAAGAGAGAGAGGAAGAGATGTCAGGAAAAGGAGAAATAGTTTCAGGGTGTTTAGTGT
>CAJTON010000028.1:254-6768 GCA_910577605.1 uncultured Butyrivibrio sp.
CAGTATAGATTCAATTTGGCCCGATGGCTCAGTTGGTTAGAGCGCCGCCCTGTCACGGCGGAGGTCGTGGGTTCGAGTCCCATTCGGGTCGTTATTTTGCAAGGTAAAATAGAATATTTTACTTTGTAAAATGAAAATTGCTATAAAACAATTTGGGATCTTAGCTCAGCTGGGAGAGCATCTGCCTTACAAGCAGAGGGTCATAGGTTCGAGCCCTATAGGTCCCATTTTTATTTGCCGGAGTGGCGGAATTGGCAGACGCCCGGGACTTAAAATCCCGTGGGTAGTAATACCCGTACCGGTTCGACCCCGGTCGCCGGCATTAAAGTGTAAAGTATTATGAGGTTCAGACTTTTGAAAAAGTTTGGATCTTTTTTGTTTTTTGAGGAGTCGAGAATAATAGGATTTCTTAGTGGTTAAATTATATATTGCTTTGTGTGACGGTTTTTTGACGCAATTATAAAATATTTATAAAGTCATTGACAATGAGAAGTGAATATTTTATACTTTGAGATGTAGTAATGAAAACTACGTTAGGAGAGATGTTATGAATAAGTCGAAAACTGCAATTTTAATGGACTCCGGCTGTGATTTGCCGAATGAACTGATAGAACGCTACGGCATTAAAGTGCTGCGGCTTAAAGTAATGTATGGGGATAAAATGTATTCCGACGGTGTGGATTTGGATCCGTTAGAGGTTTACAGGAGATTTCCCGATGAGATTCCCAAGACTTCCACGCCCAATATGCAGGAGGTCACAGATATAATTGATGAGATCAGGGCGGAGGGCTACGAGAGGATAATAGCCGTAGCCATATCAAGTGAGCTGAGCGGAACATATAATGTCATTGCAATGACCTTGAGAGGAATCGAGGATATGCAGACATATGCGTATGACACAAAGAACATATCGATAGGCGCGGGGCTTTATGCGCTGTGGGCGGCACAGCAGCTTGACAAAGGCGTGAGCTTTGAAGAGGTTATTGCTGGACTTGAGCGCAAGATCCACGATTCCAAAGTATTCTTTTATATGGATACGCTGGATTACCTGCGCAAGGGCGGGCGTATAAGTCCGGCAGTCGCGGTCGTCGGAAAGGTGCTTGGAATAAAGCCGATTATTTCGTGTAATGACAAGGGCGTATATTATACGGTTGCCAAAATAAGAGGAGCCAAGAAAGGAATCGGCAAGCTCATGGAGGTTGCTATGGAGTTCGCGGACGGCAGGAAGTGTATGATAGGTCTTATGAACGGAGACGCTCCTGAGACCGCGGCGCAGGTCAGACCGATGATAAAAGAACAGTCGCCTAAGGGGGAGATCGTTGTTGATAAGCAGATAACCGCGACCATGGCGGTCCACACCGGACCGGGGCTTATAGGCATCGGAATCCTTTATACCGATTAAAATTATGAACTTTTGCGAGGGCGGAACCATGTTTTGAGGGCAGCGCACTTTACATTTTACGGATATCCTCGGATATCCGTATTTTTTGTCCGGCGGGCTTGCGGTGCGGGCATTTGGCTGATAAAATTTAATCAGCTTAAGGAGGCGAGGAGCGAGGATATGAAGGGAAGCTACGGACATCAGGTCGTTTCGACAAAAGCAAATACGCTGTATGCTTTGAGCAAGGTCATTACAAAATCGAAAATTGAAAAAATGTATATTCTTCCGGCGGCGGAGTATATGCGGGACAAACCGGGGATTTTATCGGATATAGCGGGAAGATTCGGCGGAGACATGATCGTGGTCAGAAGCTCGTCGTCCAAGGAGGACAGCTTTAAGGCGTCAAACGCCGGTCATTATAAAAGCGTGCTGGGGATTGATTCGGGAGATTTTGGACAGGTCGCCGACGCGGTGGAGCAGGTGCTTCAGTCGTACCGTGACGACGGTGAAGGCATTGAAAACGAGCAGGTGCTAATACAAAGGCAGGCGCAGGACGTGCGTTTCGGAGGCGTTGTTTTTACAAGGGATATTCAGGGCAGCCGCCCGTATTATCTCATAAATTACGACGATCAGGGCTCGACGGATTCGGTGACGAGCGGATGCGGCGGAAAGACGCTTTGGATATTGAAAAATGCGGATTTCGCGGCGTTTGAGGAGCCGTGGAAAAGCCTTGTGACGGCTGTGCAGGAGATAGAGCTTTTTCTCAACGGAATGGCGCTTGATATTGAGTTTGCCATAAATTCAAGGGGAGAGGTGATTATTTTTCAGGTAAGGCCGCTTGTCGCAAGCTACAAGCACGGTAAGGACATTGATGACTGGGAATTTTTTGAACGGTGCGACAGCATAAGGAACCAGTACAGAAGCAACGTCAACGTACTGGACGGTCAAAGAATGATGCTGTCGGATATGGCTTTCTGGAATCCGTCGGAAATAATCGGAACAAATCCGCGGGAGTTAGAGTATTCTCTGTACAGGGAGATCATAACCAAAAACGCGTGGAACCGGGGAATAGCTGAAATCGGGTACCGCAGACTTGACGAGGAGCTTATGTACAGACTTGGAAACAAGCCGTACATATGTCTTGAGTATTCTTTTTACAGCCTTATACCGCAGAGCGTTGACGAGGATCTTGCAAGGCGGCTCGTGGATTTTTACTGTGAAAGACTGCGCGCGGATACGACGGCTCACGATAAGATAGAATTTGAAATAGCGTACACCTCGTATGATTTTTGTACGGAAAAAAACAGCCGGATACTTTTGGAACACGGATTTTCGGAGGAGGAGAGGCGGAAGCTTCTTGACGCTCTCTTTGAGCTGACCGAAAAATGTGTCTGCGGATATGATGATATACTTGAAAAAGACCTTCTGTTTCTAAGACTTTTAAAGAATGTGCGGGAGCCGATAGAACAGGCGTTGGAATACGGCGGTCTTTCTGCGTCGGAAATGCTTAAAAATGTCCTTCGGCTCATAGAGGCGCTTACGGAATACGGTACGCCGCAGTTTACCAGACAGGCAAGGCTTGCTTTTATGGCGAGATCGTTTTGCAGGAGCCTTGTGGAGGCGGGATTTTTTACAGGGGAAGAAATGGATGCTTTTATGAAATCCATCAGTACCGTGTCGTCGCAGTTTGACAAGGATTTTGAAAAATTTTCGGACGGGCTTATGTCAAGAAGCGAGTTCAATGCAAAATACGGGCATCTGAGAAGCGGCACATATGATATAAGAACGGACAGATATGACAGGATGAGCATACGTCCGGTTTCGGGGAAAAGACGTACAGACGGAGAAGGCAGGAGCGCGTCGCTTGACTGCGCGCGGCTGGAAAAAGCTCTTGGAAGCATCGGGCTTAACATCGGGGCGAAGGATTTTGAACGTTTCCTGCGCGCGGCGACGGAGCAGAGGGAATATTTTAAATTTGAATTTACCAAAGCGCTGAGTCTTGTTCTGGAGCTTTTGATAATTGTGGGCGAGGAGCTTGACATAAAGCGAAAGGAGCTTTCATGGCTTAGGATAGAAGACATAAACGAATGCATCAAAAACGGACCGGAAACGGATAGGGACAGGCTTACCAAGCTTTTTGCCATGCGAAGAGACGAATATATCCTTAACCGTATGGTCATCGGACCGCGATATGGATACGACGGCGGTTTCGGAGGCGCGCCCGAATTTTATAACCTCAAAACGGGTCGAGGGCGAGGTGATAGTGCTTGAGGAGGAGCCGGAGGCGGACCTTACGGATAAGATAGTGGCGATACCCAAAGCCGATCCGGGCTATGAGTGGATCTTTACAAAGGGAATAAAAGGCTTTATAACCCAATACGGCGGCGTAGCGTCGCATATGGCAATACGCTGCGCGGAATTTGAGATTCCGGCGGCGATAGGCTGCGGGGAAAAAATATACCAGTATGTCACGGGAATGAGCTATATCGATCTCGACTGCCGCAACGGGCGCATTGAGGAGGGCATACAGTATAAGAATCTGAGGGCGCTCATAACGCAGAGAGAGGGTGTGAATCAGTACGGGGACCCTACGGATGTTCTTGAAGCGGCGTATATAAGATTTTATGAGCTGTTAGGGTTCATTCCCGCGCCTGTGTCCAATCATACCAAGAATTTCGAACTGCTGTTTGAAAGACCTGTCGATCTGCTGATCGTTGTGGGCGGCGGCTCGCTTGATCCCGTTTATTACGACAGGGAGCATGGGGACGAATTGCAGCCGCACAGGGATGCGACGGAGGAAAAGCTCATTAAATACTGCGTGGCTCACAAGATACCGATAATCGCGACTTGCCGGGGAATGCAGTATCTTAACGTACTTTACGGCGGAAAACTCGCGTACCATCCGAAGCTCAAGGTGAAAAGACCGCGGGGAGAGGACCATAAGGTATATCTTATAAAAGAGGAGCGGTTTATCAATGTGAACAATTATCATAAGGACTGTATTTATGAGGATTCGCTTGCGCCTTGTTTCACGCCTGTTGCGGTAGACACGGAAAACGGGGTCATTGAGGCGTACGAGTCGGAGGAAATGAAGATACTAGGAATACAGTGGCATCCTGAAAGACGTTTTGCCACCGCGAATTCACAGGAGGAAACTAGAAAGCTGGTGCTTGATTTTATAAGAAAGAATGTCGCCAAATAAGGCGTGAAAAATTCAGCGCAGGATGCGGAGCTTGCGGGCTATTCTGGCAAGCCTCATGCCCATAGGAAAATCAGGCATGTCCTTTTCTTTAAGACCGCCGAGCAGGAAAATCATTATAAAATATACGGCGACGGCGATTACCATGCAGATAACGACAGACACGAAATTAGAGGTGTAGGAGCCTCCGAGGAGCTTTGAGGTCAGCATATGGGCGAGCCATGTAATGATTCCCATTACAGCGGAGGCGGCTGCCGGTATCAGAAAAGTCGTTCTGACCTCCTGACGGTAGTCCGCGAAGCGTCCGACAGAGATCCAGTTAAGGATGCATACGACAAGAGGAAAGGTTACGGTTCCGATAAGGAGGGCGTAAATTCCGAGGTTCGTAAATTTTAACAGAAACGCAACTAAAGCTACATGGAACGCAAGTGATACCGCCGCGTTTACAACGGGGCGGTTCATTTTGTCAAGCCCCTGAAGTGCGGCGTTCGTTATTGTGGAAAGCGCGTAGAAAACAACGGCTATCGAGCCGAATAACAGCATTCTTCCCGAAATTATATAGTCGGTGGACGGAAACAGCATACGCATTATAGGAGTGCCGAGTACGGTAAGACCGACTGCGCAGGGAAAGGCTATCACCATATTCACCTTTACGGCTACCGCTAGCTTGGCTTTGAAAGCCTTGTGGTTTCCTAAAGCTCTGAAGGACACGAGCGTGGGTATCATTGAGGACGCCATTGCTGAGGAGATCGCGTTCGGCACATTTATCAAAGTCCTGTATTTTGAATAGATGCTCACAAGGACTTTTTTGTCGTCCCCTGTGTAAAGCCGTCCGAAAAGCGTGCCGTCTATTATGCCGCTTGCCTGATATACAGCCTGACTCAGTATTATGGGAAGTATGGTTACGGCAAGCATTTTGCCGATCTCAGAGGCGGTGTCGTCGTGCGTGCCGCAGTCGTGAGAAAGATGCAGACGCATTCTAGGCATATAAGCCGCGAAAAGAAAAATAAGAAAGGCAAGTCCGGTCACCGCGCCCGCAAAGGTTCCCATGGTTCCGCCGGCAGCGCCCATTCCGGCGCGGTTGCCCTCGTTTGAGAATCTGACAAAAAGCCACGCGGCGAAAATACTGACGGCGGCGTTGAAGATCTGCTCTATGACCTGGGAAACGGCCGTCGGAATCATTGTTTTGCGGCTTTGGAAAAAACCGCGCATTGTTCCGGTTACGGCAACGACAAAAATCGTGGGGGAGAGGACACGAAGGGGCAGCGTAAGCCCCTCATATCCCGAAAAGCGTTCTATCTGAGGCGCCGCGAAAAATATCACCGCCATCATCAACGCCCCGATAAAAGACGCGTAGATCATCGCAAGTTTGAAGATACGGTATCCGTTTTCGTATTCCTTTTTTGCGAATTTCGCTGAAAGCAGCTTTGACACCGCGAGCGGCATACTGTATGAGGAAAGGATCAGAGCAAAGGAGTACACCTCAAAGGCATAGCTATATAAGCCGTTGCTGTCGTCGCCTATAATGGCGGTCATGGGGCTTCTGTAAAGAAGTCCGATTATTCTTGACAGTACCGAAGCGGCGGCTAGTATTGTACCCTGTTTTATAAAATTTGAGCTTTTTGACTGGTTCTTTCCCATAATTAAATCACACTTTAATTTTTGAAAGCGGTTTCTCGGAACTTGAGAGCGGCGTCAATAAATCCCTTAAAAAGCGGGTGAGGTCTGTTCGGCCTTGATTTCAGCTCCGGATGCGCCTGCGTGGCGATGTAGAACGGATGCTCCGTAAGCTCGCACATCTCGACTATCCTGTTATCCGGAGATGTCCCGGAAAGGCAGAGACCCTTTTCAGTGAGAACGCTGCGGTAATCGTTGTTTACCTCGTAGCGGTGTCTGTGGCGCTCCGAAATCATATCCGTACCGTAAAGCCTGTA
>CAJTON010000028.1:6778-9185 GCA_910577605.1 uncultured Butyrivibrio sp.
GCGAATCTTTGGCGAGCACGCAGGGATAAGCGCCGAGACGCAGGGTCCCGCCGATATCTTCCACGTCGTTCTGGTCAGGCATCAGCGCGATAACGGGGTGCGTGGTGTTTGAATCTATCTCGATGCTGTGCGCGTCGTTTATGCCGACGACGTTGCGCGCGTATTCGACGATCGTGAGCTGCATTCCCAGACAGAGCCCCATAAAAGGAACCTTGTTTTCGCGTGCGTATTTTATCGCGGTTATCATTCCCTCTATGCCTCTTGAACCGAAGCCGCCGGGAATAAGGATCCCCTGAACGTCGCCGAGAAGCTCCGCGATATTTTCTTCCGTTATCGTTTCGGAATCCACCCATTTTATGTCAACGGTCGCCTGATTGGAGATACCGCCGTGCTTGAGCGCCTCCACCACGCTTATATACGCGTCGTGGAGCTGGATATATTTGCCGACAAGCGCGATTGTGACCTTGCTGGTTGGATGCTTAAGGTTGTACACCATTTTTTTCCAGTCTGTCAGATCAGGCTCGGGGCAGTCAAGATGCAGGCATTCGCATGCCACCTCCGCGAGATGCTCCTCCTCCATCGCGAGCGGCGCCTCATACAGATACTCCACGTCGAGATTCTGAAGGACGTGTGAGCTGGGAACGTTGCAGAAAAGGGCGATCTTGTCCTTTATCGCCTGATCGAGCGGGTGTTCGCTGCGGCAGACTATGATGTCGGGGCGTATTCCCATGCCCTGAAGATCCTTTACGCTTGCCTGCGTCGGTTTGGTTTTTAGCTCCTGCGAGGCGTTCAGGTAAGGTATCAGAGTGACGTGTATAAGAATGGCGTTGCTGTGCCCGATGTCGTGCTGGAATTGACGTATGGACTCAAGGAAAGGCTGGCTTTCGATGTCTCCGACTGTGCCGCCTACTTCTATTATCGCGATCCTCGTATCCTCGTCCGTAAAATTACGGTAGAAACGGCTTTTGATCTCGTTGGTGATGTGGGGGATGACCTGGACCGTGCCGCCGCCGTAATCTCCGCGGCGCTCCTTCTGAAGCACGCTCCAGTAGACCTTTCCGGTCGTCACGTTTGAATTCTTGTCAAGACTTTCGTCTATAAATCTCTCGTAGTGTCCGAGGTCGAGGTCCGTCTCGGCGCCGTCGTCGGTGACGAACACCTCTCCGTGCTGAATGGGATTCATTGTTCCCGGATCTATATTTATATAAGGATCAAATTTCTGCATTGTGACCTTATAGCCTCTCGCCTTTAGAAGCCTGCCTAAAGACGCGGCGGTGATGCCCTTGCCGAGGCCCGAAACAACGCCTCCGGTGACGAAAACATATTTGACCGGCATATTTTTTTCCTCCTGAAAGTATATTCATATAGGTTAAATACTATCACGATTCATGGAATAATTCTATACGAAATTGTAAAAAAATAACAGAGACGGGATCTTTTAATATTTTTTTAAGAATCAAAACACAAATTTTACATTTATATTTGTTGATTTATGTCCGAAAAATCTCTATAATAATATAATGGTATGTTAATACACAGTAAATATTCAATGTTAGGAGCACCGATGGATAATAACAACTATAATAACAACGGCTACAACAATAATGACCGGAGAAACGGTGGGAACGGCGGCGGAAACAACAATAGAAGAGGAATCCGTCCGAGCCATATAATTCTCGGACTTCTGATCGCCGTTGTCATAACATATCTGGGAGTAACTTTTTTCAAAAGCTGCTATAATAAAGCTACGACTTCGGAGATAAGCTATTCGGCTTTTCTTGAGATGATAGAGAACGACGAGATAGAGTCGGTTAAGTACAGCTCAAGCAGAATTATTATCACGCCCAAGAAACAGCCGTTAAGCGGTCTCAAGATGACATATTACACCGGATATATATACGATGAGGAGACTTTTACCAAACTTAAAGGGCTTAAAGATGTTGAGATCTCAGCTGCGATAGAGGATACGGGCGCGTCCATAATGGACTTTATCCTCGTGTATATTCTTCCTTTTGTGGCTATCTATATCGTGATCGGATTTGTGTTCAGGAAGGTAGCTTCAAGCGGCGGAATGATGGGCGTAGGAAAGAGCAACGCCAAGGTCTACATGGAGCAGAAGACAGGCGTTACCTTCAGGGACGTCGCCGGGCAGGACGAAGCGAAGGAATCTGTGCGTGAGATCGTCGATTTTCTGCACAATCCCCTGAAATATACGGCGATAGGAGCGAAGCTTCCCAAGGGCGCTCTGCTTGTCGGGCCTCCCGGAACCGGTAAGACGCTTCTTGCCAAGGCTGTCGCCGGAGAGGCGGGAGTTCCGTTTTTTTCGCTTTCGGGTTCTGATTTTGTGGAGATGTTCGTGGGCGTGGGAGCGTCCCGGGTCCGGGACCTTTTTAAAGAGGCGTCCAAG
>CAJTON010000028.1:9195-9467 GCA_910577605.1 uncultured Butyrivibrio sp.
TGTATTATTTTTATAGACGAGATAGACGCGATAGGAAAGAGCAGGGACACCAGATACGGCGGCAACGACGAGCGCGAGCAGACGCTCAATCAGCTGCTTGCAGAAATGGACGGCTTTGACTCTTCAAAGGGAGTGCTGATACTCGCGGCTACCAACAGACCGGAGGTGCTTGACAAGGCTCTTTTAAGACCGGGACGTTTTGACAGAAGAATAATCGTAGATAAGCCTGATCTTCGCGGACGTCTTGAGACACTGAGGGTACATTCAAAAGA
>CAJTON010000028.1:9477-44966 GCA_910577605.1 uncultured Butyrivibrio sp.
TAGCGCTCGCCACTGCGGGAGCGGTAGGCTCCGACCTTGCGAATATAATCAACGAGGCGGCGATAAACGCGGTCAAGAGCGGAAGACGCGCGGTCACTCAGGCGGATCTTTTTGAGTCTGTGGAGGTCGTTATCGCCGGCAAGGAGAAAAAGGACCGCATACTCAGCAAGGAGGAGAAGCGTATGGTTGCTTACCATGAGGTCGGTCACGCGCTTATAACCTGCCTGATGAAGGACGCGGAGCCGGTTCAGAAAATAACTATCGTGCCGAGGACTATGGGTTCTCTCGGATATACCATGCAGGTTCCCGAAGAAGAGAAATTCCTTCAGACAAGGGACGAGCTGGTTGCTAAGATCGTTACGCTTTTAGGAGGGCGTGCGGCTGAGGAGATAGTTTTCAATACTGTTACGACGGGAGCCTCCAACGACATAGAGCGCGCGACCAAGATCGCGAGGACCATGGTGGCGCAGTACGGAATGTCGGAGGAGTTCGGGGTGATGGGGCTTGAAAGCGTGGAGAGCCAGTACCTTGACGGAAGGGCAGTTCTGAACTGCTCGGATAAGACCTCCGCTCTTTTGGACGAAGAAGTCAAAAGAATGCTCAGGGAATATTATGTAAAGGCGAAGGAGCTTCTTTCCGCCAATCTTATGTGTCTTGACCGTGTTTCGGAATACCTTATAGAAAAGGAAACCATCACGGGCAAGGAATTTATGAGAATCGTCAACGAGGTAAAAGGAACGTTAAATGATTGATCTTCATCTGCACCTTGACGGCTCGATGAGACCGTCAACGGTGCGTGAATTATTGTACGGACAGGGAATTGCCGACTGGAAGGATGAGGCGGAGGCAAGGGCGGCGCTCTGCGCGCCCGATGACTGCGGCAGCCTTAACGAATATCTCAAATGCTTTGATTATCCGTGCAGGGTATTGCAGGAGTATGACAATATTACGCGCGCTGTAAGGGAGCTTGGAGAGGATATTGCGGGGCAGGATATTACATACGCCGAGATAAGGTTTGCGCCGCTGCTTTCTACGGAGGGTGGACTGAGCCAGAACGACGCGGTGGAGGCGGCGATAGAAGGAGCTAAGCAGGCTGAGCGCGAGTGCGGGAATCTCCGGCTTGGACTGATACTGTGCTGTATGCGCGGCTTTTCGCATGAGGTGAATCTGGAGACCGTGGAGGCGGCGCGGAAATATCTCGGAGGATATGTGTGCGCTCTTGACTTGGCGGGGGCGGAGGCGCTTTATGCCACGGAGCTGTACGAGGATGAATTCCGTCTTGCCCGCAGATACGGAATACCTTTTACGATCCACGCCGGAGAAGCCGCCGGACCGGAAAGCATATGGAAAGCTCTTGAATTCGGAGCGTCAAGAATCGGACACGGCATAAGATGCATAGACGACGGCGCGCTTATAGATTATCTTGAAAGATACGAGATACCGCTTGAGGTGTGCCCTACCAGCAATATGCAGACTAAGGCGTCCGGAAACGCCGGAGAGTATCCGATAAAAGAGCTTTTGCAGAGCGGCGTGAGGATCACGCTCAATACGGATAATATGACGGTCAGCAATACCGACATTTATAATGAAAGAAATCTTGTTAAAACACGATTTAATATTACGGACGAAGAAATAAAACTTATGGAAGCGTACTCTGCGGAGGCGGCTTTTCTTAAACAATAATCTGCATTTAATAAATATCCCGGAGGCGGCTGTGTACGACGGTTTTTTTAATATAGAAGAGGAACTGAAAAAACTTCCCGGCAGGCCCGGGGTATATATAATGCATGATTCGACTGACGAGATTATATATGTTGGCAAGGCGATAAGTCTGAAAAATCGCGTCAAACAGTATTTTCAGTCGTCGAGGAACCACAGCTCCAAAATCAAAAAAATGGTCGCCAACGTGCAGAGGTTTGAATATATAATCACTGATTCCGAGCTTGAGGCGCTTGTGCTTGAGTGCAATCTTATAAAGCTGCATAAGCCGCGCTACAACACTATGCTCAAGGACGACAAGACATATCCTTTTATAAAAATAACGGTGAACGAGGACTTTCCGAGAATACTATCCTCGCGCGAGTTGAAAAAAGACAAGTGCAGGTACTTCGGTCCGTTTACGAGCGGCAAGGCGGTGAACGATACGATAGAGCTGCTCAACAAGACCTACGGGCTGCGCACATGCAGACGGAGCCTTCCCAAGGACATAGGGAAGGAAAGGCCGTGCCTGAATTATCATATCGGACAGTGCAAGGCGCCGTGTCAGGGCTTAATATCCAAAGAAGAGTACCGTGAGCTGATAGAAAGGGCGATAGACTTCCTTGAGGGAAAATACAACGGTATAACCGTGAAGCTCAAGGAGCTTATGCAGGAGGCGTCTGAAAAGCTTGAATTTGAGCAGGCGGCAATTTACAGGGATATGCTTGAGAGCGTGAAATATATATCGCAGAAGCAGAAAATCACCAACAGCGATATGCAGGATAAGGACATCGTCGCCGCGGCGATGGACGAGACCGACTGCGTAGTTCAGGTTTTTTTTATACGCGGAGGAAAGCTTATCGGCAGGGAGCATTATCACATGGAGCTTGCCGGAGATGAAACGAGAGCCGATGTGCTGACGGATTTCATAAAACAATACTATGCGGGTTCGCCGTATGTGCCGCCGACGATACTGACCCAGGAGCTTCCGGCTGACGAGGAGCTTATCGGAAAATGGCTGACGGAGCGAACGGGACACAGCGTGCATATAGTTATTCCCAAAAGAGGAGAAGGCGGCAAAGGAAGCTCCCGCCCCCGCGCCTGCGGACACAACCGTAGAGCTTTTGCGCGAGATACGCGACCTACTGCTTGCGCAGAAAAACGCCGAGAACGTATTAAGACAGGACAAGGACAAAATAAAACGCGAGGAGGCGCGGACCGTCGGAGCGGTCAAGGCTATCTGCAAAAAGATCGGGATAGATGGAATACGGCGAATGGAGGCGTTCGATATATCCAATATCAGCGGAGTGCAGTCCGTAGGATCGATGGTCGTATTTTACGACGGGCGTCCCAGGAAAAACGATTACCGCAAATTCCGCATAAAAACGGTTGCCGGACCCGACGATTACGCGTCGATGCGCGAGGTGCTTACAAGGAGGCTGACGCATGAGGACGACGCGGGCTTTGACGTGAAGCCGGACCTGATAATGATGGACGGAGGCAAAGGGCAGGTCAACATCGCGCTTGAGGTGATAAAAGCGCTTGGGCTTGACATACCCGTGTGCGGCATGGTCAAGGACGACAATCACAGGACAAGGGCGCTTTGGTACGATAATCACGAAATAGATATTGACAGAAACAGCGAAGAGTTTAAACTTATAACAAGGATACAGGACGAGGCGCACCGCTTCGCGATAGAATATCACCGCAGCTTGAGAGGCAAGGCGCAGATACATTCGGTGCTCGACGACATTGAAGGGATAGGACCGGCAAGACGCAAGGGGCTTATGCATACGTTTAAGGACATCGAAGGAATAAAGGCGGCGACGCTTGAGGAGCTTGCGGACGCGGAGGCGATGAATCAGGTCGCGGCGCAGAAGGTGTACGATTTTTTTCATAAAACAAATCCAATACAAAGCAAAGGGGACTAATAATGGCAGAAGAACTCAAAGTAACAAAAATAATAGAAAAAATGGAGTTAAAAATACTGACGCCGGACATCGACGTTACGGGCAAGACCGTCACGGTGCCGGACATAAACAGACCGGCTTTGCAGATGGCGGGATTTTTCGACCATTTTGACAGCGACCGCGTGCAGATAATCGGCCGCGTCGAGGCGGCGTATATGGAAACGCTTGAGAAGCTGACGCGCAAGGAGCGTTATGAACAGCTGCTTTCATACAATATCCCGTGTATTATTTTCTGCCACGACGAGAATCCGGACGAGCAGATGATACAGGCGGCGCGCAAATATCAGATCCCGCTTTTGCAGACGGACAAAACGACCTCGTCGTTCGAGGCGGAGATAATCAGATGGATGAAGGTAATGCTTGCGCCCATGATCTCGATCCACGGCGTTTTGGTGGACGTCTACGGCGAGGGCGTGCTGATAACGGGCGAGAGCGGCATCGGCAAGAGCGAGGCGGCGCTTGAGCTTATAAAACGCGGCCACCGTCTTGTGACGGACGACGTGGTGGAGATACGCAAGGTCAGCGACGAAACGCTTATAGGCAGCGCTCCCGAGATTACTAGGTATTTTATTGAACTGCGTGGAATAGGTATTATTGACGTTAAAACATTGTTCGGCGTAGAGAGCGTCAAGGAAACTCAGGGAATAGATATGGTGATCCATCTTGAGGACTGGGATAAGGACAGAGAATACGACCGCTTCGGTCTTGAGGAGGAATACACGGAGATCCTTGGCAATAAGGTGGTCTGCCACAATCTTCCGGTGCGCCCCGGACGGAATCTCGCGGTGATAGTCGAGTCCGCCGCCGTCAACTGGCGCCAGAAAAAAATGGGCTACAACGCCGCTCGCGAGCTTTACAACCGTGTTCAGAACAATATCGGACGCAAATGATTTTTATATTATACAAGGAGAAAAAATATGGCTAAATTATGCTTTGGAGTGGACCTCGGCGGAACGACGGTCAAAATGGGACTTTTTACGGTTGACGGCTCTCTTCTGGAGGATTGGGAGATCCCTACGAGAAGGGAGGAAAAGGGCGCGTATATCCTTGACGACATAGCGCAGTCCGTGAACGCCAAGATGAAGGAGGACGTGATAGATCCGGAGGACGTCGCTGGAATCGGGATCGGAGTGCCGGGTCCGGTGACGCCGTCGGGAGTCGTCAAGGGCTGCGTAAATATCGGCTGGGGCGATACTCCCGTTGAGGAAATACTCAAAGACAAGACGGGCTTTGACGTAAAAGCGGGCAACGACGCCAATGTCGCCGCGCTTGGAGAGCTTTGGCAGGGAGGCGGCAAGGGATATTCAAGCCTTGTCATGGTAACTCTCGGGACCGGAGTGGGCGGAGGCATAGTGCTTGACGGCAAAATAGTGACGGGAACGCACGGGGCGGCAGGCGAGATCGGACATATGCTGATGGTGTACGACGAGACGGCAAGCTGCAACTGCGGAAGAAAAGGCTGTCTTGAGCAGGTCGCGTCGGCGACGGGAATCGTCAAGGAGGCGAAGCGCTTTCTTCAGGCTGACGATACCCCCTCATCACTCAGGGCAATAAGCAATTTTACGGCTAAAGATGTTTTTGACGAAGCCAAAAAAGGAGACGCGCTTGCGCTTAGAACGGTCGAAAGGCTCGGCGAGTATCTCGGACGCGCGCTCGGACATATCGCCTGCGTTATAGACCCCGATATTTTTATAATCGGCGGCGGAGTTTCAAAGGCGGGAGATTTTCTTATTGACGTTATCAGAAAGTACTATGTTGAAATGACGTATCCGCAGTGCCGCAAGACTCCGGTAAGGCTTGCGACGCTCGGCAACAGCGCGGGCATCTACGGGGCTGCCAAGCTGGTGCTTGACTGACATTTACGAGGTGAACATGGACTTTTTATCCGAGGCGAAAAAAATAGTCGGCGAGGAAAATTTCTTTACCGGCGAAAGAATGGATAAACATACTACATTCAGAGTTGGCGGGCCGGCAAAATATATGGCCGCGCCGACTTTGGACGTTCAGGTGCAGAAGCTTCTTGCCCTTTGCGGCTCGGCGGGCGTTCCGTATTATGTGGTCGGGAACGGCAGCAATCTTCTGGTATCGGACGAGGGCTTTGAGGGCATGATAATCCTTATCGGCAAAGGAATGTCCGAAATAAAGGTAAACGGCTGCCGGATAATTGCGGGAGCGGGAGTCCTTCTTTCAAGACTGGGAGCGGCAGCGGCGGGAGCGGGGCTTCGCGGGCTTGAGTTTGCGGCGGGGATCCCCGGAAGCGTCGGCGGCGCGTGCGTTATGAACGCGGGAGCGTACGGCGGCGAACTTAAAGATGTGCTTGCGGGAGTGAGAGCGGTCGCGCCGGACGGCGGACTTAGGAAATTTGCGCCCGAAGAGCTTGGGATGGGCTACCGGCGGAGCATTTTTTCCGGCGGGGGCTACGCGGTAACGGAGGCGGAATTTTTGCTCGAACCGGACGATGCCGTTAAGATAAACGCGAGAATGGAGGAGCTTGCCGCAAGAAGGCGGGAGAAACAGCCGCTTGAATATCCAAGCGCCGGGAGCACCTTTAAAAGACCGGAGGGATATTTCGCGGGAAAGCTTATAGAGGACGCAGGCCTTAAAGGCAGGGGCGTCGGAAAAGCCTGCGTGTCTGAAAAGCACGCCGGATTCGTTATAAATAAAGGCGGAGCGACGGCGCAGGACATATACGATACGATAAAAATGGTGCAAGCCGCCGTGAAGTCGGAATACGGTATAATTCTTGAACCCGAGGTAAAAATAATCGGGAAATTTTGTGATTAGTTCTTGACGTATTGTGAAATGTGTAGTATTAATATTGCTTGGGATCGCCACGGTTCAAAGGAGAGACGGATGAGAATGGTTATCGTTACCGGAATGTCCGGTGCAGGTAAAAGAACGGCGCTTAAGGTGTTTGAGGACGCGGGCTATTACTGTGTCGATAATCTGCCTATAATGCTCGTAATGAAATTCGTTGAGCTGGCTGCCGCCGGAGGAAGCGGAATAGGCAACATCGCGATGGGCGTAGACGTCAGGAGCGGAGGGAGCTTCGGAGAGCTTGAGTTCGTGCTTGACAGAATGACCGCGATGGATTTCAAGTACGAAATACTTTTTCTTGAGGCTGAGGACGAGGTGCTTTTAAAGCGCTTCAAGGAAACAAGAAGGAATCATCCGCTTGCCGGAGAGATGCGCATCATGGAGGGCATCAACAGGGAAAGGGAAGAAATAGCCTTTCTCAAAAAAAGAGCGGATTATATCATAGATACCAGCACGCTTTTAACCAGAGAACTTAAACAGGAGCTGGAGAAAATTTTTTTAAACGACGGAGAATTTTCCAATCTCGTCGTGACAGTAATATCGTTTGGCTTTAAATACGGAATACCGGGCGACGCGGACCTTCTTTTCGACGTGAGGTTCCTGCCTAACCCATATTATATAGATGAACTGAAAAGGCTTACAGGAAACGACGCGCCCGTCCGCGATTATGTCATGGGCTTTGACGAGGCTAGGGTCTTTCTTGATAAGCTGTCGGATATGCTTGATTTTCTTATTCCCAATTATATTTCCGAAGGTAAAAATAGACTGGTCATAGCGGTGGGCTGCACAGGCGGCAAGCATCGCTCGGTGACCTTGGCAAACGCGCTTTTTGAAAAGCTGCAGGGACATGATTACGGTCTTAAAATAGAGCACAGGGATATAGACCTTGACGCCAAGACCAAAAAATAAGCAGGTTTGATATGTCTTTTTCTCATAAAGTAAAAGAAGAGCTGTCGGGTATAACCGCCGGCGCAAGGCACTGTCAGCTTGCCGAGCTCGCGGCGCTCATAGGAATGTGCGGTCATGTGTGCACGACGACGTCGGGAAGGCTTTATATAACGGCGTCCTCCGAAAACCGCGGAATAATAGTAAAATGCGGTACGATAATACGAAGGGCGTTCGGACACGGCGCGGACGTTTCCGTAAGATATAACAGTGAGACGCGTGTCAGGGCATATTTTATGGCAGTTACGGACTCCGATACCGCCATAAAGATTCTAATGGCATGCAAGCTTATGGACGGGGACGGCAGCATTAACAGGGATATGTCCCTTGTAAGCACGATAGCGATAAGCAATATGTGCTGTAAACGCGCGTTTTTGAGAGGCGCGTTTCTTGCGGGAGGCTCAATGAGCGATCCCGGAAAGGCGTATCACCTTGAGATAGTAACGTCGGGCAGAAAAAAAGCTGAGCAGATAGCCGAGGCGGCGAACGCCTTTGAGCTTGACGCGAAAATCGCCCTCCGCAGACATTATTTTGTCGTATATATAAAAGAAAGCTCGCATATTGCAGATATGCTAAACGTCATGGGAGCGCACGTTTCGTTGATGGAGCTTGAAAACGTAAGGGTTTTAAAGGAGGTGCGCAATTCGGTCAACAGGAAGGTGAACTGCGAGACAGCTAATCTCAACAAGACCGTAAGCGCCGCCGTAAAGCAGACAGAGGACATCAACTATATTAAGGATAAAATAGGACTTGACAGTCTTAACGAGGGTCTGGAGCAGATTGCGAGACTGAGGCTGAAATATCCTGATATGCCGTTAAAGGATCTGGGTGAACAGCTCGTTCCCGCGGTCGGCAAATCAGGGGTCAACCACAGGCTTCGCAGAATAAGCCAGATTGCCGACGACTTAAGACAAAAAGAAAGCCGGGAGGAATGAAAATGATCAGGAAAAACATGAAAATTAAACTGTCCACGGGACTTGAGGCGAGACCTGTCGCCGTATTCGTTCAGGTGGCAAGCCAGTTTAAGAGTTCGGTTTATGTGGAGGTGGACACCAAAAAGGTGAACGCCAAGAGCATTATGGGCATGATGACGCTCGGTCTTGACGCGGGCGAGGAGGTCTGTGTCGTTGCCGAGGGAGACGATGAGACGGAGGCTGTCGCCGAGATCGAGAAATATTTAAGCGACGAGAACGACGGCTGAAACGCCTTAAACGGAGGATAAAAAATGGCATTCACACATCTGCATGTACATACGGAGTACAGCCTTCTTGACGGTTCGAGCAAGATCGGAGAGATAACGGCGCGCGCGAAAGAGCTTGGTATGGACAGCATGGCGATAACCGACCACGGAGTGATGTACGGTGTCATTGATTTCTATAAAGCGGCAAGGGCGGCAGGCATAAAACCCATACTCGGCTGCGAGGTCTATGTCGCTCCGGGCTCGCGTTTCGATAAGGAAACAGGCGCGAACGAGGACAGATATTATCATCTTATCCTGCTCGCGCAGAACAATACCGGATATTCAAATCTTACCAAAATCGTCTCCAAGGGCTTTGTTGACGGTTTTTATTACAGACCCCGTGTGGATTACGAGGTTTTGGAACAGTATTCAGAAGGCATTATCTGCCTTAGCGCCTGTCTTGCGGGAGAGGTGCAGAAATATCTTGCCAGAGGGCTCTATGACGAGGCGTGCAAGTCGGCGCTTCACTATCAGGAAATTTTCGGCAAAGGCAATTTCTTTCTGGAATTGCAGGATCACGGAATATATGAACAGAAACTAGTCAATCAGCAGCTTGTGCGTATGAGCAAGGAGCTTGGGATCGACCTTGTTGCGACCAACGACATTCATTACACCTATGCGCAGGACGCTGAGGCGCATGATATCCTTCTGTGCATTCAGACGGGCAAAAAGGTATCGGACGAGGACAGGATGCGTTATGAAGGCGGTCAGTTTTACTGCAAGTCCGAGGAGGAGATGCGGGCTCTTTTTCCGTACGCGCCCGAAGCCATCGACAATACGCATAAAATTGCCGAGCGCTGCAATGTCGAGATTGAATTCGGAGTTACCAAGCTGCCGCAGTTTAAGGTGCCGGAGGGCTTTGACGCGTGGACGTACCTTAACCATCTCTGCGGCGAGGGGCTTATAAGACGCTACGGCGACGGGGCGGACGAGCTCCGCGGGCGTCTTGACTATGAGCTTGGCGTTATAAAAGAAATGGGATATGTTGATTATTTCCTTATCGTGTGGGATTTTATCAATTATGCCAAAAGCAACGGCATCGCGGTAGGTCCGGGGCGCGGCTCGGCGGCCGGCTCGATCGTCGCGTATACGCTGGCGATAACCGACATTGACCCGATCAAATATAATCTGCTTTTTGAGCGTTTTTTAAACCCTGAACGTATATCCATGCCCGATATCGACATAGATTTCTGCTACGAGCGCAGACCCGAGGTTATCGACTATGTAATGGAGAAATACGGAAAAGACTGCGTCGTACAGATAATAACCTTCGGCAAGATGCTTGCGAAGGGCGTTATCAAGGATGTGGGAAGGGCGCTTGATATTCCTTATTCCAAGACGGACGCGATTTCCAAGATAATTCCCGACAGGCTGCCGGACAAGTCCGTCGTCACCATAGACGACGCGCTTGGCGCGAGCAACGATTTCAGGGCGCTCTACGAGAACGATCCCGAGGTAAAGAATCTTATCGACATGAGCCGGAAGCTTGAGGGGCTTCCGAGGAACTCGTCCATGCACGCGGCGGGAGTCGTTATCGGTTCGAAGTCCATAGACGAATTTGTACCGCTCTCAAGGGCGGCGGACGGCACGCTTACAACGCAGTTTACGATGACGACCATTGAGGAGCTGGGGCTTCTTAAAATGGATTTTCTCGGACTGCGCACGCTTACCGTCATACAGAACGCCGAGAAATATATCAACCAAAGGGGCGGGGCTTCTTTTGACATAAATAAAATAGACTACAACGACAGGGCGGTCCTCGATATGATAGGCAGCGGAAAATGCGAAGGAGTTTTTCAGCTTGAAAGTCCCGGCATGAAGAATTTCATGAAGGAGCTTAAGCCGACCTGCCTTGAGGATATGATAGCCGGAATATCGCTGTACCGTCCGGGTCCGATGGATTTTATTCCCAGATATATAAAGGGTAAAAATAACTCGGCTACGGTAAGCTATGACTGTCCGGAGCTTGAGCATATACTCGCGCCCACCTACGGCTGTATAGTTTATCAGGAGCAGGTGATGCAGATAGTTCGCGACCTCGCAGGATATACTATGGGGCGGAGCGACCTTGTGCGGCGAGCCATGTCCAAGAAAAAACAGTCCGTCATGGAAAAGGAAAGAAAGAATTTCGTATACGGCAATGAAGAAGAGGGCGTTCCGGGCTGCGTATCCAAAGGCATTCCTGAAGCGGTTGCCTCGCATATTTACGATACGATGATGGACTTTGCCAAATACGCCTTCAACAAATCGCACGCGGCGTGCTACGCTTATGTAGCGTTTCAGACGGCGTTCCTCAAATATTATTATCCTGTTGAATTCATGGCGGCGCTTATGTCAAGCGTTATGGACAGCGTGGGCAAGGTATCCGCTTATATACACACCTGCCGTCAGATGGGAATAGAAATACTTCCGCCCGACATAAACGAGGCTGAGGGCTCCTTCGGCGTGTCGGACAATGCGATCCGCTACGGGCTTTCCGCGATAAAAAGTCTCGGACGTCCCGTAATCGAAGCGGTGGTCGAGGAGCGTGCGGCTCACGGCAGATACACAGGAATAAAGGACTTTCTCACAAGACTTTCAGGACGCGACATAAACAAAAGAACTCTTGAAAATCTCATAAAGGCGGGTTCCTTTGACAGCTTCGGACTCACGCGCAGACAGATGATGCTCATGTACTCGGAGATAATGGACAGCCTTTCTCAGGAGCGCAAAAACTCAATATCGGGGCAGATGTCGCTTTTTGACATGTTTGAGGCGGAGGATAAGCCGTCCGAGGTCCCCGTACCCGATGTGGGCGAATATGAAAAGGATGAGCTGCTTACCTTTGAAAAGGAAGTGCTGGGAGTTTATCTTAGCGGGCATCCTCTTGACGAGTACAGCGAGCTCTGGAATAAAAACATAACCAATATGTGCAGCGATTTCGTGCGCGACGAGGAAAGCGGCGATGCGAGAGTACATGACGGCGACCGCGCGGTAGTCGGCGGAATCATATCGGGAATCAGGATAAAGCCGACAAAGAGAGGCAAGAGCATGGCGTATTTTAATCTTGAGGACCTTGCGGGCAGCGTAGAGGTGATAGTGTTCCCCAAGCCCTTTCAGGACTACCGCGCCGCTATTCTTGAGGACAGCAGGGTTTTTGTCAAGGGAAACGTGGACCTTCCTGATATCGACAGACAGAAGAACGGCAAGCTCATATGCAACGAGGTGATTCCTTTTGACTCGCTGCGAAGGGACGTATGGATAAAATTTCCGGATAAGCAGGCTTATATAGACGCGGAGAAAGAGCTGTACAATATTTTACAGAGTTCGGACGGCAGCGACAGCGTCATAATTTACTGCGAGGCGGAAAAAGCGAAAAAGATACTGCCGCCGTCCATGACCGTAAAAGCGGACGCGGAGACGGTCGCAAAGCTTTGCGGGCGGTTCGGTGAAAAAAATGTCAAAGTAGTGGAAAAAGATATTGAAAAATAATCGAAACTGGCATAAAATCAAATCTGTATACAGAGACATATTCGGAGGTATTGAAATGGCAGATATAAAGACGATCGGAGTTCTTACAAGCGGAGGCGACGCGCCCGGAATGAACGCGGCGATAAGAGCCGTCGTAAGGACAGGTCTTGCTAAGGGACTTAAAGTAAAAGGCATTCTTAAGGGCTATAACGGGCTTCTTAACGAAGAGATAATTGATATGAACGCTACGAGCGTATCAGACACGATAGACAGGGGCGGCACCATTCTTTACACCGCGAGATGTCTTGAATTCATAGATCCCGAGTATCAGAACAGGGGAGCCGATATATGCAGGAAATACGGCATAGACGGTCTTGTTGTCATAGGCGGGGACGGCTCCTTCAAGGGCGCGCAGAAGCTTTCGGCGCTCGGAATAAACACGATAGGCGTGCCGGGAACGATCGACCTTGATATTGCCTGCACGGATTATACGATAGGATTTGACACGGCTATCAACACGGCAATGAGGGCTATCGACAGGATAAGGGACACCTCGACCTCGCACGAGAGATGCTCTATTATCGAGGTCATGGGGCGCAACGCCGGACATATCGCGCTGTGGTGCGGAATCGCCAACGGAGCGGAGGATATTCTTCTCCCCGGCAAGTACGATTTTAACGAGGAAAGAATAATAAACAGCATTATAGAGAACAAAAAGCGCGGCAAGAAGCACCACATCATCGTCAACGCCGAGGGAATAGGACATTCCACTTCGATGGCGAAGCGTATCGAGGAGGCGACGGGAGTCGAGACAAGGGCTACTATCCTCGGGCATATGCAGCGCGGCGGAAGCCCTACCTGTAAGGACCGCGTGTACGCGTCCATGATGGGCTCGTATGCTACGCAGCTTCTCTGCGAGGGCAAGTCCAACAGGGTTGTTGCTTACCACGGCGGAGAATTTGTGGATTTTGACATTGACGAAGCTCTTGCAATGACAAAGGATGTTGACGAGCATATGTATGAAGTCAGCAAACTCCTTTGCAGATAGGTGACGGAGTGATTACATCCACATCCAATTCACAGGTTAAAAATATTGTCAGTCTGCTCAAGAAGTCCGGGGAAAGAAAACGCCGCGGACTTTTTGTAATTGAAGGAATCCGTATGTTCAAGGAGGTTCCTTTTGAAAGCGTGCAGAATGTCTACGCATCCGAGAGCTTTGCGAAGGACAACGTGGCGCTTCTTGACGGATACAGATATGAGGTCGTAAGGGACGACATTTTTGAGCGTATGTCGGATACAAAAACTCCGCAGGGTATTCTTGCGTCGGTGAGTATGCCGAGGTACTCTATGGATGATATTCTCGGCAAAAGACATGCTCCGCTGATAGTCGTACTTGAAAATATTCAGGACCCCGGCAATCTCGGAACTATAATCAGGACGGCGGAGGGCGCGGGAGCCGACGGCATAATAATGTCGCGAGACACCGCCGACATATTTAATCCGAAGACTGTCCGTTCGACAATGGGATCGCTTTTCAGAATGCCTTTTGTTTATGCGGAGGATATATGCGCCGCGGTGCGGAATTTGTCCGATAAAGGAATAAATACCTGTGCCGCTCATCTTGAGGGCGCGGAGGAATATTATAATATTGACTACTGTCTGCCGACGGCGGTACTGATCGGAAACGAGGGCGGCGGACTGACGAAGGAAATTACAAAGGCGGCGAGGAGCCGCATAAAAATTCCTATGCGCGGGAAGCTTGAATCCTTGAACGCGGCAGTTTCGACCGCAGTTCTTTTGTATGAGGCGGCAAGGCAGAGAGAGCTGAAAGCCCGATAAAATAAGGCTTTGGAGGGGAGTGAAAAGTTGTCGAAGATAAGGGTTTGACAAAGTCTGTTAAATCTGTTAGAATACTTTGTAACAAAATTTAATAATTTTGTAACATTTAATCTTTATAAGAAAGAACTTATAATATTGGAGGTTAATATGAGATTCAAAAGCAAGAAGGCAGCGGTGCTCACTGTGTTAGCTTTGCTACTGGTCGTGCAGGCTGTTTTTGCCGGTATTAGCAATACTTCCGATAGCAGAGCGGTCACCATGGCGGAAGCCCAGGGCGGCATGACAGAGTACGGTTCGGATATCACGGCTGCCGTAGACAGCGCTGATAAATCGGAATCGCAGACGGAGGATAATACCGTATCAATCACCGAAGAAGAAGTAGTATCTGCGGACTTGAACGTCGTATACAGAAGCACACTTACTTTGACAGAGGCAGTCGATAAATTTGAAGGAAATATTGACAAAGGTGATTACGACAACAAAATAGTATCTTATACCAGCGAAAGGCTTTGCATTTACGCGGAGCCGGATTTTACTTCCGAACTTCTCGGAGTTATGTATTCGGGAAGCGAGGGAGAGGTAGTTGAAGCAGGCGAGGAATGGAGCAAGATAACGTCCGGCGGTATTACCGGATATGTCAGGAATGTAAATGTTCTTTTCGGAAAAGAAGCAGAGGTCATAGCTTCCACGCTCGGACACAAGACGACAAAGGTTGTGGACGGCGGAGCGGCGGTTTACGACGGCGCTTCACGCAGCTCGCGTCAGCTCGGCACGATTGCCGGGGGCGGCGAGGTCGAAGTGCTTGACAGCGTGAACGGATTCTTTATGGTTTCGTACAAGGACGAATACGGTTATATCCTTTCCGAGGACATCATCGTTAATTACGGTCTTGACACCGCTATTTCCATCGAGGTGGAAAAGCAGCGTCAGGAGGAGGAAGCGGCGGCGGCAGCCAAAAAAGCGGCAGATGAGGCGGCGGCAGCAGCGGCAGCAGCGGCGGCAGCGGCGAAGAAGAACAGCTCAGTTACCACCGGAAGCGTCAGGGGAGCATACGCGGCTACGCCTGAGGAGATACACCTCCTTGCGGCTATCGTATACTGGGAGTCAGGCTGGGAGCCTGCGCACGGACAGCTCGCGGTTGCGAACGTGGTGCTTAACCGTGTGCTTTCACCGAGATTTTCTCAGAATACTATCGCGAGCGTAATATACGCGCCCGGTCAGTTTACCGGAGTTGCGGAAAACGGCGCGCCTTCCGCAAGGTTTCAGCAGGTGCTCAACATGACTAACGAACAGCTCAATGTAAGGGGCTGCTACGATGCGGCGGTAAAGGCCTTGTCCGGTCAGAACAACATCGAGGACTACGCATTCTTTATCAGCGTAAAGAAAGCGAATTACGCCCGCTACACAAAGTACACTATAATCAACAATCACTGCTTTTATATGTTTTAAAAAAGAATGATTCAATAGGGAACCGTCTCAGCGCCCGCAGGGTGATGGGACGGTTTTTTATTTTGCCCGCGAAATTAATACATAATCAAAAGAAAAGTCTTAATTGCAAACGCGGGCATTTCTCTGTATAATAAAAGATATTTTGGATGAGAGGATAAATTATTTCCATGACAAAAAAGAGAATACTTCTGCTTGATATGTATGGAGTAATCATAAAAGAAAGCAAAGGATATTTTATTCCGTACACATTTGAGCATTTTGACAGAAAAGAATACGACAGGCTCACAAGGGCTTTTCGTGAGGAGGGCTTATTTACGAAAGTCCAAAACGGAGAATTCAGCTCCGATGAATTTTTGTCATTGCTTGGCTATGCTGCCCCGGCGGAATCGGCGCGCGATTATCTGACTAATTTTTTGACGCTCGATCCGGATTTCCTGAAATTTGCGGAAAGCAATTATAAGGAATACGATTTTGTACTGCTTTCAAACGATGTGAAGGAATGGAGCAAATATTTATTTGAATTGCACGGACTTCAAAAATATTTTAAAGATTGCATTGTCAGCGGGGAAGTCCATATGCGCAAGCCTGAAAGCCGGATTTTTACCTATGCGACGGAGCATTTGCAGTGCAGCCCGCGGGAATGTATTTTTGTCGATAACAGCGCTAAAAATCTGAAAGCTGCGCAAGAATCAGGAATAGACACGGTTCTGTTTAACAGGGATAACGAGGTTTATTCCGGTGATATTGTAAATGATTTTAATGAGCTGGATCGTTTTCTCAAAAAGCTTGACGGATAAAAGGGGCACAGTTATTGTAATACATGGTATTTATAACGGTATGCCCGTGGATGGGTGTATCATCGACGGCATGATGTTTTCAAAATCTGACAAAATCTGACTGGATTTTTTATCATATTGAAAAAAAGCATAAAATAAAGTATACTAAAAACAACTGGCAGAGTTACGCGTTTTGATGCGTGGCGATGTCGTGGATAGTTACTTATACGGATAGGAGGAAAAATTATGGAACCTGTTATCTGGGTGTGGCTTGGCGTGCTTGTGCTTTTTGTCGTATGCGAATTGATAACTCCAACTCTTACGACGATATGGTTCGCGGGCGGAGCGTTAGTTGCCTTTGTGATGGCGCTGTTCAAGCTTCCGCTTTTTGCGCAGATAGCGGCATTTTTTGCGGTATCGCTTGTATTGCTTTTTTTTACACGACCTGTTTTTACCAAAATATTCAAAATAGGTTCGGCAAAGACTAATGTTGAAGGACTTATAGGAAGAAAGGCGAAGGTCGTTTCCGAGATAGACAATAACAGGCAGACAGGGTGCGCCGTTGTCGGCGGACAGGAATGGACGGCGCGCGCCGAGGACGACGCCGAAATAATTCCGGCGGACGCAATGGTTGAGATCGTAAATATTTCCGGAGTAAAATTAATAGTGAAACGGCTTCGCGAGAGCGAAGAGAAAACGCTTTAGGGTGAACAATATGCGCTGAAAAACAGCGCATGTATAAGGAAAGGAGATAAAGGATATGATGATTTTCGCAGCTTTGACAGTAGGGGAGGGAGTCGCGATCGGAGCGGCAGCCCTGCTTGTACTGATAATAATCGCGTCCTGCATCAAAATAGTTCCGCAGGCGCACGCAGTCATACTCGAAAGGCTTGGAGCTTACAGGGCTACATGGTCGGTCGGAATGCATTTTAAGGTGCCGTTCATAGACAGAGCGGCAAGGCGTGTAAGCCTTAAAGAGCAGGTTGTGGATTTCGCTCCTCAGCCGGTTATCACCAAGGATAACGTAACGATGAGGATAGACACTGTAATTTATTTTCAGATCACTGACCCGAAGCTTTATGCTTACGGAGTTGAAAATCCCATTATGGCTATCGAAAATCTGACTGCCACTACCTTGAGAAATATCATCGGCGAGCTTGAGCTGGACCAGACGCTTACCTCAAGAGAAATAATCAATACCAAGATGCGCGTTGCGCTCGATCAGGCGACTGACCCTTGGGGAATCAAGGTAAACCGCGTGGAGCTCAAGAATATCATTCCTCCCGCCGAGATTCAGAACGCGATGGAAAGGCAGATGAAGGCGGAGCGCGAGCGCCGCGAGGCTGTAACGAGAGCGGAGGGCGAGAAGAAGGCGAGCATAACCGTAGCCGAAGGTAAGAAGCAGTCCGCCATTCTTGAGGCGGAGGCTGAAAAGGAGGCTGCTATTCTCCGCGCCGAAGCCAAAAAGGAGGCTACTATCCGCGAGGCAGAAGGTCAGGCTGAGGCGATCAGGACCGTACAGATGGCGAATGCCGAAGGTATCAGATTTATCCGCGAGGCTGGCGCAGACAGCGCCGTGCTTACGCTAAAGAGCCTTGAGGCTTTTGCGAAGGCGGCTGACGGCAAGGCGACCAAGATCATAATTCCTTCGGAGATCCAAGGTATTGCCGGACTTGCCAAGTCGCTTGTCGAAGTCGGCGGCGATGTGACGAAAAAAGCGGAACAGTAAATCAAATAAACGAGGATATGTATTTTTATCCCCCGCGGATACCCGCTATTGAACTGTGGGTATCCTGCGGGGGAATTTTTATGTGTATATCTGAATAAGCTGTTGAAATATTCTGGAAAATAATATATGATAAATAGGTAAATGAAGATATAGAATTTTGAGATTCGGTGCAAATCTCAAGATACAGATATGTATTGAGATGTAAATCTGTACTTGGAGGATTAAAAATGAATAAGATTTTCCTTGGCTTAAATGTTGGAATAATGCTGATTAACTTATTTGCATATCCGAATCATGTAACCGTGGCGGCAAACGGTAATATTCAGAAGGAGGCGGCAAAAGCTCCGGAAATTGCCGGATTAAGCGAAAACGATATAATATATCCTGTCACGCCGGAAGATGAAGAATGGGACGAGTTGTATCTTATGGAGGACAGAGTCGATATTTGTCAGCTTTCATATGTTGCGATTAATTCAATGACAACATATGATTTATTAAGGGCAGTAGAACAATATCCTCTTCTTGGAACTATGTATATGTACACGGATATGCAGGAGGGCTTTGATGTTTTAGTAAGTCAGTGCAACGCCTTGAAGGCGCTGCTTGCTCGGGAGGACTGCCTGAGTACGGTAAAGAGCGAATATGATACTTATAAGCTTCCGGAAAAGAAGCCGTATGATTTAAAAATAGACGAGGCGGTATTGGCTGAAAACGCTAATTATATTATAGAGAATAAGGAGCTGCTGGCAGCCGCCAGAGCCAATGCCAGATTGAAGCATATCTGCGATTTGCTTGAGATGATAATGCTTGTGAAAAGCGACGCGCTTACTGTTGAAGAGCAGGAGGAGATAATAGAGCTTGTAATTGAGAAAACAGAGGAAAAAGGAGCGTCAGAGATATACGGATATGAAGCGTCAAGCGTGTTTATTTCAAATCAGCAGATCATGCAGACATATTCTGAGCCGTCAAGGGATTTTGTAGGTGATGACGGCACATATCATTATGTGACGCTGAAAAGTCCGAGTGGTCGTTCATTTATTGTAAAAGAAGCGGAAAAAACTATTATGTGTGATATGGAGCAGTGGTCTTCAATAGTGTCGGAGACACCAGGTGTGCGAATTATAAGCTCCGCGAGCAGTACATTCAACTGTCATTCATATGCCTGGCTTAGCGACACATACGCTTCCAAATATCAAAGATATACGCTTCGTTCGGTTCCTTCGGAGTTAATCACAGACCCGGTATACCATAAGGAAACTATGCCCAGCCGCGCTAATGAGATCGCGCATTGGAACAATGGAAGACATTCCGCCAAGGTGGTGAGCACGACATTATATCAGATTCCGGGCACGGCTTATGTATCTTACAGGTTTATTTCCAAATGGGGCGGAGGTCCTATGGTATTACATTATGCCAACGTGTACAGCGGCATGGAGTCAGGTATAACATATTATTATAAGTAGGGAGGTTTTTATATGATTAAGAAAAAAATCAGGGTTGGCTTGTTCCTTTGCGTCTGCGCGGCGGCATTGCTGCTGTCCGGCTGCACCGACTCAAAAAGCAGTTCGCGTACCGGGTCAAAGAATAACGAAGAGGTTCAAAAGCTGATAGAAGATTCTTTGGAATATATCCGTGAAAATACTGAGACGGTCGATATGTGGGAGGAGGCGGAATTTGCCTTTGAGATGTGGACCGGTCATTCGGACGCCGTAAAAAGCCTGTCCGATAGGGACGACTATGCCGGAATAATGATGGATATGTATATGTCCTCAGAGCTTCCTCCCCATGAGGTTACCGACGCCGCATTTAAGACCTTCAAGGAGCAGGAGCTTATGGAGGTGTTTCTTTCACAGAGCAGCGCTTGCAGGCAGCTAAGCAAGGATGACAGGCAAAAGCTTGTGAAACGGATGATTGCAAACGCCGTGGCGCGCAAAAATAAGGAGGCGTATGTAGTTTTTTACAGCAGCGCTTTTTTTAAGAACATCGAGTGGCAGGGACCAGATAACGAATGGTACGACGCGATGCGCTCAATGAAATTCGACCGCAGTGAAGACAGATTTATGGCTGAATTTTATGCGGAGTGCGACGGAGTACAACGTATGAAGGAGTTTAACGGGATTGAATAGAGCCGTGTCGCATCAACGCAAATAAGAGCCAGTTAATAAAACAGCGCGCATAAATGAATAAATATTCATAAAATGCGAATAATATACAAAATACCCCTTGACAAAAGTCCGTCAGGGGGTTATTTTGTATTTATATAAGGAAACCCTCTGCGAGGATAACATTATGCGCTGGGAGGCGGCGCATATACAAGGAAACCCTCTGCGAGGATACCATTATGAGTTGAAAAACGACTCATATATAAGGAAAGGAGCATTGAGTATGGATTTAAAAGGACGAAGCTTTCTTACGCTTAAGGATTTTACGGCGGAGGAGATAGATTATCTTCTGGAGCTGGCGGCTGAACTTAAGGCTAAGAAAAAGAAGGGGATCACGGGCAAAAGTCTTGCCGGAAAGAACATAGCGCTTATTTTTGAGAAGCCGTCGACGAGAACAAGATGCTCTTTTACCATAGGCTGCATTGACGAGGGCGGGCACCCGGAGTATCTTGGAAAAGACGACATACAGCTCGGACATAAGGAGAGCGTAAAGGACACGGCGAGGGTTCTTGGCAGAATGTTTGACGGAATTGAGTTCAGGGGCTTCTCGCAGAAAACGGTCGAGGAGCTTGCCGAGTACAGCGGCGTTCCGGTCTGGAACGGACTTACCGACGAATATCATCCCACGCAGATACTTGCGGATTTTCTTACGATGAAGGAGCATTTCGGACATCTTAAAGGACTTAATTTCGTGTATCTCGGCGACGGACGCAACAATATGGCGAACAGCCTTATGATAGGCTCCGCGAGAATGGGAGTGAATTTTACGATCATCGCGCCGAAGGAGCTTTTCCCCGGCGAGGAGCTTGTGGAGCTTTGCAAGGGCTACGCAAAGGAATCCGGCAGCTCTGTCACGATAACGGATTCGACCGACGCGGTTGTGGGCGCGGATGTGCTTTATACGGACGTGTGGTGCTCGATGGGCGAGGAGGATAAGGCGGCGGAGAGGATAGCGCTTCTTACGCCCTATCAGATAAATTCGGCGCTTATGGCAAAAACGGGAAAGCCCGAAACGATATTTATGCACTGTCTGCCCGCCGTTAAGGAAAAGGAAGTGACAGAGGAAGTGTTTGAATCGGCGCAGTCGGTCGTTTTTGACGAGGCGGAAAACAGAATGCACACAATTAAAGCGGTGATGGTTGCAACATTGGGGAATTTATAGTATCATATAATAAATGTGCGGCGCATAACCATGCCGTTTAATCGGCACGCCACAGGCAAAGAATCCTGCACAGCAGGATTTTTTGTTTGTTTAAGGGAACGCGGCGGGGAGTGATTTCTTGCTCCGTTTTTACAGAAAAAAGAAAGGAAATACGCGGACGAAAGGTGTTCTTTTTGTCTGAGGGACGGTACGGGATATGGCTTCTTCCGGCGGCAAACTTAAAAAAGCAATAAGGATTATCATAGATTTTCTCAATGTGGCGATAGGTATCAGCGCGGTCGTGCTTGCCGTTATAACTTTTCTCGACACGCAGAACAACAAATGGATGTTTCCTCTTATTTTCCTGCTGGGGGCGGCGATGAATCTGCTCACGGCGATAAAGCATCTTATGACGGAGCGCCGCATATCGGGAATCATAATGATTTTTTTCGGTCTGCTGCTGACGGGTATCGCGTATGCGAGCAGAATCGCCATAGGAGGACTTTAAAATGAAGGAAAAGGTTCTTTCAATTCTCAAGGAGAGCGGCGGTTATGTGTCGGGGCAGGAGCTTTGCGAACGTCTCGGAGTGTCGCGCACGGCAGTCTGGAAGGCTGTCAACGCGCTCAAGGAGAGCGGATATGAGATAGAGTCGGTGAGGAACCGCGGCTACAAGCTTAAAGACAGCCCTGACGTGCTTTTGGCGGAGGAGCTTCACAGCCTCCTTAAAACCGAATGGTTCGGCAGGGATATTCTTTATTTTGAAACGGTCGATTCCACCAACAACGAGATAAAAAGACAGGCGGAGCATGGCGGCAGGGAGGGGCTTCTTGCCATAGCCGAGAGCCAGAGCGCCGGGCGCGGAAGACACGGCAGAATGTGGCAGTCTCCGGCGGGCAGTGGTATATGGATGTCTTTTCTGCTAAGACCCGATATAACGCCCGAGCAGGCGGCGGGGATAACGCTTGTCGCGGCTATGGGAGTGGCGGCTGCGGTGCGCGAGGAGCTTGGACTTCCCGCACAGATAAAGTGGCCCAACGATATTGTGGTAAACGGGCGCAAGCTTACGGGAATCCTTGTTGAGCTGAGCACCGATATGGAATGTATAAATTATGTCGCAGTGGGAATCGGAATAAACGTGAACAACGACAGCTTTCCGGAGGAGATAAGGGATAAAGCCACTTCACTTTTTGCCGAATGCGGGCATAAGGTCAGCAGAAGCAGGATCGTCGCGTCATTCGGAAAGCATTTTGAGAGATGCTATAAGATTTTTATGGAAGACAAGGATATGCGCAGGCTGCGGGTCGAGTACGAGGCGGCGCTTGTAAATAAAAACGCCGAGGTGATGATAATAGACGCGGACACCGAAAAACGCCGCAGGGCGCTCGGTATCAGCGATTCTGGCGAGCTTATCGTGGAGGATGCGGACGGAAATACAGAAAATATCCGCGCCGGAGAGGTATCTGTGCGCGGAGTATACGGATATACCTGACAAAAGGAGCTAAACGATGGAAGAAAACGAGGTTTTGTGCGCGGCGAGCGCCTACGATAAAAAATTTTATCTGAACGAGGCTTTTGACGGGCTGCCGCAGAGCGTTAAGGACGAGCTGAAAATAATGTGCGTGCTTTTTACAGAGGACGTGGGCGGGATATTAACGGTCGAGTTTGACGCGGACGGAACTCTTTTTCTGCGGACTGAGGCGGACGAGGGTGATCTTCTCTATGACGAGATCGGCGCGGCACTCAAGGTCAAAAGACTTCAAACAGAAAAGAAGGACACGTTCCTTGCTCTTGAGATGTATTACAGGGTGTTCTGTCTGGGAGAGGAACCCGATACACAATGAAAATAGGCGGCGTTGAACTTGAGAACAATATAATGCTCGCGCCCATGGCGGGAGTGACCGATCTGTCCTTCAGGCTGCTTTGCAGGGAACAGGGCAGTTCATATACCGTCACGGAGATGGTAAGCGCCAAAGCGGTGCTTTATAATAACCGCAATACCGACATTCTTCTGAGGAGGGAGCGGTCGCCTTGCAGCTTTTCGGCTCAGATCCGGATATAATGGCTGAGATCGCGGCGCGCCTTGAGGATCTGGGGTTTGCCGCAATCGACGTAAATATGGGCTGTCCCGTTCCGAAGATAGTGAACAACGGCGAAGGCTCGGCGCTTATGAAGGATCCGGCGCTTGCCGGCAGGATAATTGAGAAAATGTCCGCCGCCGTGAAATGCCCCGTAACCGTGAAATTCCGAAAGGGATTTGACGAGGGACATATAAACGCGGTGGAGTTCGCGCATATCATGGAGGAATCGGGAGCGGCGGCGCTCACGGTTCACGGACGCACGAGGGACCAGTTTTATTCGGGCAGCGCTGACTGGGACATAATAAAAAAAGTCAAGGAGCGCGTCGGTATTCCGGTGTTCGGAAACGGAGATATATTTACGGCAGAGGACGCCGTCCGTATGTTACGCGAAACCGGCTGCGACGGCGTGGCGGTCGCGAGGGGCGCAAAGGGCAATCCTTGGATCTTCAGGGAAATCGCTGCGGCTCTTGCGGGACTGCCCATACCCGACAGACCGTCGCCCTCGGAGATCATCGCCATGATAAAAAAACAGGCTTCCCTTATGGTCCAGTATAAACCGGAATACATCGCGGTGCGCGAGCTGCGCAAACATGTGTCGTGGTACACAGCGGGGCTTCACGGCGGCGCGGCGCTGAGGGCGCAGGTCAACAGTACGGAAACGCTGGAGGAGTTGTACGGGCTGCTGGACGGGAGGATGTAGGGAAACAATATATATGGGCAGAACAAAAAATGACTGGCGTGGATACGCTTTCCCCGGAGGGTATGTGGAACAGGGGGAATTTTTCGTTGAGTTAAAACCGAATCTCTCAATCGCCAATTGATTGACGCAGATTCTTTTTGTATGATAATCTGAACGTATCATATGAAAGAAATTGCATTATGTCGACAGTGCGGAAAGAGAGAAAAGCGATGAATATAGGAGATGTGATCAAGAGCAAGCGTCAGAACAAGAATATGACACAGGCGGAATTAGCGGAAAAGCTGAACGTTACACCTCAGGCCGTATCAAGGTGGGAGATGGGGGTGTCATATCCGGATATTGCCATGATACCGTTGATTTCAGAGGTGTTGTGGGTGAGCGCCGACGAGCTGTTAGGCATCAGACCGTCCTATAAAAGAGAAGTCCAGGAGGGACAGGAATCAGAGAAAAATGCTGATCTGGTCCTGAACCAAAGTCAGGTGGACAGTATTTTTGACTATGTTCCGTTTCCGGTATCGGGAGAAAGCAAAAAGGTGCTTGTGGTCGACGATGCTGATTTTATGAGAACGATTCTAGAGGAAGTGCTGACTCACCGGGGTCATACCGTTTTGCAGGCAAGGGACGGTAAAGAGTGCCTGAGCGTACTGCGGGAAAAGACCGTAGACGTATGTCTGCTTGACATTAATATGCCGGGTATGGACGGGCTGGAGGTATTGAGAAGGATAAAAACAGAGCATCCCGGACTAAAGGTGGTAATGCTTTCAGCAATGGCGCAGGAAAGCAACGTGAGGAAGGCATTACAGCTCGGAGCGGACGCTTTTGTCGTGAAGCCTTTTCAGGCTGAGTGCGTGATGGAGAGAATCGGGTAAGGAAAGCAGCGCGAGACGCGAGGGAATAATATAAAAAGAATCCTGTGCTTGGATGAACAGGGTTCTTTTTGTGTGAATCCTAAAACATTCATTACTATTGGGATATTCAGATATTTTGGTTACTAAGAATGTGTACGTCCGCATTGGTTGGAGCGTATTATTTTAGTAGAAAAATGACGGGAGAAATGGTATGATAAAATTTAGAAAGAAGGAATGAAAATGTTAAAATATATACAAAATGCAGGCGTGAGAGATGAAGTTAAGACAATGCGGGGCGGAAACGACATTGCCGAAAATAAAGATTGTATTACTTATAACGGTTATTATGCAAACAGTATGCGAAACATGACAGAAGTTAATTATAATACAGATATGGTCTGGTACTCATTTGATGATAATAGAAAGCATCTTAATTTTCACATTATACCTCATCTGCAAGACGACGCTTACGAAAATTTGATAACAGATTATTATAAAAAAATAAAGTCGGAGTGGCGTAAAAAAACTGCCATTGCTCTTTTGCCTAAACAAGGAACAACTCCTTGGACAAAAAATCATAAGTGGATGGAGGTTAGTATAGGCGGTTTTGTTTATATGCTTGCATTTCAATCTTTATATTGTGATGAAAACAAAAAGATAGATGTTGATTTTGGAAAAATACAGTTTTATGCTTTTTCTGGCGATTACTCGGGACCGAATTTTGATAAGAACGGCGAGTTTAAAATGATGTATCCATCCAAAGAGAGCTTTGAAAAACTGGATGAGGAAACTTGCCACTGTGTTCAAAATACAGATTATATAATAAAAAATATAGAGAATGACGAAAAAAATAAAAGTGATAATGGCATCCAATCATTGGTGAAGGATTTTATGATGTTCATAGCATCGAATTTGAAATTGAGAGCAAAGAAGTATAATGACTTAGCAAATCAAATTCAAAACAATAGAACAATCACATAGTAGTATCTCAATGCTTTTTTACTGCTGATTTTATTACAAAGTAGTAGCAACAACTTTCTAAAATCTGCTCTGATTTGGCATATTCCGTATTTTACGAGCAATTTACAACAAGACGAGATACTTGCAAAACATTGTATTTCGGGGCAAGCAAGGAGAATGAAACCTATGATTAAGATACTTTTCGTCTGCCACGGCAATATCTTGAAATGTTCTGGAAAAGTTTGTAAAATCAATGATTTTATGGTTTGATAAGGCGCTTACTACACCACTGCTACACCATTTTCGAAAGAGCCTTGATGTGAATAAGCAGAATTACAAATTTAGATTTTTGGTATTAGGATGAACACTAGAGAAAAGAAATAATATCTGTTTTTGAAAATACGATAAAAATTGATTGTATTTTAACAGATGGTTTGCTGAAATGTGATTAGAAAAGCTGTGAAGTAGCGGTGGGGTTGACATCTAAAACTTGATACTTTTTCAAACGAAGATATTAGAGATTGGTAGTCAGTGAAAATACCTGTTATTTTACAGAAAAAGTGTTAGAAAGATTGGAAAACAATAGAAAAGTCAGCCGTAAAAAGGGAATGTCAAGTGTTGTGGGCATTCCCTTTTAGTTTGCTCAGAAGAGGTGATCTTTAACAGGAGAACGTCCTGAGTGTGTATGGAAAACGGCGAGGCACATAGCTGAACAGCAAGGATGTTTACCGTAAGAAAGAATCTTTCGAATATAAGGAGTAGATTGTGGGCTGTCTAATTGAGAAAATTATAATCTACGGGGTAAGGTTTGAGGTTGAATCCAAATTTGGACTGACAACGGATTTGATGAAATGAAATAAATGAAGGGAAAATAAGATTGAAAGAGTCATTTAATTGTGTTAAAATAATGATGGGAATTTTTAGCTTCCATCATATTTTCACACCGAAAGGGAATACTTATAAGTATTGATGTAAATAGGAGTGAATTTATGAATAACACTGCTTATTTTTTCTGTGATGTAGATAATTTTGAACAATTGCAGGACAAAACATGGAACGCGCAACAGAGGAATTATAAGCGTCAAAAATATAAAGTAATAGATACTGCTATTCTAAAAGATGAGCAATTTGATAGATTTAAAAAAAACATTTGTCAACCAGTGGATTTCCTTCAAAATGTTACTTCAAAATTGTGCTTTTCAGAAGAAAGTGAATACATTTGTTTAGCAGTAACAAACGAGCATAGTGATGCTATAATTTTGGTTTGTTCATTTCAGTACTCTTATCCGAAATTCGTAGCAGTTGTAAGGAGAAACAGTTGTGGAGAAAAAATATATTGATATTTTTGCAGGATGTGGGGGACTCTCTTTGGGTTTGCATAATGCAGGCTGGAGAGGAGCGTTTGCTGTTGAAAAAAATGAAGATGCCTTTGCAACACTTAAGTATAATTTAATTGATCAGTTAAGACATTTTGAATGGGTTGATTGGATCGAAACAGAAAATCATGATATAAATGAGCTTTTGAAGAAGCACAGGGAAGAATTAGAAGGGTTAAGAGGGAAAATACCATTAGTAGTTGGAGGTCCTCCGTGTCAAGGATTTTCTATGGCGGGACAAAGAAATGCTAAGGATAAAAGAAATCAGTTAGTAAATTCATATGTGAGATTTGTAGAATTGGTAAGACCGGAATATATTTTTTTTGAGAATGTTCATGGCTTTACCATTGCTTTTAAAGATGAGAGAAATAATAATAAAAAAGGAATTCCTGCGTCAGTGTATATAATAAAAAAGTTGAAAAAGTTGGGATATGATTTGAAAGATGAGATTATCGACTTTTCAGAATATGGAGTGCCACAAAAAAGAAGAAGATTTATTTTGGTGGGATGTTTAAATGGAAAGGCTAAAGAATTTTTTACAATATTAAAAAATAATAGAGATGATTTTTTAGAAAAAAAAGGTCTTAAAGTCAATATTCCGATTTCAGAGGCGATAGGGGACTTGTTAAAGGCAAATGGAGAAGTTGATTGTCCAGATTGCTTGAATTTTAAATCTGGATTATATGGTGAACCGATTAGCCAGTATGAACGCTTTATAAGATTTGGAGTTAATGAGCAAAAGATACCAGATAGCCATAGGTTTGCCAATCACCGTGAGAACACAGTAATCTTATTTGAGAGAATGTTAAGAGAATGTGATAGAGGAAGAAGGCTATCTGGGAAAAAAGATAATATTGCTGAACTTAAAAAAAGAGGAGTGACGGTTTTGGATGCACAGCAAGTATGCAATACTATAACAAGCCATCCAGATGATTACATACATTATTTAGAACCTAGAATTATGACAGTCAGAGAGTGCGCAAGAATACAGAGTTTTCCAGACTGGTTTGAATTTAAAGGAAAGTATACGACAGGGGGACAGGCTAGAAAACTTGAAGTACCTAGGTATTCACAGGTAGGAAATGCAATCCCACCTTTATTTGCAGAACAGGTGGGAAAGGCATTGATTGAACTGATTAACAGGAGAGAGAATGGATTGGAATTTCAAAGTTAGTACAGGGTTAAAGAATATTATTGGCCGGGAGTTGATTACCAATGAATTTATTGCTATATTTGAGTTGGTAAAAAATTCTTATGATGCTGGTGCTAAAAATGTTGTTATAGAATTTAAAAATATATATTCGGAAAATAGCAAAATAATTATCTCGGATGATGGGCATGGCATGAATGGCCAGGATATTCAAGACAAATGGCTTTTTGTAGCGTACTCGGAAAAAATAGAGGGCAAACGGGCGGGAACATATAGAGATAATTTTGCAGAACGAGTATATGCCGGAGCAAAAGGAGTAGGACGTTTTTCATGTGATCGGTTAGGAAAAAATCTGAAACTGTTTTCAAAAAAAAACGGAGATGCTGAGATAAATTATATAGAAGTAGATTGGTCTGATTTTGAAATTGATTCTAAAGAAGAATTTATAAATGTGCCTGTTAGACATGGAATTTGTTTAGAATTGCCTAGTGGTTTTGAATGTGGAACTACAATCGAAATTTTTGAATTAAGAAGTGAATGGAATAGGAATACTCTGTTAGAATTGAAAAAGTCTCTATCTAAAATGGTGAATCCTGATGCAGAATTAAGTAAAGACGATCAGTTTAACATATACATTAAGTGTGATGAAGAAATAGATAGTGATCAGATAGAGAGAAAAAAAATAGATGAATTAGAAAACAAAATAGCTGCCAGCGGACAAAATATTGTTAATGGAATAGTTGTAAATTACGTTTTTGAGACTCTAAATATTAAGACTACTCAGATTAAGGTAGAGATTTCAGAAAATGGGGAAATGATCACTTCATCAATGTATGATAGAGGAACATTTTTGTTTGAATTAAAGCAAAAAAATCCATTTTCCACTTTACAGAATATAAAAATAAGACTATTTCAGCTGAATCGAGCAGCAAAAATTAACTTTAGAAAGATAATGGGAATGAAACAAGGGCAATATGGCACCATTTTTATTTATAAAAATGGTTTTAGAATCATGCCTTATGGAGAACCAGGAGATGATGTGTTTGGAATAGATAAGAGAAAAGCTCAAGGGTATAATAGAAACCTTGGTACGCGTGATTTAATGGGTCGCATTGAAATATATGGAAGTAGTGACTATTTACGAGAGACAACAAGTCGTGATGGCGGATTTATAAAGACATCTACATATTTTGAGTTGGTTGATTTTTTTATTCAATATGCATTACGCCCATTAGAAAAGTATGTAGTAGGACTGATTAATTGGGGAGATCCAGATCAAGAAAGTGGTAGGTCTATTGAACCGGAAGAAATAAGGAGTGATATATTAAACTATATAACGGAGTATGAAAAATCGAAATTGTTAATTTCTGTAAATTGTAATCCAGAATTGTTTGAGATAGTTGATGAAAAAAGAGAAAATGATCAACCAAAGGAAATTAGCCAATTAAAACGAATGGCTGAGGAATTGAAAAGTGATGATTTGCAGAAATTAGCTCAAAAAATAGAGAAATATGATCGAAAAATCAAAAAAGAAAAGGCAGATGTTATAAGGAAGGCAGAAGAAGTTTCAGAAAAGTTGACACAAACAGAGAGGGAGTTAGAAACGACACATCGGCAAGCATTGTTTTTACGAAATTTGGCAAACCCCAAATATGAAAATGCAGTAGAATCACTCCATATGATAAATACGTATGCAAAAAGCATAAAAACTAATCTAGATAAAGTGATAAAGGAAATGCGTCGTTGGGAAGGAACTCCGGAATATATTAAAATTAGCAAGAGATTGTTTGAAATTATGAAAGCAACGCAGAAGATTAGTAGCACATATAACATTGTATGCCATGCGGACTATGATATTAAAAAGGGAAAGATAGAGGATAATATTGTAGATTTCTTGTGTGAATACATAGAGGATGCACTCTTTCCGAGAACAGGAGAAATTTTAAACATTGAAATTAGAAGTGATGGCCAAACGCATATATTACAGTTTAATCCAATGGAATTTGGTATATTAATAGAAAATATTGTATATAACTCTTTGAAAGCTAGGGCTCATAATATTGTTATTAATGTTATGGGGACTGATAAAGAAACTATTATTAGTTTTATAGATGATGGTGTTGGATTAAATTCCAATATTACTCAATCAGAGAAAATTTTTGAACTGGGTTACACAACAACAAATGGTTCGGGAGTGGGGTTAGCTCATGTAAAAAAAATTATTGAAGATATGGGTGGAACTGTTGCGATTGATACAAATGTAAAATCAGGATTCAAAATTGATATGAGGGTACGACAATGAGTATGAAATTTAACATTCTATGGTTTGAGGATAATGAGGAGTGGTATGAAACAAATAAAGAAAATATTGAGGAATATCTAACGGGTAAAAATTTTGTTGTTGATTTTAAACGTTATGATAGTACAGATAAAATTAATGAAGTGACGGCAATTTGTGAATATGATTTAATTCTCGTTGATTTAAAATTAGATCATAATACCAAAGGTACTAATGCTATACAAAGTATACGTGATAAAAATATTCTGTCAGACGCGTTGTTTTATTCTTCGGACGGTGTAGATAAAATAAGAAATGAAATGGGAATGGGGATATTTGAAGGCGTGTATTTTTCATCAAGAGATGATATACTATTTGAAAATAAGGTGGAACAATTGATTGATAAGGCTGTTAGGAGGATGGAAGATATAGTTTCTACAAGAGGAATTTTAGTAGACAGTTTGAGTGAATTTGATGAAAAATTACGCTTTGTAATTATGAAATTTTGTTCTTCTTATTCTGGCACGGAAAAAGGGAAGGAAATAGATAAATATGCATATGATTTAATAGTTAAGCAAATAGATGACAATAAAAAGAAATGTGATTCTTTTCGGGAAGCTAATTTCTTGACAAATGCTTTAACAAATAGTTATTTAGTAGATTCTGCAAAATTGGCTCGAATTGTTCAACACATTTTTAATATGCATTATCCCGAACAAAAGTATCGTAAAGATTTTTATGATACATATCTTAAAAAAATTATAACAGAAAGAAATAATTTGGCTCATGCAAAAAAGGAAACAGAGGGTAATGGTTTATTCTTTTTTGAGAAGAATGGAAAAAGAATTGTGTATGATTCAGCAAAATGTTCAGAAATTCGTTCAAACATAAATTGTTTTGATGAAGAAATAGATAAAATGATTGAGCTGATAATATAGCAAAAATTTTAGGAGTATATGGAATAATCAAAATTTCGTTGTTTGAAAACGTGCCATAACTGTTACAAAAGGTGGGGTGCTTTCTTATACCCTATTGACTTTCTGTATTGTGTCTGCTAATATGAAAGCATGTACTTGCATGAAGGAGGAAGTAATCTTGGATGAAACAAGCCAGAAAATAATTGACGCAGCAATGACATTAGTCCGGAACAAAGGATATGTCGCAACAACTACGAAAGAGATTGCAAGGATAGCAGGTGTAAACGAATGTACTCTGTTCCGCAAATTTGAAAGTAAAAAGGATATTGTTTTGCAAGGAGCCAACCAAGCAGGATGGCGGGCAAATGTCACACCGGAGATTTTTGAAAATGTAACATGGGATTTGCGGAAAGATTTGGAAATGTTCATGAGGGCATATATTGACAGGATGACACCGGATTTCGTCAATCTGTCAATCGGTCTGAGAGCGCCACAGCTCTATGAGGAAACCAAACAGCTCATTATGAAAGTTCCACAGGCTTTTTTGATGACATTTACCGATTACCTGAATAAGATGCGTGAGATGGGAAAAATACCGGAGAAAGACTTTAAGACGCTGGCACTTACCGTATTTTCGGCAACATTTGGCTACACATTTCTGAATGCATCGTTTGGAAAAGAGCTTACGGATGTTGAAAAAGATGAGTACATTAAAGAAAGTGTGCAGATGTTTATAGAAGGAATCAATCAGTAAGGTTTGGCGCTGTCAGGTGGCAGTGCCTAAAAAATATATGTTATGCATGCAAGCACACGCATTAAGAAATGGAGGAAGTTATGAAACAGATTACAGGTGCAGATTTATTTGTGAAAGCACTAAAAGAAGAAGCAGTTGACACATTGTTCGCTTATCCGGGAGGACAGGCGATAGATCTGTTTAATGCGCTGTATGGAGAAAGAGAAATAGATGTGATCCTGCCACGTCATGAGCAGGGCTTGATTCATGCGGCAGATGGTTATGCACGTTCTACGGGTAAAGTTGGTGTCTGTCTTGTGACAAGCGGACCGGGAGCTACGAATCTTGTTACGGGTATTGCTACTGCGAATTATGACAGCGTGCCGTTAGTATGCTTTACGGGACAGGTGCCGACACACCTTATTGGGAATGATACCTTTCAGGAAGTGGACTTTGTGGGCATTACAAGAAGTATCTGTAAATATGCTGTGATGGTACGAAAGAGGGAAGATTTGGCAGAAACTATAAAAAAGGCATTTTATATTGCAAAAACAGGAAAACCGGGAGTAGTTGTTGTTGATCTGCCAAAGGATGTTCAGAGGGCTTACGGTAGCGATTTTTATCCACAGGAAATTATGGTGAGAGGTTATAAGCCGAATACTTCTGTACACATGGGGCAGTTAAATAAAGCACTGGACATCTTGAACCATGCGGTGAAGCCTGTTTTTCTGATAGGCGGCGGAGTGAATATTGCTCATGCAAATACAGAGATGACACAGCTTGCAGAGTTGACAGGCGTGCCTGTTATTACAACTATCATGGGAAAAGGGGCAATTCCTACCACGAGCAGTTTATATGTTGGCAATATAGGTATTCATGGGAGCTATGCCGCCAATTCAGCGATCAGTAACTGTGATGTTCTTTTTTCAATAGGAACACGGTTCAATGACCGCATTACGGGGAAAATAGAAGAATTTGCGGTAAATGCGAAGATTATCCATATTGATGTGGATGCAGCATCTATTTCCCGTAATATTGATGTAGATATTCCGATTGTAGCTGATGCGAAAAAGGCAATATGCGCTTTGCTTGAAAAGGCAAAGCCGCTCCATATCTCAGAGTGGACAGATGAAATCAGCCGTTGGAAAAAGGAATATCCGATTGATATGGGGAAAGTCGGTTTGACACCGCAGATGATTATTCAATCCATAAATGAATTGTTCAAAGATGCTATTGTTACTACAGATGTAGGCCAGAATCAATTATGGACAACACAATTTCTTGATATTGATGAGAATAAGCAAATGCTGACATCGGGCGGTTTGGGAACAATGGGATATGGTTTTCCGGCGGCAATCGGAGCAAAATTTGGTAATCCACATAAAGATGTCATTGTTATATCCGGTGATGGTGGTATGCAGATGAATATTCAGGAAATGGCAACAGCGGTTGTTTATGAGTTGCCAATTATCATCTGTATACTGAATAACGGATATTTAGGGAATGTGCGGCAGTGGCAGGAAATGTTTTATGACAGGAGATATTCGAGTACCTGTATGCGTTATCGGAGAAGCTGTGAAATAGGCTGCAACAAACCTGATCATTGCTGCCCGGAATATACACCAGATTTCATTGCACTGGCAGAAAGTTATGGTGCAAAAGGAATCCGTGTCACAAAGGCAGAGGATATAAAATCAGCTTTGAACAGTGCGAAACAGAATACAAAAACACCTACGGTTATTGAATTTATCATAGACAGGGAAGTCAATGTCATGCCGATTGTTCCGCCGGGGAACTCCCTTAATGACATGATTTTGGAAAGTGAGGAAGGCAGAGAATGAAAAAAAGATGGATTTGTTTATTTGTTGAAAATGAAATAGGTGTACTAGCCCGTATTTCGGGGTTATTTTCCGGAAAGTCTTATAATCTGGACAGCTTGACAGTCGGAGTTACTGAGGACAGTACCATATCACGAATGACGATTAGTTTAACAAGTGATGACAGGACTTTTGAGCAGATAAAAAAGCAGCTCGGTAGAAGTGTTGAGGTAATCAAAGTGGTAGATTATACAGATACACCTATCCACATGAAAGAAATTTTATTTGTTAAGGTAAATCATTGTACCGATGCAGACATAACGGAACTGTTTCGGATTTCAAAAGTATTCGGAGTTGCAATTATTGACTATGATGGCACTACTGTCCTTTTGGAATGTACACAGACAGAAAACAGAAATGATGATTTAATAGCATTGCTGAAAAGAAAGTTTGCAAACAGGATTGAGATTGTAAGGGGTGGAAGTGTTGCAGTTGAAGCTATTAATATCTCGGAAAGATGACAGAAAGCTCTGGTCATATTGAAACAATTTATTGGCACCGTTTTATGAAAACTCAATTTTTACAAAAGATTCAGATTGCAATGCAATTCATATTTTATATAGGATTGCATTGCATTTTTCTGGAAATATCATATCAGATATGTTCAGGTTGGAGAAAGATGCAAAATGAAATGTAAGTTATATAAATATCGAATAAGAATACATATTAAAATCAACGGCATACTGCACACATCAAGGTGTACCACAATGAAGGGAAAAACTTCACTGCGGCACACCTTTTTTAATGGTGCGAAATTTGTCTGATTTTGGATTTTGTTTCAGTTTTACTTTTGCAGATTTGTGAAAGGGATTTGACTGGTACTGCCCTGTTCTTCAGCAGGAATACCGTTTCCGTTTACTGCTTCATGTAGGGCTGTTTTGAGAGCATGGATTTTTGTGTATCCCACACTTTTTTCATTAGCTCCTTTACTTCCTTTACATCGGCGGCATAGACGTTTCCTGTGGCATTCATGCGCTTTGCTATCTGGTTCAGATTGCCGCCAATTTTTCCGAGTGCGGCGTTGTATTCCCGAAGTTCGGAATAGTCAATGTCATAGACAAAACCATATAAAATTTGGCGGCGCAGGAAAGCGGATTTGCTTTTCATGCCGGAGGCTTTTACTTTCTGTTCCAGTATGTACTGCTCATCATCACTTAGATATATTTTTAACTCGTTTTTGCGTTCTCTGTTTGCCATTTTTTATGTCCTTTCTGTAATGGGATTATGAAAGGATTTTACACTATCTTCTATCCCGTTATGGGGGATATTCGTGCAGAAAAATGAGTGAAAAAATCAGAAATTCCGGCAGGACATTTCATGGATTTTTGAGAGCAGAGGGGGCTAGGGGGAAACTT
>CAJTON010000029.1:0-6700 GCA_910577605.1 uncultured Butyrivibrio sp.
GTCCTGCGCCCTACATTCCTGCCGATCCGTACCATTTCGCGCGCGAGGGCAAGCGCCTGCTCTTCGGTTTTCATAAACGCCCCGCTGCCTGTCTTGACATCGAGAACGATAACGTCCGCGCCAGCCGCTATTTTTTTGCTCATAATGCTCGCCGCAATAAGCGGAATACTCTCGACAGTGGCTGTCACGTCGCGTAGAGCGTAAAGCTTCTTATCTGCCGGCGCGAGATTTCCGGTCTGTCCCGCTATCGCGATCCCTATCCTGTTCACATTACCGTAAAACTCCTGCTCGGAGATTCCTGTCACAAAGCCGGGAAAGCTTTCGAGCTTGTCTATCGTACCGCCTGTATGCCCCAAACCCCTGCCGGACATTTTGGCTACGGGTACGCCGAGCGCCGCCACCATCGGTCCGAGGACCAGCGACGTCTTATCCCCCACTCCACCTGTGCTGTGCTTATCGACCTTAACGCCCTTTATCGGCGACAGATCAAGCATATCGCCGCTGCTCGCCATAGCCATTGTGAGGTCTGCCGTCTCCCTCTCCGTCATTCCGCGTAAAAAAATTGCCATAGCAAGCGCGGAAGCCTGATAATCGGGGATCTCTCCCGCAGTATAGGCGCTGACGAAAAATCCGATCTCCTCGCGGCTGAGCTCTCCCCCGTCTCTTTTTTTGGCTATTATATCATACATCCTCATAAAGAATTCCCCCTGATAATACCCATAAAGCTTTCACCGTTTTTGACAGGTTTTGCTCCGAGATATTCCGCGACGCTCTGACCTATATCGGCAAAAGAACTCCTTGTTCCAAAATTCACGGGCTTAATGCTTTTGCCGTAAACAAGTACGGGAACGTACTCCCTGGTGTGGTCCGTTCCCTTAAATGTCGGATCGCAGCCATGATCCGCATTAATTATCAGCATATCGTCGGGCTTCATAGCTCCCATAATTTCGGGAAGCCTCGCGTCAAACTCCTCAAGACCTCTGCCATAGCCTGCCGCGTCCCTTCTGTGACCCCACGAGGAATCAAACTCCACAAGATTGGTGAATATCAGACCGTTTATATCGTCGTTCATACATTCAAGAGTCACGTCTACGCCGTGCATATTTGACTTTGTATGCACCGCTCTCGTTATTCCGGAATCCGCGAAAATATCCTCTATCTTGCCGACGGCGACAACGTCAAAGCCCTGTTCCTTAAGCCTGTTCAAAAGATTATGCTCAGGCGGCGGCACCGCATAGTCCCGCCTGTCCGCCGTTCTCGTATATTCCCCGTCACGTCCGACAAAAGGTCTGGCGATGACCCTCGCGACCTCATTTTCACCCGTTAGAATTTCCCTCGCCGTTCTGCACATATCGTAAAGTTTCTCAAGAGGATAAATGTCCACATTGACGGCAATCTGAAAAACGCTGTCCGCCGAGGTATACACTATCGGCATTCCGGTACGCTCATGCTCCGCGCCAAGTTTTTTTATTATCTCGGTTCCCGACGCGACGCAGTTGCCGAGCACCCCTGACACACCCGTTCTTTTTATAAATTCGTCGGTTATTTCTTTCGGAAAGCCTTCGGGATAAGTGGGAAAAGCCTTCTTTGATATAACGCCCGCCATCTCCCAATGTCCGACCGTCGTATCCTTGCCGTTTGAAAGCTCCGCCGCGCGCGCGTACGCTCCAGCGGGGCATTCCGTTCGCGGCAGGGCGCGCATTCCGTCAATATTTCCCCAGCCAAGCCTGAGCATATTCGGAATTGCCAGTCCGCCGTTATACTCCCATGTATGCGCAATGGTGTCGGCCCCCTCGTCGCCGAAGCGTCCGGCGTCCGGAAGAGCGCCCATTCCCACACTGTCAAGCACGATCCATATCACACGTCCCATAAAGCCGCCTCCGATCATTTCAATACAAAATCAGTCCTCATCATGTAATTCCACAAGAAGCTTCTCAAATTCCGGTTTCACCTCGGTAAACGCTCTCAGAAGCTTAGGAGAAAACGCGCCGCTGTGTCCGTTAATTATCATCTGATACGCCTTATCCGGTTCATACGCGATTTTGTATACACGCTTTGAAGTAAGCGCGTCGTATACGTCCACCAATGAAACTATCTGGGCCGCGATGCTTATATTTTCGCCTTCAAGCCCGTCCGGGTAGCCTTTTCCGTCGTATTTCTCGTGGTGGTGCCTTGCTATGTCATACGCGTAGTCGTAAACCGCTTTGTCATTCAGCCTTAGCGACTGCGATATGATTTCAGCGCCCTTGGTCGTATGGGATTTTATAAGCTCAAACTCGTCCTGCGTGAGCTTGCCCGATTTAAGTATAATGCTCTCCGGAATCGCTATCTTTCCGATATCATGCAGCGAAGACGCCCATCCTATCTGTTCGATTTTCTTTGGCGTAAGTTCATATTCGGGATAAAGAGCCATGATGGTTTTGCCGAGACACAGCGAAAACTCGCGGATTCTTTTGACATGCTGTCTTGACTCAAGATTTCTGAACTCGACAATATTACTGAGCGAATCTATAAGTATCTCGTTAAGCTGATTAAGCTTACGCGCCTGCTGTCTGAGAATATCATTCTGCTTTTTTATGTTCTCGTTCTGCTTCTTCACAACTGCTTCAAGCTGCATTTTATACTGGAACCATCCTGTCGCGTTGCTGACCACCTGTCTTATGACATCCGGCTGATACGGCTTCTTGATATAACTTACAATACCGTATTCGTACCCCCTCTTTTCAAATTCGGCGGACTCCTGACCTGTTATCATAATGAACGGTATCTTATTCATTATATTTTTCTTACGAAGACAGCTGAGCACCTCAAACCCGTTCATTTCGGGCATCAGGTAATCCAAAAGCACCACCGCAACGGATGAAAAATTCCGGTTCAGCAGTTCAAGCCCCTCCTTGCCGTTGGAAGCCTCCAGTATTTTATAATCCGACCGGAATAGCTCCGCAAGGATATTCCTCTCAATAGCGTTGTCCTCAAATATCAGTATTGTGTCTCGTTTCATTATTTACCCATGCTTTCTATAAATTATAAGGTTACGATTGTTACATGCTTGTTTTTGAGTTTGAAAATCACTCGGCTTATCTCCGAAGTCAGCATATATTTTATAGAGTTAATGACTATGACGCTTCCTCCGTAAGCCTTACCCCTTACGCAGACAGGCATATTCATATTCTGGTCCGTAAGGTTCGCAAGCTTTGACGACTCAGCGTCAAGCTCCGCAAGCTCGTGCCCCTTTGCAACGATAGTCGCGTGAACCTTCCTGACGGTTCTCTCCGGAAGCGTTTTCTCTATGGCTATCATCTTCAGCAGCTTATTCCAGCTCTGTTCAAGAACAGCAAGCTCGTTCAAAAGCATCTCCCGCTTCTCGGCATATGCCGCCTGCTGCTTATCGTATAGTTCGATCCTTCCGACCTCCAAAACGGTTTTGAGATGAGAGGTATTTCCAAGATTATAAGTATCAACACCTTTTACCGCGCAGATCCTTCCGCCCAGAAGCATTCCCTTCCTGCCGGACACTATGACTCTTCCCATAGTGTTTATATTACTGTTCATAATATAATTAGCCTTTACGTTCCCTCCGGCATTTATATTAGCGGCCTCAAAAAAGCTTCCCGACACCTCTCCTCCCGCGTCGATAAAGCAGTCTCTTTTTGAGCAGCTCCCCTTCTTTATCATAACGTTTCCGCCGGCAATAAGCCGCGCCGTCTCCACATTATGCTCTATGATTATATCTCCGGTCGCCTTTATAAATCCGCCCGAATAAATACTGCCGACCACATATACGGAGCCGTCTACCTCAAGCTTGCCCGTGACCGAGGTCACATCCTCGTAAACCACAAGCATATTGGTTATCATTATCCTGCCGTTTTTGTATTCAAATTTCCCGTTTATCCTTGAAATATAGGTAACTCCGTCCGGAGCGATCACAAAGCCCTCGCCGCGCAGAGGTTTTTTCTCTATTCCGCTGTTGGCGTGTATGGTTTTTCCGTATATATTTTTGCCGTCCGTTCCCTTCTCCGCACGGTGATAAAACGCGATCTTCTCATCCTTGTCAACCATTTCAAACGCTTCTATATTGACGTAATCAACGCCTCCATCAGGAAGCGGGGCAGGGATGCGCGGCAAATCTATACGCACGAAAAATTCAAACCATCCGTCCTTGCCTTTACGCGCCGGAATACCCTCGGCAATAAGCACCTTCTCGTTCATCCTTCTTTTGTCTATCATCTCACAAATCGCCTGATGCTTTATCCCGAAAACGATTTCTCTCCTCTCAAGGTCGTCATAGATGTCCTCCTTCGTGACCATATTGCCGGGTATCCAAGGTATATAAGCGTACGCCTTGTTACCGTTCTCCTCAATGGAGATAACAAATTCCTTTTTCCTCAGAGAGTCGATCAGCGAGTCCATGCCGTTTAAGTCTTTTGTCCTAGGAGCTTTCGCGCTGGAGGTCTTACTGGCTATAAGGCTTTGGCGCTTTTGCTTCATATCGGTTGCAGAATACACCAGTCCGCAGTAAGACGAAACGTCAAGCCCCGCCTCCAGTCCTAAACGTATCTCCCTCATCTGTGCGTAGCTGAACAGATGATTCGCATAAACGGACACGTCAAGCTTTTTCTCCATCCCAAGACGGATCTCCTGCATCTGCATCCAGTTATATTTGGTATCGGCATAAACCGAAACGTCAAGCTGCTCGCACATTCCGAATCTTATCTCGTGTATCTGGGGAGCGCACATATCCTCCTTGAGCCATTTATCGATAGGCTGCTTATCCAGCAGCGCAAGCCTTATCTCCTCAAGAGCGTCGTCCTTGAAGCCTCTCTTGAGATACGAAATAAGGTCTATAGCCGAATACAGCGAAAGCCTTATCTGTCTCATGGTTTCGTAATTATAGGACGGATCCGCGTAAACGGAGGCATCCACTTTATCTTTAAGCCCCATTCGTATCTGTTCCATTTGCAGCCAATTGAATTCAGGGTTAGAATATAAAGAAACATCCAGACCTTCTTCAATTCCGAGTTTTATCTCATTATTCTGCGCCTTCTGATACTCGGCATTTTCCATCATGGGGAAACGTAATTCCTGCTGTTTTTTGTCAGAATCCAAACTGCTCATATCCGTTACCTTACTTTCCGTGAGTGTCGCAAACAATATGCCTTCTGAAATTAAGAATAATAAAATAACAGGCATATAAAGCGGACTTTATTTTTTGTGAATAAAGCCCCCCTCACATACCCGGCTTTATTATATCAAATTTGTATTTAAAAGTCTACTGTCTTATGTAAGAAATAAGCCTGTCCTTCCAATAAGGCAAGCTGCCTCTCCTTACTGCAGCTTGCACAAAACCTTTTCCTCGCATACATTGACAAGTATCACGTCAGGTCCCACTTTACAGATGCATTCATAAGGAATGACATACTCGTTTTCCCTGCCGAAAAAACTGAATATTTTGGACGGTCCGGGTACGATTATCGCTAATATTTTACCCGTATACATATCAATATCTACATCAACAACAAATCCCAGTATTTTACAGTCGCAGGAGTTGATTACCTCCTTGTCGCGCAATTCACAGATTCTCAATGCCGCCCCTGCCTTTTAAAATGCTTATTATAGTATATGCAAAAAAGAGAATGCTGCCATTCTCTTTTGCAAAAAAATCACTGTTACTTTGTCTGTATCTCCCCGATATCCCCGTACATATACTTGTAGATCTTATCAATATAATGATTAAAATCTATTCCTATACTTGACACGCCGTCGATCGTCAGGTATTTATAGTTGTCGTCAGGAACGCTCCACGAAACTATATCGTATCTTGACATTTCAGGAAGAATAGCGATAATTTCAAGAAATTCGCCAGTCGGAATATTTGTCGTAACCATCGGCAGGATCGAATCAAGAAGCTCGATAAGCGTCTTGGGACTTATTTTTTTCATCTTTTCAAAAATAATGTTTATTACCTTACGCTGCCTTTCGGTCCTCGTAAAATCCCCGTTTCCAACATATCTGAAACGGGAATAAGCCAAAGCCTGTTTTCCGCTCAAATGCTGAAAAGAGCCGTCCGCCTTTTCAAGATAATCTGAATATTCCGGCTCGCCGAGCAGCAAATTGCTGGCGTGTATGTACTGATTGCACCAGAAAAGCTCGTCTTCCTGAACGTCCACGTCGATTCCCCCTAATATATCGACCACTTTGACAAAAGAAAGGAAATCAACGGAAATATACTTGTCTATATGCAGAGAAAAATTATACTCAAGCGTGTCAAGAAGCATCTCCACGCCTCCCCACGCATACGCGGCGTTTATTTTGTCATATCCCCTCTGCGGAAGCTTGACATACAGGTCCCTGAGAAAAGAAGTGGCGACGATACGCTTCTGCTGTCGGTTTATGGAGATAAGTATCATTGTGTCCGACCGCCCGGAATCGAATTGTTCTCTTGTGTCCGAGCCTATAAGCAGAATGTTGTATATCTCGCCAAGCTCTTCATACTCTCCTTTCACCTTCTCGAGCGCGGCTTCGGCAAGACTCTGATACTCGTCAAGCTCCTCCTGTGAAGAGTCCTTGCTTGTCTGCTCTACGACCATCGGATTGGTAACGTCCTCTATATGCGGATCAGTCTGCTTGCGTATCGTGTAGTCCTCAACTAACGGAACATAATTCATTTTGTTGATGAAATGTATGATAACGCATACTACCG
>CAJTON010000029.1:6734-14914 GCA_910577605.1 uncultured Butyrivibrio sp.
CCTGCCACTACCGCGGCTTTGGCTCCTGCCTTCATCTTCTTTTTTTTATTTTTACTCTCTTTCATCTTATGTTTCCCCTTATTTTCAGCCCCAAAGATTTTCGGGGTATACTCCCTCGCTGATAAGTCTCTTAATTGAGCTTACCACCCCCGGCTTATCCTCCTTATATGTTACGCCGAACCATCTTCCGTCCGTCTCAAGCACCTTTACTTCGGCGATCCCCTCATTTATCAAATCGTCTACGACCTTAGGCAGCAGAAATTCGGATTTGATGTCGTCTTTATCCAGACCTTTTACGAACTCCGTAAATCTCGGCTCAAGCTCGTCAAAAAACTGCGGCGTCAGCCCCCACATATTCATTGACACACGGCTGTCCACCGTAGCTTCTGCCGGGCAGTCGCCGCGGTCATATTTAAGCGTACCGTCCGAATACTCTATCCCCGACGTTTCATATACGGATCGGAGAATTCCGCCATCCTCGACGCAGATGCCTCTAGTTACCGTTCCGTTTTCGCTCAGCGTATTGCCGAGCTTAAAGCCCGCCATGCAGAAATTATATCTGCCTCCCGAATGGGTAGGAGCCGCAAGCTCGTCGTGAATTATCCTGAAAGACTGCTCCCCGTAAAAATCATCGGCGTTTATCACGGCAAACGGTTCTTTTACCACATCCTTGCACATAAGCACCGCGTGTCCCGTTCCCCACGGCTTAATCCTTCCCTCAGGCGCCAAAACGCTATCCGGGATATTCTCAAGCTGCTGATAAACGTATTCCACGTCTATCACCTTTGATATTCTGTCCCCTACAACTTCCCTGAAATCCTTTTCTATATCTTTTCTTATTATGAAAACAACCTTGTTAAAACCCGCCCGTTTCGCGTCGTATATGGAATAATCCATAATTATCTCGCCTCCCGGTCCCATTTTTTCAAGCTGTTTTATTCCTCCTCCGAAACGGCTGCCTATCCCGGCTGCCATGATAATAAGCGTCGTATTCATAAAAACCTCCTTATTTTCTATTCTCCGTATATACCGTCCAGCATCATTTCAACGTTTTTCACATAATCGGGAAGTATAACCTGCTGATAGTCAATATAGTCGGATGTGAAAGTACCGTCAAACGGCACCCTCTGCGTAACAACCTCATATCCGATATACTTCATGGCGTCGTTTATAATATCCCATATTTCCCCCTGACTCATATTGGTCGATACCTTGGTGACCGCCACATCCGCAACCCTCGTGATCTGCGAAAAGCTCATTTTTTTACAGTTGTCGATAAGACGGCTCAGCACCTTGCGCTGCCTGTTTGTCCTCTCAAAATCACTGTTCCCCACATACCTTATCCTTGCGTACGCCACTGCCTGCATTCCGTTAAGATGCAGGTTGCCCGCTTCTCCCAGATAGTAGCCGTCCGGAACCATTCCGGTTCCGCTCTCCTTGCACATATCTGTTATATACTGATTGAGCACCGGAAGCTCCTCCGGAGTAACATACATGTCCACGCCTCCGGCGGCGTCGATTATATCCATAAGTCCGTAAAACTCCACCCTGACATACTTGTCAATCTTAATCTTGAACGCTCCCGTTATAGTCTGGCACAAAAGCTCGCTTCCGCCGTACGCGTGCGCCGAATTAAGTTTTCCGCAGTTATCCACGATAGGTATATACACATACATATCTCGCATAAAGCTTGTCATTATTATCTTTTTGGTCTTATTGTTTATAGAAATAAGGATCATGGCGTCCGAATTGCCGTTCCATTCTTTTCCCGGTCTTACGTCGGAGCCTATGAGCAGTATGTTGGTGACATAATTCGCCTCAGCGGACTCCCCGCTGTTAAAAAAGGTCTTTGCATCAGCCTCGATAAGACCCTTCTGCACCTCGTCAATATTGTCCTTCTCGCTGATAGTCACGCCTTCCGACGGCGTTTCTGTCGGGATATTCTCGTTTATCGAAAAGCTCTCCGCCGTGGATTCATAATTTATCCGATCAAGATATCTTCTGTTTATATATTCCTTGAGCAAAAAATAAGCCGACATAAGCAGCATAAGGATCGTAAAAAGCACGATAGCTATTATAATAACGGCTTTTTTAGCGCCCCTGAGCTTTTTTTCCTCCTTAGGAGCCTTCTCTTTTGTTTCGTTCTCCACTGAAGCTTCCGCTTCACTTTCGGCAGGCTTTTCGACAGGCTCCGTTTCTTTCTTATCCGGCTCCTTTGCCTGCTTCTTTTCTTTGTCCTCCGGCTCCTTTACGGGCTTTGCCGGCTCTTTTTTATTGCCGGCTTCAACAGATTTATTTTCCACGTCGCCGGCATTCGCTGCCCCGCCTTCAGTATTAACGGCAGGCGCGGACTTACGCTCCGGCCTCCCCGCGTTTTTGTTGTGGTTCTTCTTTTTTTTCTTCTGACTGCTCATTATATGTCAAAGCCTTTCATGTATAGTACTTTTGTCCGGTATTTTGCACTGCTTCCGTTTACTAATATTATACCACGTCAGCAGGAAATCAAGCGGCTGCGTAGCAGACATTTGATTTCACCTGACTTAGTAACGAAAAAATCATAAAGCGCGCAGCGCGTCAGACGCGAAGCTGCTGGATTTTTGAATTTATCATACCATGATTTCTCTTCGTTTCATCATGCTTCGCGCACATTCGCCAAATGTCTGCTTCGCAGCCGCTTGGCTCATTGTGTTCGCGTATATTATACCTTAAGTCGCGAATTTAATTCCCGCAGCTCAAGCTCAAGACGCGCGGGCGACCATTTTACCACATTTGCGCGGCTGTGCTTCGCTCTCGGTATAAGACCGAAAACCTGTCTGATATACTCAAGCGTAACCTTCTTTGAAAGCTTGGATTCTCCAGCGTTACGGTCGCAGAAGGTATAAGGCACTTCCGTCACCTTTGAGTATCTGCACATTGCCAGCACCTCAATAAGTATCTTCCAGCCTACGGGCCGCAGGTCGGCGTCCTCTAGAATGTCCCGCCTGAGCATAAAAAGACCGCTCGTTGGGTCCGAAACGCGCCAAAGACAGCGGAGAAAAAATTTTCCTATATATCTGGCGGTTCCCGATACGAATTTTCTGTAAAAATCAAGTCCGCCGTCGCTTCCTCCCGGAATAAAACGGCTTGGAATACAGATCTCAGCTCCCCTTCTCATCGCGCAGTACATATATCTGAGCGTAATAGGCGGGTGCTGTAAATCGGCATCCATAACCGCTATGTAATCTCCTTTTGCAAGCTCAAATCCTCTCAGCACTGCGGTAGCGAGACCGCTTTTGTTTTCACGGTGCTCGAATCTGACCCTTTTGTCAATCTCCGCCACCCGTTCAAGCAGAGCGGGCGTGGAATCTGTGCTGTCGTCCACAAAAACAACTTCATAAGGCACATTTTCCAGCGCCTGTTCAATTTCTCCGAGAAGCTTCTCTATATTGTCCGCTTCGTTGTAGGTCGGTATAATGACCGACAATGTTTTAACCGCCATATTTCATACTCCGTATAATCTTATATTTCCGCAGCCGAATCCCCCTGACTAAGTTTCAGTATATCAGCATTGCATGGCTTTTTCAATATTTTATATATTTTTATCGTAATAATCCCGCAGCTTTTCGATCGCCTTTTTTTCAATGCGGCTGACATAGCTGCGGCTTATGTTCATATCCTCGGCAAGCTCCCGCTGTGTCGTTTCCCTGCAATTATAAAGCCCGAAGCGCCGGATTATTATTTTTTTCTCCCTGTCCGTGAGCGCCTCCTCCACAGCCCTGTGAAGCACCTGCAGATCGCATTTTAAAATGTAGCTGTCAAGGAAATCGCTCTCGCCGCTCTCCATGACGTCGATAATGCTTATCTCATTTCCCTCTTTGTCCGTGCCTATCGGCTCGTTCAGGGAAATTTCGTGATATCTTTTTTTATCTCCGCGCAAAAACATCAGAAGCTCGTTGTCGATGCATTTGGCGGCATACGTCGCAAGCCTGATGCCCTTGCTGCAGTCAAAGGATTTCACCGCTTTTATAAGTCCGAGAGTCCCTATGGATATAAGCTCCATCGGGTCCTTATCAGACAGTGCATAATGCTTCACCATATGTGCAACAAGACGCATATTCCTGACAATCAGGATTTCTCCGGCTTTTACGTCGCCATCCCGGTATTTTTCAAGATATTCTATCTCCTCCTTGGCAGAAAGCGGCTTTTCAAAAGTTTTCAAAGAAATACCCAACCCAAAATATGCATTTAATACATATTATGCCGGATTCGGTACTTCGTGCCTGTCACCCTTGCTTTCTTCTCAAAATATCAAAGCTGTCAAGCCCTGCGCCCAGGTCAATGTAAATCTTCTGTCTTGGGTGCGGCACGCTCTCAAGCGTCCTGCCGTCCTCGTCTGTCAGCGCCTTCACGGTAAGTTTCATATTGGTTCCGTCAGGCTTCATGACCTCGATTTCTTCGCCTACGCAGAATTTATTCCGCTGTTCGATACAAAACCGTCCGTCCGCCTCCTTTTCTACGATTCCAAGATAAGTATATTCATTGACATAAGTATTGCTGTCATATATCTGCGTCTCCGAATCGGGCCTGCCGAAGAAAAATCCCGTCGTATACCTGCGGTAGGTGCATTTGGCGATCTCCTCCTTGTAAAAAGGTATCCTGCTTTGGTAGCGTTCCCCGCTCTCAAGATAATCATCTATCGCAAGCCTGTATGTCCTTGCGACCGTCGCGACATATAGCGCCGTTTTCATTCTGCCCTCAACCTTGAAGCTGTTTATCCCTGCCTCGACAAGCTCCGGAATATGCTCGATCATACACAGATCCTTTGAGTTAAAGATATATGTGCCTCTCTCATTCTCATATACGGGCATATATTCGCCCGGCCTTGACTCCTCCATAAGATAATACTTCCAGCGGCAGGGATGGAGGCGCCTTTGTTGGCGTCTCGTCCCGCCATAAAGCTTGACAGAAGACATCTTCCCGAATATGAGATGCACATAGCTCCGTGGACAAAGGTTTCTATCTCCATGTCCTTTGGAATATTCGCTCTTATCTGCTTTATCTCCTCAAGCGAAAGCTCCCTCGCCGTAACGACCCTCGAAGCGCCCATTCTGTGCCAGAAATTATAGGTTCCGTAATTGGTATTGTTAGCCTGCGTGCTTATGTGTATGTCCATATCGGGGACAGTTCTTCTGGCAATGTCAAAAAGTCCCGGATCGGAGATTATCAGCGCATCAGGGTGGACTTTTTCATCAAGCTCACGGAAATATTTTTCCGCCCCGTCCAAATCATAATTATGCGCAAGTATATTTGCGGTAACATAAACCTTCACTCCGCGCTCATGCGCGAAGCGAACGCCCTCCGCCATCTCCTCCAATGTGAAATTTTTGGCCTTCGCCCTTAATCCGAACGCCTCTCCGCCAATGTACACAGCGTCGGCTCCGTATATGACCGCTACCTTCAGCACCTCAAGCGAGGAAGCCGGGATAAGCAGCTCAATATTCTCTCTTTTCATAAATATATCCTTCAAAATAGACTGTCCGTCTGAAACGGACTGATAAATTCCCGTCTAAAGTCTGACGCTCACCGTCATCCCGTCGCCTATCGGCACTATCGAGGTCTGAAGCTCCTCACAGTGAGTGACCGCGTAAAGATACTCCCTCATACGCTCGTATATCGTACGGTTGCGTCTTGTAACCCCGAAGCGCGGCTTAGTTATCTCGCCCTCCTGGAGCACGTTGTCCGTGACAAGCAGACCGCCTTTCGCAAGCAGTCTGATGACGTCTGGAAGCAGCATTATATACTGAGCTTTCGCCGCGTCCATGAAAATAAAATCGTACTCTCCCGAAAGAGTCTTTAAAACCTCCGCAGCGTCGCCCTCCAGAAGCGTGATAACGTCTTCCTTGCCTGCCCGTCTGAAATTCTCCCTTGCCGCCAGGATACGCGGCGGATAATTTTCTATGGTGGTGATCCTCGAATCCGGGCCGGTATTTTCGCTCATAAGCAGCGCGGAATATCCGACCGCCGCGCCTATTTCAAGGATACGCCGCGGCTTTGTAAGCGCAAGGAGAGTTTTAAGAAAAGCCCCCGTCTCCTTTCGGATTATTGGAACAAGCGCGTCCCTTGCTTCTTTTTCTATTGTCCCGCATAAAACACTGTCCCCTTTATCAAAAGAATTGATAAAGGAGACTATATTCTCGTTTACTATATCCTGCAAAGTCAGCCTCCAGACGTGGTTTCCGGCACAACCGATATCGCCGCGAGTATTTCCGACGGCGTCATCCCCGTGTTCAGCGTGTATGTCCCCGGAGTAAATTTCTTATAATAATCGGACAGCATTGCCTGCGCCTTGAAAAGTCCTGTGTCCTCAATAAGCCCGCCCGCCTTCAAAAGCTCCGCCACTCCCTCGGTAGTGTAACCGTCAGGTATCGTTATCTCGACATCGCGCGCCTCTGCCTTGGGAGTCATTGATTTTTCGTCAAAAATATCCCTTCCGAAATTATACGCGGTCCTTCCTATAAAATAAAGACCCATCGCCACGATAACAAATATAAGCGTGCGGCAGGACACGGATAATATGGTGCTTGCCAGTTTTCTGCTTTCCATATCCACACCTCCAATAAACAAATACTCAGTCCAGAAACTGATTGTCAAAATCAATTTCAGAAATGATTATCCGTTTTACATCCTGCAAAAGTCTGCCAAGTCCGACTTCCGCGTTCAGAAATTCGTCAACAAGCGGATTTCCGCGAAGCCTTCTTGATTCCGCGACAAACGCCGAATACTCGTCATATGTCATTCTTCCTCCGCCGCCGTTCTGACGCTGGAAATTGTTCCGTCTCAGATTGTTCACCTGGGCGTAAAGCTCCGGCTGGCCCTGAAGTTCTTCAAGCCTCTGCCTGTATACGGTATATTCGCTGCTGCTTCTTATCGCTACCGACAACTGTTTTGCAAGGTTTACCGTCTTCTCAAGTCCCGCCTGTTCTAATCCTTCGTTCATTGCATCCACCTCCGAATCAGACTGTATCCCGGATCCGACCGGGCTTATGCCGCTGTTACGACACTTCCATGATTATGGGAAGTATCATAGGCGTCCTCTTCATTTTTTTCCATATATAATCACCGAGCCTGTCTTTTATTTCGCCTTTTATCTTTGACCAGTCTGTCACTCTTCCGTCAAGGCACTTCATAACCGACTCGTAAACTACGTTGGTAGCGTCGTCTATAAGCATCTCGGACTCGCGGACATATACAAAACCTCTTGTTACAATATCCGGACCCGCAAGAAGCTGATTCGTATCGCCGTCAAGCGTCAGCACGACGATAATGATTCCGTTTTCCGCAAGCGTCTGTCTGTCGCGCAGTACGATATTACCCACATCGCCCACGCCGAGACCGTCCACCATAAGACTTCCCGAATGCACAGTCTGCGTTACTCCGGCATTTTCTTCGGAAATCTCAAGCACGTCGCCCGATGAAAGTATAAAAATATTGTCTTTTTCTATTCCCATGCTCTCGGCAAGCTCGGCGTGTTTCACAAGATGCCTGTACTCTCCGTGGACAGGAACCGCGTATTTGGGTTTTAATATCGAATAAATAAGCTTTATCTCCTCCTGAGAGGCGTGTCCCGACACATGTGTGTCCTGAAAAATAACCTTTGCGCCCTTCATGGAAAGCTCGTTTATCACTCTCGCGACCGATTTCTCGTTGCCGGGAATGGGCGTCGCGCTCACGATTATAACGTCGCCGGGCTTTATCGTCACTTTCTTGTGTATGGACGCCGCCATTCTCGAAAGCGCCGCCATGGACTCGCCCTGACTGCCCGTGGTTATGATAGTAACTTTGTCGTCAGGATACTTTTTTATCTCCTCGGTGTCTATCAGCGTTCCCTCCGGAATGCTTATATAGCCTAACTCCGTCGCGACGTTGATTATATTGACCATGCTACGTCCCTCCACGGCCACCTTTCTTCCGTGCGCGCACGAAGCGTTTATTATCTGCTGGACCCTGTCCACATTTGACGCGAAGGTCGCGACTATTATCCTTCTGTCGGCATTGTCGTCAAATATAGTCTGGAACGTCTTTCCTACGGTCTTTTCCGACATGGTATAGCCCGGTCTCATAATATTGGTGCTGTCGCAGAGAAGCGCGAGAACGCCCTTTTTGCCGAGTTCTCCCATTCTCTGCAAGTCTATAGGCTCCCC
>CAJTON010000029.1:14924-38590 GCA_910577605.1 uncultured Butyrivibrio sp.
ACACGGGAGTGTAGTCCACCTTAAAATCGCCTGTGTGAACGATAACGCCCACAGGCGTGTGTATAGCCAGCGCCGCCGAATCCGCGATACTGTGGTTCGTCCTTATGAACTCTATCCTGAATTTTCCGAGGATAATGCTCTGTCCGTAGGACACGACCTTGCGCTTCGTATTTCCAAGCAGGTTATGCTCCCTGAATTTTGTCTCTATTATTCCCATAGTAAGCTTCGTAGCATATATGGGCTTATTTACCTCCTTTATCACATAAGGAAACGCTCCTATATGATCCTCATGTCCGTGAGTGACTACAAAGCCCTTCACTTTGTCTATATTTTCCTTCAGAAACGTCACGTCCGGTATCACCAGATCGATTCCCAGCATATCGTCGTCCGGAAACGACAAGCCGCAGTCCACGACAATTATACTGTCCTCATACATGAAGGCAGTCATGTTCATTCCGATCTGTTCAAGACCTCCCAAAGGGATTATCTTGACACTGCTGTTTTCTTTTATCTGCAAAATTTTACCTCCTGATTTTCCGCCCCTGTGCCTCGCGGCGGGCGGACTTCCTTAACTTTTTTGTCCCGGTCTTCTGAGAGCCGGACACTTTTACAAGGCTCCCTCCGCACGGAACCTAAAGAAGCGCCTGTCAAAACACCGCTTCACTAAATGAGCTTCGTATCCTCGTCGAGCATCTCGGAAAAAACGCCTGCCAGCGCGTTCAATTCGTCCTCGTCTTCAACGAATTCATAAACCGCCTCAGGCTCTTTTGCCTCAGATACGTCCTTTAAAATATATGCCTCCGCATCTTCATCTTCGTCGTCCGTTTCGGTTACAAGCAGATAATCCTTACCGTTCACCCTGGTCTGCTCAAGCACATAAAATTCTATCTGTTCTCCGTCCTTTGCCGTAATTGTAATTTTGTCCATTATCCGCCTCTCCTAAACATTCCCGTAAATCCGCCCAGCGGCGGACGGGTTTCTCTCTAATCCGCCCTTTTAAAATGAATATTGTCCAGATACCCCTGCAAAATAAACTCCGCGGCTAACATATCCACATACTCGCCGCGACGGTTTTTCGATATCCCCGCCTCATCCATGACCCTGTCCGCCGCGACCGTTGTCAGCCGCTCGTCCCACATGATAACTCCGATACCCGTCCTGCGCTCAAGCATTTCCTTAAACTCCAGCGTTTTCGCCACCCTGTCGCCGGAGGTATTGTTCATATTCTTAGGCAGTCCCAAAACTATAAGCTCAACTCCGTACCCGTTAATGATCTCTTCAAGACGCGCCATTGTACGTCTGAGCTTATTCTCCGCGTCACGACGCACGATTTCAAGCCCCTGGGCCGTAATTCCCAGTGGATCGCTAACCGCCACGCCTACCGTTCTGCTCCCGTAATCAAGTCCGAGCACTCTCATCTTTAAAGACCCTTGGCTTCAATATAGTATTTTAACAGCTCTTCAACAAGCTCGTCCCTCTCAACCTTCATTATAAGACTTCTCGCGTTCCTGTGACTTGTTATATATGTGGGGTCCCCGGACATAATGTATCCCACGATCTGATTCACCGCGTTATAACCCTTTTCCGTAAGAGCGGCATACACCTGCTCGATTATGTCGGAAACCTGAACCGCCTGCTCTTGCTGTACCTTAAAAAACTGTGTGTTGTTCATCTCTGTCATCCGAACCCGCATTCCTTTCCATCATATATATAATAATATAAAAATCAAATTTCGGCAACACCAATTACCATTTCTTTTCCAAGCAGCCCCGTGACCCGAACGTTCGCGATGCTGTTTGGCTTTGGCGCGTCCAAACCTTCACATCCGACAGCCACGCGCACATATGTATCGGTAAAGCCGACGATATAATCGATTCCCCCAAAAGTGATCTTTTCCTCAAAAAGCACGCTGACACGCCGTCCTATATAGTCTCTGCGGTAATCGTCAGACAGCTCGCGGTCTATCGCAAGCAGAGCCTCGCTTCTTTCGCTCTTGACGGCGTCCGGCACCTGACCGTCCATTCTGTCCGCCGCGGTTCCCCTGCGCCTTGAATATTTGAAAACATGAAGCTCGTAAAAGCCCGTTTTCTTTATATATTCCGCAGTCTCCGCAAATTCCTCCGCCGTTTCTCCCGGAAAACCGACGATAACGTCCGTAGTTACGGCGGGTCTGTCAAAATATTTTCTGAGCGTCTCCACCCCGGCGGTAAATTCCTCCGTCGTATATCTCCTGTTCATACGGGAAAGAACTCTGTCGCAGCCGCTTTGAAGCGACAGATGAAAATGAGGACATACCTTACGGCATTTTGAAAGCCTCTTTGCGAAATCCTCAGTAACTATGAGGGGCTCAAGAGAACCTAACCGTATCCTTTCAATACCCTCTATTCTATCCGTTTCTTCAATAATGTCAATAAGTGTTACGTTTTTGTCACTCTCAAAGTCCATTCCGTATGAGGAAAGATGAATGCCGGTAAGCACTACCTCAAGGCATCCGCTCTTTGCGAGTCTGCTCACCTCCGAAAGAATGTCCTCCTTTGCGCGGCTTCTTATCCTCCCGCAAAATATCTTCTCTGCGGCGGCTGCGCACCCGGCCCCTGGCATAGGGGATAATACAGTAGCTGCAAAACTGATTGCAGCCGTCCTGTATTTTGACGTACGCGCGGGTATGCTCTGACGGCTTGTCTATATTCATTTTATCAAAGCCCTCCGCCTTAGATATGTCCTCCGTTTCCTCACGCGGCTCCCCCGCAAAATAAGAATCCAGTATTTCGATAAGCCGGCTTTTTTCGTTGTTTCCTATAACAATGTCAATATCCCCGTCACGCATTTCCCCGGAGCTTTCCACATAACAGCCGCACGCGACGATGACCGACTCAGGGTTAAGCGCCCTTGCCTTATGTATCATCTGCCTCGATTTGCGGTCAGCAATATTCGTGACGCTGCAAGTATTGATAATAAAAACGTCAGCTGGAAGCTCCCCGAAGGGAATTATTTCGTATCCGGCCTCCTCCATAAGCTGCTGCATAGCCTGAGTTTCGTAAGAATTTACCTTACAGCCCAGATTGTGAAGCGCACATTTCTTCATATTTTTGCCAATTCTCCTATATTATTTGGATTATTTTTGTGCAAATCAAATATTGACATCCTCATATTATGATTGTACTATGAAATGGTAAAAATCACATTTGTCAAAAACGAGGAGGTATATACATGAAAGCAGTTCAGATTTCATTAAACTCAATCGAGAAGGTTAAAGCATTTGTAAACGAGATCGCCAAGTTCGACAGCGACTTCGACCTTGTTTCCGGAAGATACGTTATCGACGCTAAGTCGATCATGGGTATTTTCAGCCTTGATCTTTCAAAACCGATCACCCTCAATATCCACGCTGACGACAACGCGGAGGTTCTTGAGGCGATCGCTCCTTACATCGTAGAGTAATTTAAGCACTTACCGATGCCCGGCATATATATGCCGGGCATTTTCTGTGACCGCAAAAAGCAACCGGGCGCTATCTCTAGTCGATCCAGATATCCTCCGCCGTATCTATCGCGGTCTTTACCATTTCGTCAATTCTTTCTCGAAGCTTAAGCTCGGAGCGTTTTATGGCTTTAAGATTAGGCTTCGTCACAGGATGCTTGGCGACGAATATCGTACAGCAGTCCTCAAAAGGAAGAATTGATGTTTCAAACGTCCCTATTTTTTCGGATATGTCGATTATCTCCTGCTTGTCAAAACCGATAAGCGGGCGCATTACGGGAAGCGTGCAGACCTCGTTTGTCACGGCGAGCGAATGCATAGTCTGGCTCGCTACCTGCCCTATGCTCTCCCCTGTGATAAGTCCGAGCGATTCCTCCGCCTTGGCGAAATGCTCGGCTATCCTCATCATATACCTTCTCATAATTATCGTAAGCTCGTCGTGCGGGCACTGATCGTAAATATACATCTGAATGTCGGTAAAGTTAACCACATGCAGCCTTATAGGTCCGGAATACACGGACACGAGCTTCGCAAGGTCCACTACCTTCTGCTTCGCTCTCTCGCTCGTATACGGCGGCGCGTGAAAATACACCGCGTCGATTATAACGCCTCTCTTCGCGATCATATATCCTGCGACGGGGCTGTCGATCCCGCCCGACAAAAGTAACGTCGCCTTACCGTTAGTGCCGACGGGCATACCTCCCGGTCCGGGTATGAACTCGGAATAAATATTTATTTTGTTCCTGATCTCTATATTAAGCTCAAAATCCGGCTTATGCACGTCAACTTTAAGCTCCGGGCACGCCTCAAGAAGTCTCTCGCCCATGCTCATATTTATCTGCATGGAATCGAGCGGATAATTCTTTCGCGCGCGTCTTGCCCTGACCTTGAAGGTCTTAGGCTCGCCCTTATAGACCTCCCTGACGTAGCGCACCGTATTCTCGGCAAGATCGTCGAAGCCGTTGTCGTCGATCTGCATCATCGGACATATCCAAAGGATACCGAAAACGGTCCTTAGAGCGGCGACAGCTTCGTCGTAACCGAACTCGCCCTCGCTGTCCACATATATCCTGCCCTGCTCCTTGCTGACCGTAAACTGCCCGCCGATTTTTTTCATCGCTCGTCTTATCTGTCTGCAAAGCGCGTCCTCAAAAAGATAACGGTTGTTTCCCTTTGTTCCGATTTCTCCGTATTTTATCAAAAATGCTTTATACATATAAATTCCTTTCGCCGCAAATCATTTAGGCTTGTATTTCCTCAGAACCGGCAGCAGCTCCTTTAGCGCGCCCAACGTGTATTCAAGCTCCTCCATAGTCGTATAATCCGAAAAGCTGAAGCGCAGCGTCGAACCGAGAAGCTCGCGCTTAACGCCTATCGCCTTGAGCGTTTCGCTGAGCGCAGGTTTGTTCGATGAACACGCCGAACCGGACGATACATATATTCCCCTGCCCTCAAGCGCGTGCAGAAGAACCTCGCTTTTCGTTATTCCGTCAAAGCTGACGCTGACCACATGCGGCGCCGACTGCCTTCCTGTAAGTCCGTTTACGACAGTTCCGTCGAGCTTTAATATCTCCTCGGTAAAATAATCCTTCAAACCGTACATACGCTCCGTTTTCGCGTCAAGATCTTCATATATCTCACGCGCGGCAAGCGCCATTCCCGCGATTCCCGGAACATTCTCCGTGCCCGGTCGAAGCCCCTTTTGCTGCCCGCCTCCGAACGAAACCGGAAGTATGCGCGTCTTATCCTTCACAAAAAGAGCGCCGACTCCCTTCGGTCCGTGTATCTTATGACTGCTCACCGACAAAAGGTCGATATTTTCTTTATACGGACATATCCTGTATTTTCCGAACGCCTGCACCGCGTCAACATGAAAAACAATGTCCCTTCCGGCTTCTTTGATCATCCTGCCAAGCTCCGCTATCGGCTGGAGCGAGCCTATCTCGTTGTTGACATACATAACGGATACAAGCACCGTATCTTCACGCATCGCCGCCTTGAGAGTTTCCGGCTCTAACTGCCCTGCGCCGTTTACAGGAAGATATGTCGCTTCAAAGCCCTGTCCGGCAAGATATTCAAAGCTTTCAAGAACCGCCGGATGCTCGATTTTCGTAGTTATTATATGCTTACCCCTGCGCTTAGCCGCCATCGCGGCTCCGATTATCGCCATATTGTCCGATTCGGTTCCGCCGGAAGTGAAAAATATTTCTCTTTCAGTGCACTTGAGTATCCCCGCAAAAGTCTCCCTTGCATTACGGATATGCTTCTCCGCGTCAAAGCCTTTTTTGTGCATAGACGACGGATTGCCGTAATCCCCGGTCATTATATCGTATACGAGCCTTGCGGCGTTCTCCGACACCTTTGTGGTGGCTGAATTGTCAAGATACGCTTCCATTTGTATTCTCCTGTTCAAGATGATACATAAGTACCGACATCACCGCAAGACCCGCGGTCTCCGTCCTTAATATCCTCCGCCCCAGAGAGATGGGCAGCGCTCCGCTCTCCCTCGCGGCGTCCACTTCTTCCGCCTCGAATCCTCCCTCCGGTCCGATAAAAACAGCGACGCTCATTCCCGCGTGTACGGACTCCACCGCCGCCTTAGCCGCCTCCATTCCGCGCGCCAGCTCATAAGGTATAAGCTTAACGTCCATTTCAGAAGCGTATTCAAGCGCCTGCCCAAACGTCATCGGCTCACGGACTCTTGGTATCACCGTCCTGCCGCTCTGCTTTGCAGCGCTCTCGCTTATCGCCTGCCAGCGCGCAGTCTTAGCCTCGGATCTCTTTTTGTCAAGCTTTACGACACAACGGCTCATCGCGACCGGAACGATCTCATAAACTCCGAGTTCAACGCATTTCTGCACAATAAGCTCCATTTTATCGCTCTTTGGAAGTCCCTGAAAAAGATATATTTTCGCGCCAAGCTCCCTATCGGCTTCGCTCTTTTTTACAATACCGAGAATGACCTTATCATCCGCAAACTCCCGTATCTCACAGAGATAATCCGCGTTGTCTCCCCCGCTCACCGTCAGACGGTCTCCCGGTTTCATGCGCAGGACATTGCGGATATGATTCACGTCCCCTCCGTCGATCGTTATTTCTTTGTCCGATATATTCTCCGATCTGCCAAAAAATCTGTACATATCCCTACTTCACTCTGCGCGCCGTTATAGAGACCCACTCGCCCTGATACGTCGTTTCCAGTATTTCAAAGCAGTCGTTTGCCTCAAACGCAGCCCTGACCGCGTCCTCTTTCATGTCAATTATTCCTGAGGTGATCATAACCGCCCCCGGCTTCATATGCGCGGCGATCACTCCCAGAATCGGTATTATAATATCCGCAAGTATATTTGCGGTGACTACGTCGTATTTACCGTAGCCGACACGGTCGCGGGTACTCTGATCGTCGATAATGTTTCCTTCTATGACCTCGTACATAGAATCGGAAATGCCGTTTGCCTTCATATTTTCCGCCGTTGCGATTATCGCGTTGGGGTCAAGGTCCGTCGCCATGACGTGAGCCGCGCCGAGCTTAAGCCCTATCACGGACAAAATACCGCTTCCGGTCCCCACGTCAAGAAGCTCCGTATCGTATCCGACATATTTTATCATCTGCTTTATCACAAGCTGCGTGGTCTCGTGAGAACCCGTGCCGAACGCGATTCCCGGATCGATATCGACGACCATGCCGCCCTTCATCTCTTCCGGTACTTCCTCCCACGTCGGTTTTATCACTATATCTCCGACAGCAAAAGGCTTGAAATACTGCTTCCAGTTATTTATCCAGTCCTTGTCCTCGGTCTCGTCCGTCGTTATCTCCCCACTGCCTGTGTCCGTAAAATCCTTAATCTCCGAAAGTCCCTGAGCTATCCGCTCGTAAAGCTCCTTCTCGTCCTTTATCCCGTCCGGAAAATGTACGCCTTCTCCGTCCGCTTCAAGGAAAAAGCTCACCCTTCCCACTCCGTCGTCCGGCGAAAGCTCCGGAAGTATATCTACAAACATCGCCTTCGTGTCCTGCTCGGAAAGCTGTATATTGTCCTCTATCTGTACGCCCTCGACGCCGAGCTCGGTGAGCATATAGCTCACCAGATCCTCAGCCTCCGTAGTCGTTGTGACTGTATATTTTTTCCACTTCATATAATCGTCCCTTGCCGCGGTGAAATTTACTTGAGAAACGCGAGATAGCCGCGCATCGTCTCGTAAATGTCGATCTTGCTTGTGACCTCATACGGAGCGTGCATATTCTGGACCGCCACGCCGCAGTCCATAACCTCCATTCCGTAATTGGCAAGGATATAGGCGATCGTTCCGCCTCCGCCGACATCGACCTTTCCAAGCTCCGCCATATGATACGCCACATCGTCGCGCTCCATAGCCGCGCGCACCTTCGCAACATATTCGGCATTGGCGTCGTTGCTGCCCGACTTTCCTCTCGCTCCGGTAAATTTGTTGAATACGATCCCTCTTCCGAAGAAGGACGCGTTCTTTTTCTCAAACGCCGAAGCGTAATTGGGGTCGTAAGCCGCGTTTACGTCGGAGGAAAGCATCTGCGAATTCGTAAGCGCCCTGCGGAGCTTGAGATCGTCGTAAGCTCCGAGCCTTGCGATAAGCTCGGCAACCATATTCTCAAAGAATCTGGACTCCATTCCGGTCGCTCCCACGCTACCAATCTCCTCCTTGTCAACCAGAAGACAGGCGGTCGTTTTCTCGGGATTCTCGGTCTTAAGCATCGCTACAAGGGAAGTATACGCGCATACCCTGTCGTCCTGTCCGTAGCCCATTATCATGCTATTGTCGATTCCCATATTGCGCGCGGGTCCCGCGGGTACCGCCTCAAGCTCGGCGGACATGAAATCCTCCTCCTTGAAGCCGTATTTTTTCTGCAAAAGCTTAAGGATGTACGCCTTTGTCTTTTCCTTCTCGTTCTTTGCCTCTTCGTCCTTTTTCTTGCTTCCCATGGGCATGCTGCCGACAAGAATATCGAGAGCCTCGCCCTCAACTACCTTTGCGGCTTTTTTCTCCATCTGCTCCGCAGCGAGATGAATGAGAAGATCTGAAACGCCGACCACCGGATCGTCCATATCCTCGCCTATCACAACATTTATCTTCTTGCCGTTGGTAAGCGCAACTACGCCGTGAAGCGCAAGGGGAAGCGCGACCCACTGGTACTTCTTGATACCGCCGTAGTAGTGGGTATCCATGAGAACAAGCTCCTCGTCCTCATAAAGCGGATTCTGCTTTATGTCAAGTCTCGGCGAGTCGATATGAGCGCCGAGGATCTTCATTCCCTGCTCGATAGGCTTCGTTCCGATATTGAAAAGCACGATTGCCTTTCCCATATTGGATGCGTAAACCTTGTCCCCCGGCTTTAAGGTCTTGTTTTTGGCGATCACGTCCATAAGGTCGAGATAACCGTTCTCTTCAGCCATCTCGACAGCCCTCTTTGTACATTCGCGCTCAGTCTTGCACTCCGAAAGAAACCGTCTGTATTCCTCGGCAAAGTCCATTACCTGAGCGATTTTCTTTTTGTCGCATTTGGTCCATGCGTTCTCTCTTGTCATAATATATACCTCCAAAATAAATTTTCTTATATCTCAAGCCTGATCTGAGATTCCTCCTCCGCCTCGACCTTAAAATCCGCAAGCTTGTCAGGGCTTATGGCCGGAAGCTCCTCGACCGAAGCAAGTCCGAAGCTTCTTAGGAAATCCTCGGTAGTGCCGAAAAGAATCGGTCTTCCCGGCGCGTCAAGCCTTCCCAGCTCCGTAATCAGATTGTATTCGATGAGCTTGTTCACCGCGTAGTCGCTCTTGACTCCGCGTATCTGTTCTATCTCAAGCTTTGTTACGGGCTGCTTGTACGCGATTATCGAAAGCGTCTCAAGCGCCGAATCCGAAAGCACATAGCGCTTAGGCTCAGCGGCGACCTTCACGAGATTTTCGTAAAATTCGGCTTTCGTACAGAGTTGAAAGCTGTCCTCCAGCTCGATTATCCTGATGCCCCTGTCCTCTGCGTCATATCTGTCCATCATATTGTGTATGAGCTTACGGGTGGTATCCGCGTCCTGCTCTATCGCAAGCGCAAGCTTAGACGTTTCCACCGAATCTCCCATCGTAAACAAAACAGCCTCTATTACGGCCTCCATACGGCCGATACTCATTTCCATATCAAAATCTCCAAAAGCAAGCCCCGAAAGGAGCGTATATTTTATAACGAAGCGATAAGAATATCATCCGTCCGACTCTCCTGAATCACGCGGATAGCGCCGCTCTTTATCATCTCAAGAACGACGAGGAAGGTGACTATTATCTCCATCCTGCTGTTTCTCACAAGAAGCTGCCTAAACGAGCAGTTCGGATTATTTACTATGTACTCCCTCACATATCCCGCTCTCTCTTCAAGGTCGATCTCCTCTTTCTCTATCCTTCCGAATTTACTGCGCACCGGATCGATCTTATCCTCGCTGCGCCTCATTACCTCGTTAAAAATCTCGCGCAGCTTTATAAGATTTACGTCCGCCATAAGCTCTTCAAGATTTACCGGCTCTTCATACGCGGCGACCTCCTCCGGAAGCGAAGACTGCCGAAACATCGCCCTGTCGGCGTCAAGAAGCCTGTCCCTCAGCTCGTACGACATATACCTGTACATTTTATATTCCAAAAGCTTTTCGACAAGCTCCTGTCTGGGGTCCTCCGCCTCCTCGTCCGGCTCCGGCTCCTTGGGAAGCAGCATTCTCGACTTTATGTCCAGAAGCATCGCCGCCATTACCAGGAATTCGCTCGCCACGTTCAGATCGCGCTTTTCCATGCCTGCCACATAATCAAGATACTGGTCCGTTATTATCGCTATCGGAATATCGTAAATATTCACTTTATTTTTATCTATAAGATGAAGCAAAAGGTCAAGCGGACCCTCAAAAACTTCAAGCTTTACCTCAAGCGCCATATTCCCTCCCAAAAAAACCGCTTTTTACATTGTAAACTTATAAGCCGTTCTTTGCAAGGATTTTCAGCACCACAAGCTCCGGATTATTGTTCACCCTGACCGGCAGCGTATGAGCGCCCAGTCCGCGGCTTACAAGCATAAGGCGGTTTCTTTTGCGGTACATTCCGCTGTCGTATCTGGGCAGTATAAACCCCGTCGTGGAAGCGATCCCGCCGATGCCCGGAATCCTTACGATCCCGCCGTGAAGATGCCCCGACACGGTAAGGTCCGCGCCCCATCCGGCGTATCTGTCAAAAAAATCGGGATTGTGCGCCAGAAGCAGATTATAGAATCTCGTATCAGGCTCTCCCAGATGCTTGTCCATAAGCCCCGGTCCCATCGAGGGTGTTCCTATTTTGTCGTAAAAACAGGAATCTATCTCCACGCCGGAGAGCATAAGCCTCTCGCCCTCCTTCTCCAGCGTCACCGTTTCGTCCTCAAGAAATACCACGCCCGCCTCTGAAAGTCTTTCCCTTATCTCATAATACCGCTCCCCGAAAACCTCCGTACATATCTTCATGCGGTATTCGTGATTTCCAAGCGCAAAAAATACCGGATAATGTCCGGCAAGCACAGAAAGATAGCTCAGCACGCCCTCCGGTCTATCGTTGATATGCGCGTTGAACATATCTCCCGCAATAAGCACCGCGTCCGGTCTTTCCGAACGTATTCTCCTGTTAAGCCCGTGCAGATCTATCCCATAGCAGTTTGAATGCAGATCGCTCAGTATCGCGAATTTAAATCCCGAAAAGCCCTCGCTAAACTTCTCGGTCTCGACGGTATATCCCGTTATGTCTGTTCTTTTCATGGATTCTCCTCATTATTTTCCATATACAGTATATCCGTTTGCTCCGTCAATGTCAATCGGGCGTTTGCCCATGATAAAACGAAACCCCTGCCGAGCTGCCGGCAGGGGTTTCGTTTTTTAGGAAGTCTTCTAATCAATTTCCTGTATATCTATATGTTCTTTATCCGAACCGTTCGGATATACAAGCTCGTAACCCTGATAATTATTTATTACATACTCTTTAAATTGTTTTGCCCTTTCCTCCCCGATAAAAAATATCTTTCCGCTGTTAAGGATATTCGTAGTCAGATAGCCTTCGTCATTCAGCCATATAGAATGATTCCTGTGACCAAGCAAAGGAATGTCAACGCTTATCCTGATCGAAGCAGCGAGCGTGTCCTTATTTATGTCATCCGCTTTGGCATCTCTGCTGTCGTGGAGAAGCTCACGAATGACCTTTCCGTCAACACCGTCGTATTCTATCGCTGAAAGCACGCTCACATCCGGCTCATAATAATAGTCCACCGGACCGAACAGCATATTTTCGTCAAGGCTCATAGCGTCAAGGAACTCTCCGAGCGTTTTTGCGGCGTACGCGCTGTTTATATAAACGAAATTTCCGGCGTATCCTTCAAATTTCACGGCGACGGCGCAATCGCTTTTTATTCCATCTATCGCAAATACTCTGCCGGTGGTATACACTATCTTATCGTCGCCTTCCAGCTCCATATTTACGCCTCTTAAATCGTACTCTCCGATAAAATCCGCAAGCTTTCCGTCCGGAATCTCGTCTCCTTCGGAAGCGGAAGTTTTGGACGAATACTGGTACTCGTTAAACAATAAAGTTCCGTATCTCTCGTTCACCGTTCTTTCTTCCCATTTTTTATCGGAGGATTCCGGCCTGTCGGAATTCGCAGAATTGTCTCCTGTATAAATCTTCGTTCCGATAATTGAATTATTTGGTTTTATGCTGTCCGACGGAGATTTCTTTAAAACCCCGAAAAGAGCAAGAGCCGCTAATGAAACGCATGCGGCGGCAGCGCCGATTTTAATAAATAGCGAAAGTAAAGGTCTTTTTGCGGATCTCAGTTTTTCCACCTTATCCACCATTTCGGCATCAATACCGTTTAAGGCTTCGTGAATTATTTTCTGCTTCATAATATATATCCCTCCTTTATTAGGTGTTCGCGCAGTCCGCTCCTTGTGCGGTACAGCATGCTTTTGGCTTTCGATTCGCTCATTCCGCAGTATGACGCCGCTTTTTTCAGGGAATCGAGGTAATAATAGCGCCCGATGAAAAGGCTGCGCGCTTCTTCGGAAATATTGCGAAGATAGCTGTTTATAGTTTCTATGAGCTGTTCAAGCTCCATATCCTCGTCCACGCGGTCGCTGTCGGAAATGCATTCCTCAAGCTCGGAAAGCGATACGGCATATTCGTTTCCCAGTCTTTTTTGACTGTACTTTTTCTCTGCCCGTTTTACACAGATACGTCTTACCAGCATAACAAGATAGGTCCTTAAAACCGCCGGTTTTTGAGGAGGAATGGAATTCCATGCCGCAAGATACGCTTCGTTTAAACACTCTTTGCAGTCCTCGGTATCGCGCAGAATGTTATAGGCAATTTTTCCGAGATAACGTCCGTACTTTCTTCCAGTCTGGTCTATCGCTTTTTCATTGCGGTCAAGGTACAGCCTGACTATTTCGTTATCCTCCATTTTATTTCCTCCTGTTAAAGACGCCTTCACTTATATATCTACGGTTTTAACGTAAACGGTTTTATAATATCACATTATTTTTTAATTTTTGACATACACGCAAAAAATCAGCCGTAATCACGGCTGATTCCGTACGCTTTTATTTCCTGCTTGCTAAATTCAGGATTATTGAATATACTGTTATGGTAGAATAAATTAAAAGGAAACAGTTATGAAGATTTTCGCCTCGATAGCGGTCATCGCCAACAAGATCAAAAAGGATTATGTCAGCGCTTTTGCTGCGCAGTCGGCTCTCTTTATAATAATGAGCTTTGTACCGTTTCTTCTGCTTTTGATGATGCTTATAAAATATACGCCGCTCACCGAGGAGACGCTTCTTACCGTAATAAACAATATTTCTCCGCCCGCTTTTAAAGCAAGTCTCAGCTCAATGGTTCACGAGATCTACTTGAACGTCAATCCCACCGCGATACTCATCGTTATCGTATCCGTACTGTGGACAGCCGGCAAGGGTTTTAACTCTCTCATAGAAGGGCTTAATTCCGTATTCGACATCACCGAGCACAGAAACGGTTTTGTGCTCAGGCTTTATTCCATACTTTACACAATAGTTTTCGCCGTTATAATAGTAGTGTGCCTGATAATCTTCATTCTTGGCACGCTCATTCTCGATTTCTTCAACAAGCACCTTCCGCTCGTCGGAAACATAATAGAAACGATAATGAATCTGAGGACGCTCATCTCGGTGCTGCTTTTTACGCTGTTTTTCACATTTTTGTATGTAGCGATCCCGAGCAGGCATACCAAGATAAAGCGTCAGATTCCCGGAGCGCTCTTCTCCGCCGTGGGCTGGACCGGATTCTCGTTCTTTTTTTCACTGTATGTAAACTTCTCCAAAAACCTTTCTCTGCTTTACGGAAGCCTTGCGACCATAGTATGCGCTATGCTCTGGCTTTATGTCTGCATGTTCATCTTCCTCATCGGCGCTGAGATAAACCTTTATGTCGAGCAGTGGAACACCGGCAGATCTGTCGAAAAAGCCACCGACATCACTCACCCTGATACACATCAATAAGCTCTATTCCGTCAAAAAAGAATTTCAGTATCTCGTCATAGCTCATTCCGGACGCGACCATGTTGGAGACCGCGTTCTGGCTCATTCCTATTCCGTGTCCGTAGCCGCCTCCCGTTATGTCAAAGCCCTCCTCGTCGCCTTCTTTGTATGTCTCAAACATACAGTACGCGCTCGGAAGTATGTAAAACGTAGTCGTATCCCCCTTAAGCAGGGTTATCGGATTGTCCCTCGGACTTAACAGATATCTTATATTAAGCTCGTTCGTCACCTTTATCACAGCCTCGGTGCCGTATATTATCATCTCCGATATAGCACCGCCCGTGCTTCTTTTCGTAACCTCGATTCCGGTAACTTTTCCGATATTCCTGATTTCTTCGCTTACCCATGCGCCGTCTTTGTTCACCTGAATATTGGCAGGATTCGCACAGTATCTTGAATAAATATACTCGTTCACGCTCGTGCTTATCTCCGAAAAAGACATTCTGACCTTCCATCTGTAGTACCCGAAGCCGTAATCAAAATCGCTTTCGTCAACGTTCTTGATAAATGCCGCAAAGCTTTCCTCTGATGACAGATCCATGTCCTTATGCTCCGGGTTCACGCTTTTGGCAAGAAGATAGGGTGTTCCGCCCGTATTTCCGCCCCACACCGAGGTGTCAGAAGTGCTGCCGCATGAAGTCGAATAATAATATGTGGATATGGGGTTTTTGTCGTAAGCCGCCACCTCTCCGTAGGTCTCCCTGACAGCCTCGGTAGAGTCCTCCTGTTCGTTCACATTATTGTATACCTGATAATTAACGCTGTCGTCCACATGAGCGCCGTATTTCGCGTAAGAATTGCCCTTGAGTTGTCTGTACGCGTAGCTTCTCGCGCATACCGCCTGCACCTTGAGCGCCTCCACGCCGAATCGGTTCGGCATTTCGCTCGGGACGACCGCGTAAAGATATTCTTCTATCAGAACGTCGTTTACAAGCACCAGTCCCTCGTCGTATTCCGCCACCTCAAGCCTTCCCCGGTATTCCGGCGCCCCCTGCGCCTTCTCCACGCTCATGACCCTTATTTTGCCGCCTATATCCCGCGGCTCTACTATGACGCGCCCCTGTTCAAGCAGTGACGAGCCTTTATAAATATCCACAATGTCCCCCGCCTTATAGCTTTCCTCTTTGTCGCCCCGACGCACAGTAAAATCCGTCGTGCCGGTAAGCGAGATCCTTTCGTGAAAAATAGAGGTAAAGCCAGTTGACATGACGAGGACCCTTATATTGTCGGCGGTCAGCGTCCTTGAAATCACAGCGGCGCAGATTTTGCGGTCCGCCACGACAAAATCGGACAGATCGTAGCCTACAAGAATTTCCGAAGCGTCTACCTCCTCTATCCTCCCGTATGTTTTGTATATGTGAAAATCCTCGTCAAGCTCCAGCACCCCGTAATTCTCAAGCTCTATTCTGTCGTCCGATACCATCAGCACCTTGCCGCCTACCGTATCGTTTTTAAGGGAAACCGAGCTGACGCGCCCCTTGCTCATATATATGTCCCCTACGGTCTGCGCAAAGTCGAATTCGAGCTTTCCTACGCTCAATTCCCGCTTTACTCCGCCTATATACGCCACGATCCTGTTTTCGCTGCCCTCCTCAAGCCATACGTTGCGGTAGACCACGTCGTCCGAGAGCTTGACTATCACGTTTATAATCTCATTTTTTTTCACATACGCAAGAATTTTGCAGTCGATATATCTGTCAAGCGCAAGTCCCTCAAAGCCGTAGATCCCCTCCGTCGTAACCGCCTGCCATCTCGCCGCCTGCTCAGTGTTGGACGGCGTGCCGGATATGACTAACTCAACCTGCGCGACTCCGTTAGCGGCCCCGTACGCCGCCGCAAGATACTTATATATCCCGTTAAAATCGTCCCGTGTGATTTTTTTATGCTCTTTATATTTAAACGGATCGATTCCCGAAGCCTCGTCCACCGTTTCGCCGGATATTCCCTTTACCGTAAGATAGCGCTGCATGTCGCCGTATGTAAAAGCCTTCTGCGCCTCGCCTGCGCTTCCGAAATCGCCGTATCCCTTCGACTTCATATAATTTATGTATTTTTCGTACCACTCGCCCTTTCCCTTGCCGTCAAAGCAATCCGGCGACTGCGCCGCTCCCTCCTTATCCGTCTCAAGCAGCGCAAGCATTTTGGAGGCAATGCTCCTCGGTATACGGTTGTCCTCCCTGCGTCCCATGGATAAAATAAGAAGCGCGGCAGTCAGCGCAAATATTCCCGCAGCCGTAACAATGACAAGTAATCTTTTTTTAAACATAAGAAGCTCCTCCTAAAAACTATGGCTTGTTCAATTCTATTACATTGTAAATAAAAATAGACCTGTTTCCAGGTCTATTTTTATATGCCCCAAAATGCCGGTTCCTATGATTTTGACGCCTAGCCAAAGCTAGGTGGGTAACCGCAAATAAGCTTCTGCCTTCCACTGCGAAACGGAGGCCTGACATCCGCTTAAAGATATAGGAATCCCTTTAATCAAATGTAGGTTCAAAACTATAGGAGTTGTCGAACATTTCAGGAAACATACCTAAGTTTTATCATAAACTTAGTATACTATATCCTATGCATTTTTTCAATATAAAATGCAAAAAATACAATGTAAAACATTGGAAAACCGGGCATTAAAGCGTTGAAGCCTCGTTCACGATCTTCTTGAGAGCCTCAAGCGCCTCGTCGGGAAGCTTGTCGTACCCCTCGTTGGCAGCGGCAAAGTTCTCAACCGCGCTCACACGGTTCTCCATAGCGCTCTTAAGGCTGTTTACATATTCCTTATCGGTAAGGTCAGGAGTGAAATCTCCGGTCTTTCCCGACCAGTCGTTCATTATCTCGATATCGGAGAAGGGTCCCCACTGCGTGAAGTTTGCCTTCTTCTCAACTATCGTCTCAAGGATTCCGAGCGTATCCTCTTTCTGGCACTTATGTCCCATGAAATCGCCGGTGTTGATGATATAGCAGTCAACGTTCTTCTCCTCAACGAGCTTCTTGAACTTAACGTAATCGTTTACAAGAGGATAAGTCCTGAAGGGGTTAGCGTAGGGTACGATACGAAGCGCGTTCATATCGGTTCCCGCTGCCACACGCTCTGCAGTGGAAGTCTTTGTAGCAAGCGTCGCGCCCATAACAGCCGCAAGAGCCGCGCCCTTGAGCTTTAAAACCGGAGGAAGGGTAGGATCCTTCATTATCCAGAAAATAGCGTTTACGGGAGCGTCGATCTTGTCAACGCGGTTGGGCGACCAAAGCTTTGACTTGATAGCGCGTCCGTTGCCGTTACGGATGTCCTCGGTAACAAGCTGGATCTTTCCCTCGCTGTCCATCGTAGCCGAGCAGTTCTGAACCGTTATAAGATACTGATTGTCGGGGCAGCCCGTAGGATAATCGGAGGTCTTGTCAAAATAAGTCGGCTCAAGCGCGATCGACGCACAAGTGTCAGCGTTAATTATAAAAGCGTCGTCGTGAAGGACCTTGATCGCGGGATACTTTCCGCCGTGCTTAGCATGCGTAAGAGTTGACTTTCCGGAACCCGAAAGTCCGTATACGGAGGCTACATATTTGGAGCCGTCCTCGAGAGTGTACTCCTTCTGTCCACCGTGGCAGGAAGCGTAGCCGTTTCTGTTGGCGATAGCCCATGCCATTGTAAGCGTGCCCTTCTTATGCTCTCCGAAATACTTCATTCCGAGGATGCATGCGCAGTTCTGATCGGTATCGAAATAGCAGAGAGTGAGCGGATCGCTCAAGCAGCTGTAATCGACATCGGGTCTGTTGCCGGGAACCCACTGGGGATCCGAGAAAATATAAATATCAGGCTCCTTGCCGTCTCCTACAGGCTTGGAGTTCTTGTACATCTTAACATACTCGTCAGACATATACTGGAAATTGAGCATCCAGTTGTAGAGAAGGTTCTCTTCTCCTTCGGGAAGAAGAAGGTGCGCCTTAACCATAAATTCGGGATCAAGACCTACGAATACCTCAGCGTGGTACATGGTTCTCCAGCGCGTCTCATAAATCGCATCCATCGCCACCTTATCGAGCTTCGCGCTGTCAACTCCGGGAAATCCCTTGATACGGCGCGCTGCAGCGTAACGCCCCGTTACCGCTCCGTCGTTGAAAAGAAGTACCTTTGCGTCCCTCTCAAGTCCGAATTCCTCTCCTCTATAAACAGGCATATCGGTAACGATCGTACCGGGTGAATTTTTAGCCAGCTCATACGCTTCCTTCAAAGTATTAACCTTAACCACATTGTTTCCGTAGAATGCAGCCTCAATAATTGAACGGGTTTTGGAAAAACCGACCTTACCGGCTCCGATTTCTTCCAATGGGTAGTAAGCTTTTGTTGCCATTTAAATTTTCCTCCAATCTTTTTTAGCCGACGCTAATAAATTTTCATAAAATTTCTCAAACATTATCTCATTATCGACATTAAAAGTCAATAGAGTTTGTTTGGTTTATATTTTCTTTATAATCACAGGTTTTTATTTAAGTTTCCGAATCCCGCTCCGTCCGGCGCTTCTATTCCGCCGCCGCGCCGTCTCCTCTGTAATACAGTGCGTAAAGCCCGTCAACGCCGGAAACCTTCTCGTAGCCGTACTGCATTATAAAACTTCTGTCGTCAGACGTAAGCCCGTCATATCTGAGATCAAGCACAAGATAATCCGCAGGAACGTTTTTCTCGTGTATCGCGGGGTACGAGTAAAGCTTATCGCGGTTTGACAAATGCGCCACGAAAAACGTGGAAGCGCTTACAGACGCGTCCTTCGGTATGCTGTCCATTACCTCGTCAAGAATCCTGATGTTTTCTTTATTATAAATATACGAATCAATATAATAGCTTCTTGAGAGTCCGGCAATAGGCATCACTATGACCGCCGCGCAGATCGCAAGAGAACACATGAAGCGTCTGGCCTTTTCAGAAAGCTCCGCGTAATTGGACACCGCGAGATATGTCAGTATCGCCATCGTACCGAACGCGTACTGAAAATAGATAGAATACTGGTACACATAATCCGAGGCAAGGTTTATTATGAGCACGGGCAGCAGAAGAATCAGCTTGGACACCTTTTTAGTCGCCACAGGAATAAAACCGAGAGGTACGAGCATATAAATTATGAACTGGTATTTTTTCTCCTTAAAGCATTCGCTGAGCACATATGCGGGGTTGGTAATGAAATTCTTTATAACGTCCATCAATCCGCCGCTGTCGCCCGCCATGTAATTCTCATATCTGTTGCTCATCACTCCAAGACCGAAATGACGCATAAGCATCGTTACCGTCAGGAAATAAGCCACTCCGAACATAAGCATTACCGTTCCCTTGACGTATTTACGCTTACCGATGATGACGTACAAGCCTATACAGGATATATACATGGGCGCATCCTCTTTTACCAGGACGGTCAGCAAAGACATGGCGATCATGCCCTTTATGTCGTCTTTTTCGATAAAATAGAACAGCCACAGAAGCAGCGGTACAAGAAAACAGTTTTCGTGCAGGTCGTAAAAGCAGCCGGTCGTAAGCACCGGAAAAAGAGCAAAAATAACGCCGAACGCCGCTGTCGCGCTTTTGCTCAGCTCAAACTTACGGCAAAGAAGATATACGGGTATGATGCCGCTCGCCAGGGTCAGTACCTGAAGTATCTGAAGGGTGGCGGGATAAGGAAAAATAAAGTATATGGGAAGATAAATATAGTATATAGGAGAAAAATGCACCGCGAAATGGGACAAAAGTCTTTCGCGCTCCACCGTAGTGACAGGCTGAAAGCTCTCCCTCATATTGTGGAACATCTGCGCCCATATTCCGAAATCAAACGCGGGCGACGAATAGTTTACATACCGAAGAACCGTTGTAGTTCCCGCTATTCCCATGTAAAAAACCGCAGCTATCACATATAGTATCACGACCGTGCTTTTTTTCTTAATGTCCACAAAATCTTTTGTTTTATTCACGGCATACACCACGCATACGCCAAGAAACGCCAGCAGACCAATAAGATACGGAAGTTCCGAATTACCGCTTATGGTAAACATTCCGTACAAGGTCACAAGGATCATCGGCCCGTAAGCCTCCATCCAGGCAAAAACCTTTAGATAGCCGAGCGCGCAGAATATGATAAAAAACAGTAGAACAAAACAAAGATACATCACCATATTGATCTCAGCTGCGAACATCGCCGAATTAAAGGTCTGCTGTGACTTGAGACAGAACATTACGGCAGTCAGAAGCCACGCCATGATGATTCTTACTATGACCTTCTCAAATGTGACGCTCTTTTTAAAATTTATCCAGAATTCACGCATTATCTCAGTCTCCCGCATTCAAATCTTGCTTTCGTCCGCAGACAGTAAAGCAAGCTGTCTAATCTTTCGTCAAGCGCTCCCTCTCCAACGGTAAAATCCATTGAAACCGCAATATCGCTTATAAGTTTGTCGTCAATTTTATTTTTTATGCTGTTAAGGTACTCTATCTTTTCCTTACAGCCTTCCCTGTCAAAAAACTCTATAAGCAGCGGATTTACCCCTTCGGGCAGTTCGTATCTGTTCCCCGGCTCTTCTGCGACTGTATTACCGCGGTCTGTCCCCGCCGTAGCATTGAAAGCTCCGCTCACATCAGCGCCTTCAATTTTTTCAAATCTGTATTTTTGTACGGCATCGGGATATTTGTCCCTATCCACCTCGCTCATAAACATATCGTACGGTCTGACATATACCTTATAATCCCCGTAAAGAGCCTGATAAGCAACCATCTTCTCCCTGGTTTCCGAATGGTAAGCCACCGCGACTATCTGGTACATTTTGTTTTTAAAGTGCCTGAATTTATCCCCCGGCACAAGGCTTCTTGAACCACACATACGTCTCCCCTCCTCCAGCTTAATTATTTTCCATTATATAACAAAGCACCGCGAAAATCAATACAGCCCTCTCCTTTGCCTGAACCGCACAAAAAAGCCGCCTTCTTCCAAAAGCGGCTTTTTCATTATTGGGAATAATCTATTGCATTTAACTCCTGCGAGTTAATGAAAGGCAATGCTGTTTATCTCTTTTTTACCAGTCCGTAGATACCGAGAACCGCAAAGCATACTCCCGAAATCCCGAATATAAGTTTGAAAATATCGGCGTTGCTGCTGTCGCCCGTATCTGCTTCTACCTCTCCTTTTCTTCTAGGTCTAGTAACAGTCTCCTCAGGCGTCGTATCCTCATCGTTCTCAACGTCAGGGGTTCTCGTAATAATTTCAATTGTAGTTTCCTCAGGAGTTGTAACAACCTCAGGGGTGGTGTCCTCTTCAGGAGTCGTAACTTCTTCGGGAGTGGTGTCCTCTTCAGGAGTCGTCGTACCCTCCTCGGGAGTGGTGTCCTCTTCAGTGGACGTTGTTCCTTCTTCAGGAGTCGTGTCCTCCTCGGTAGACGTTGTTCCTTCTTCAGGAGTCGTGTCCTCCTCGGTGGACGTTGTTCCTTCTTCAGGCGTTGTGTCCTCCTCCTCGGTGGACGTTGTTCCCTCTTCGGGAGTTGTGTCCTCCTCGGTAGACGTTGTTCCTTCTTCAGGCGTTGTGTCCTCTTCGGTGGAGGTCGTTTCCTCCTCGGACTCTGTTGTATCTTCTTCGGTGGAGGTCGTTTCCTCTTCGGACTCTGTTGTATCTTCTTCAGTGGAGGTCGTTTCCTCTTCGGTCTCGGTTGTATCCTCCTCAGTAGAAGTAGTTTCCTCTTCGGTCTCCGTCGTGTCCTCCTCGGTGGAGGTCGTTTCCTCTTCGGTCTCCGTCGTGTCCTCCTCGGTAGAGGTCGTTTCCTCTTCAGTGGAAGTAGTTTCTTCTTCAGTCTCCGTACTGGTCACATTTGCGGGAGTAGTATCCTCAGGTTCCTCAAAGAACGTAATCGCAAATGAGTGGCACTCACCTACGGATTTAATGCTGTTGGCAAAAATCGCTCCATTGCAGTTGGATGCCGTTACGTTCGCATTGGGCGCAAGATAATATCCTATACCCTCGGTAACATTCATGTTAAAAGTTCTGTTCTCCTCGGACGTGGTAGGGAAATATACGTTCCATACTATATTCTCGGCAAATTCGGGAGCAACCTGACCGCCGTCTCCGGTAAGCTTTCCGTTGACCCTTACCTTAAAAAGATTGATCGTGCTCTTATCCGCCAATTCCTCTGCGTCTATGTTTATTATGACTTTGGTATTTTTCTTTACATTATTTATGTTTATCTGATATGCGTCCGAACCGTAGCTGTCCTCACCGACAAACGACCTCACAAGATCGGTCAGATCAAACACATATGTTTCGGTGCCTTTTACTTTGTCTTTGATACGGATGTCTTCAACATTCTTGTACTCCGACAGATCAATAGTCATTCCGTTCTTTTCGTCGGGGTTGAACGCTCCTGCCGTATAACCGATATACTTATGTGAAACCGCGTCAAGCACCGCATAGAGAGCATCCATATCAATAAACTGCTCGCCGACCTTAACGGTCACATAATTACCGACAGGCTCGCCGATGCTGTTGACATAATATACCGCTCCGCCATTTTCAGGATATACCGACGTATTCCACTCCCCAAGGCTTACAATAGAAGGAAGCGCAACAGTACGGTTCACCATCTGAGTTCCTACATTGGTGCTTCCGGTAAGAGCTCCGCCGCAAAGTATATTTCCGGCATGGTGAACGCTCACCTGCGTATCGGCATAGGATACAAATGTAAAATCGCCTGCGGCTCCGAATTCCGTTCGCGTAACCGGCTTATACGTTTCGTTGTCGGCATAAGCTGTTTCAGACGCCAATCCGATACCCGCCGCAATGCCGCCGAAAACGATTGCGAAAGCAAGCATGATAGCACCTGTTCTTCTGCTCATACTTCTGATTCTTCTGAACATTTTGTTTTCCCTCCGTCCTAATAGATTTTCCCGTTTTTGATACTACCAATATATCACTGTTTTTTAAATACTTTTACCCCCTTTTAGGGGGTATTTTGAAAATTTTTACATTTTTCACTTACGGAAAATTTAATCATAGAATATATGTATGAATCCATAAAATTAAAACCTCTTTTTAGGGTGAATTCCATGAATAAAATAAGAAATCTTCTCGACATTGACAGAATACACCGGAACGGGATAACCGGCTCCGGCGTCAACGTCGCCGTACTTGATACGGGAATGTATATGCATAACGATCTAAGCGGGAATCTGGTAGAATTCCGTGATTTCGTGAACGGACGGACGAAAGCCTACGACGACAACTCGCACGGTACTCATGTATGCGGTATAATCGGAGCGTCAGGACGTATGAGCGGCGGGCTTTACAAGGGAATAGCGCCGTCAGCGGGCGTTCTCCCCATTAAGGTCCTCAACCACAGCGGAACCGGCGATTCATCGGACATAATCTCCGGAATACAGTGGATACTGCGCAACCATGAAATATGGAATATCCGCGTAGTAAATATTTCCATCGGTACGGACTCGTCAAAATGCGAGGACGAATCAAGCCTGCTCGTGAAATCCGTGGACGCGCTCTGGGACGCCGGACTCACCGTTATCACATCCGCAGGCAACAACGGTCCGGGCTACCGTTCCATAACCACTCCCGGAATAAGCCGC
>CAJTON010000029.1:38679-41797 GCA_910577605.1 uncultured Butyrivibrio sp.
CCGGAAAAGGGCCGACCTTCTGCGACATATCAAAACCCGATATAATCGCTCCCGGCAGCCATATTGTGAGCTGTTATCCGCGCGCGGGAGGATACGCGACAAAAAGCGGCACCTCCATGTCAACGCCTATCGTCTCCGGGGCTGCCGCTCTCGCATTTTCATATAATAAAACTCTGACAAACGATCAGTTCAAAAGCATTCTATGCCGCACCGCCGACGACATCGGTCTTGACCGGTACACTCAGGGTTGCGGACGAATCAATATTCTACGCCTCCTGCTTAGCTGCTAACCAAAGCTCAAGCTGCTCTTCATATACATCAAAGCTGGTTATGCCGATACCGCCGATCCACTTATGATATTCGACAGCGTCAAATCTGTCCCCGAGGGTCTTCTCTGCATGCTCCCTCATGTCAAGCATTTTTATATATCCCACCGTATAAGGGATAAAGCTGCCGGGGTCGCCTGTTACGGTATTGTAAAAATATTTTACGGTGTTGCCTTCTTCATCATAATTCCTGTCGACCTCAAAAAAGTCCTTGAGATATTTATAGGTATCGTCGATATCCCAGCCTTCGTAATTGACGCCTATATCAACTCTCGATACAACAACATATGTGAGCAGGTCGTTTATAAATATCAGCCGCTTCGTTGCGTCGGAAATATCCAGATAATCCAGAGTGCAGTAAGAAGCATACTGCGCCCATCCTTCTGTAGCGCCGATAAAGCTAAGCGCCTTCCTCACGTCGTGTATATCGTCATTATTACAGAAAGCCGTATGCTGATAAAGATGTCCCGGATACCCCTCATGCGCAAGCGTCGTATAGAGCGAAAGCGAATCGTCGCTCACAGCCGAACCGTTTACCTTTACATTGTTTACGTTTATATCGTCTATCCTGCTCAGAACATAATAGGCGACCACGCCGTCAACCTCGCAGGCTTTGTTCTGATATTCAATATTATATTTTGTAGTTTCCGGCTTGGGAAAATCCTTTTCGATATTATCTATAAGGAATTCAAACACCTCGTCCGGGGTTTTAAAATCAGGCTTATAGTCAAACCATGACTCAAAAGCCTCGTAATCGGAAACAGCAATGGCAGCCGCCTCCTTGAGAAGATCGCTCGCCTCGTCCTCAAGGAATTCGGCGACCTCCTCCGGCGTCATATCGCTGCTGGTGTTGTCCTTGACGATAGCCTCATAGAACTTCCTGCCCTCATCTCCATATGCGCACAGCCCGCCGTCATTGGAGCGAGAACCCTTGAGTTCCTCCATAAGATCAATCGTTTTTTCATATACCGGAAGATAATATTTGTCCACATACTCCTTATTGCGCTTGATATACTCAGCCTTTTCCGACTCAGTAATATCGAGTTTTTCCATCTTGTCTTCAAAAGTAGCCACCATAGGCTCAACCTCTGCGTCAAGTATTTTCTCACACTGCTCAATAACAAGATCCGCGTTGTCGTCCGAAAGAAAATATCCTTCCTTCGCCTGCTCTCTGGTAACCTCAAAAAGCCTGCCCATATATCTTTCGACATCTGCAAGAAGCGTAAGATAAACTTCCACATCCTCCTTGTCATAAAAAACATACTCGATAAAATTTGTCGAAAGATTTGATACTATTCCGCTCATCGGAGAAAAATTGCAGTTGAGCATTTCGGCGTTTTTGTAAGCGGACTGCACCTCAAGATAATCGCAGAGCGTATCGTATGTAATCTTCTGCTCGTCTGTAAGAACTTCCTTCTCATACATTTTCAGATGACGCAGCAGTGAGGCGTTGCTCTCTATTCCGCTCTTTATAGCGTCAATTGAAATATCACCGAGCGTTATGTCCTCTTCTTTAAACTCAACCCCGTAATCAGCCGGATCGGTAACCAGAAAATGAGCGGACATAGGATCTCCCGACACCATTCCGGCAATAAGCTCGTCGCAGAAAAGATCAAAGCTTTCCTGCACTTCCTCCGGCGTCGCTTTCTTTAACTTGCCGCATGAAGCCGTGGCAAGCGCCAGTCCTAGACACAATACCACAGCGATCAGTCTTTTGATTTTTTTCATTAATTTCCTCCTCATATATATATTTTAATTAAAATATACAAGTTCATCTTCCGGTTTATTCGCCGAACTTATGTCGATGGCGTAAAGCACGACCCCAGGTCCCTTGTATTCTTTGCAGAATTCCACTCTCGCCTTAGCCACAAGATTTATAAAATCCCTGTCGGCATAGCCCTCAAGCTGCTTATCCGTCTTTTTGTCGCATACGCACTTAAAACCGATAAACCTTATGTCCTCAACGCAGCAGGTCATAGCGAAGCGTCCCGGCGCAAACATGGATTTTTTCGCGTACTGCTTGGGTTTGTATACGACAGCCTTCGTCTTGATTATTTTACCCTCGTATTTCTCCGGATTATCCATGGCGTCCATATACCAAAGCCCGAAGTCCTCGTCGGCGATCTCTATCTCCTCCTTCGTAATATCAAAAGGAAGTATCTCGTCCACTTCGTTGGAGCTTCCGTCAGAGGACTCAAAATACACCTGCGCCCTGCCGTTTACCGCCTTAACACTGCGCCTGTACGCCGCCCTGTCCGAATCCTTCGTACATCTGTTGAAAATAACCATTTCCGTCATCTTGTACTGTTCCATCATGACCTGGCGCATATTTGAAAGATACATATCGTAAGTTTCGGCGTTTACAAGAGTGATCACCTGCGCAAGCTCCATAAACTTCGGAAGTCTGTCCACGAAGTCCTCTATTTTCCACATTCCGTTTAATTCCACAAAAACCCGTCTTGCCCGGCAGCCGTCGCTTGCGCCGATAAAAAAATCCTTCGTCAGCTCCTCAATATCCCCGACCGTCACGACCGTTGCGTTGAGAGCTTTCATTTCCATGGCATCGTATTCTTCGCCGCCCTCTTCGCAGACAATGACTAACGAGCTTTCTCCGTCGTTAAAATCCTCGCTTGCAAGCGTATCTTTTATAAAAGAAGTTTTTCCGCTCTCAAGAAAACCGTTTATTATAAAGACAGGAATTTCCATATATTCTAAATCTCCTAACGCGCCAACTGCCGCCGGTATGCGACAGCGCCGAAAATCTATCCCGCGTGCGGGCGCATATTTTACAG
>CAJTON010000030.1:0-2610 GCA_910577605.1 uncultured Butyrivibrio sp.
GAAGGAATCCTCCGGCACCTGGGCTGTCGGCATATTTGAGGCGTCGCCCGCGCCGAATACCGAGCGCGCGCTTTCTCTCGCTTTATCAGCCTCTTCTTTGCCGTGTACAAGCGACGTAAGCTCGTAGGCGAGAATTTCCTTTGATTCGTTGAGCTGACTGCCCTGCCAGCTTTCCATTTCCGCAATTTGCTCAAGCGGAAGGAAGGTAAGCATTTTAATGCATTTGAGTACGTCGGCGTCGTCAACGTTGCGCCAGTACTGGAAAAATTCGTAGGGAGTGGTCTTTTCGGGGTCGAGCCATACCGCGCCCTTCTGCGTCTTGCCCATTTTTTTGCCCTCGGAATTAAGTAACAGCGTTATGGTCATTGCTGACGCGTCCTTGCCGAGCTTGCGCCGTATAAGCTCTGTGCCTCCGAGCATATTGCTCCACTGGTCGTCGCCTCCGAATTGCAGGCTGCATCCGTATTTCTGGAAAAGAACATAGAAGTCGTAGCTCTGCATTATCATGTAGTTGAACTCCAGAAAGCTCAGGCCTTTTTCCATGCGTTGCTTGTAGCATTCCGCGGTAAGCATACGGTTTACGGAAAAATGAGGTCCGACCTCTCTGAGCACGTCTATATAGTTAAGGTCCATAAGCCAGTCGGCGTTATTCACAAGCAGGGCCTTGCCGTCGGAAAAATCAATGAAACGGCTCATCTGTTTTTTGAAGCACTCGACATTGTGGTCGATGGTTTCTTTTGTCATCATTGAACGCATATCGTTGCGTCCGGAAGGATCGCCAATCATCGCGGTGCCGCCGCCGAGCAGCGCTATCGGCTTGTTGCCCGCCATCTGCAAGCGCTTCATAAGGCATAGCGCCATAAAATGTCCGACGTGAAGGCTGTCGGCCGTGGGGTCAAATCCGATGTAAAAGGTTGCCTTTCCGTTGTTTATCTGATCCTTTATCAATTCCTCGTCCGTCACCTGCGCGATAAGACCGCGGGCGATGAGTTCGTCATATAATGTCATAATCAAAATTCCTTTCCTTGTTATTGCGCCGCTTTTCAGCGCAAAGAGGTATCCCCGAAGGGGGTTTTCTTATTATTGCGCCGCTTTTCAGCGCAAAATGATATCCTCACAGAGGGTTTCGCTTTAATCCTGCACTACGATCTCCTTATAAAATTCGCTGTAATCCGAGCGCCCCTCCTTGGTGAACTGGATCGCGCTTCTCGGATGCTGGTTGAGGAGTCCTGTCATAAGATACTGAAGGTCGTAGCCCCAGACGATGCCGTCCTCTTACATATAATTTTCTATGAATTGTATCGCGGGATATACATTGTATTTCGGATTGCGCAGGAAGCCGAGAAGAAGCTCCATTGCGCAGTTGCCGGCGCCGCGTCCCATACAGGCGTAAGTCCCGTCAAGGTAGTCGACGCCGTCCCCGACGGCCTCTATCGTGTTGGCGAAAGCAAGCTTTTGATTGTCGTGGGCGTGTATGCCGATTATCTTGCCGTATTTTTCGGCGGCTTCTTTGTATATATCCACAATGCGCGCGATCTGTTCGGGGTAGAGCGAGCCGAAGCTGTCCACGATATAGAGGACGTTGACGGACGATTTGCCGAGCAGGTCGAGGGCGATTTTCAGATCGGTCTCCTGCGAGTGGGAGATCGCCATTATATTGCAGCTTACTTCGTAGCCCTTTTCCGCGGCGTCCTCAATCATATCAAGGGCGGTCGGAATGGTGTTGAGGTAAGTCGCCACCCTTATAAGATCGACGGGGCTGTCCTCACGCCTTACTATGTCCGTCTTGTAGTCGCAGCGTCCGACGTCCGCCATAACAGCGATTTTAAGGTCGGTGTCGTTGTCGCCTACTATCGCGCGGATGTCCTCGTCACGGCAGAACTTCCACTTGCCGAATTTGTTTTCGTCAAACATTTCACGCGAGGATTTGTAGCCGAATTCCATATAGTCAACTCCGGCTTTGATGTTGGTTAGATAGAGTCTTTTTACGAACTCATCGGTAAAATAAAAGTCGTTCACAAGACCTCCGTCCCGTAAAGTTGCGTCAACTACCTTGATTCCCGAACGGTAGTTCAAAAGATTCAGCGGTTCTTTCATAATCACATCTCCTGTACTAAAAATATTGTATCTGTTCTGCCGGAAAAAACAGAATAAAAAAACGCCCCGTACATTCTATACGAATGTAAAGGACGAGCATTGACCCGTGTTACCACCTTTTTTCGCAGAGAGCTTGCGCCGACTGCCTCAGCGAGTGTCCGACAACACTCCGGCGCTGTAACGTGCGCCTCACGTCGCAGCCTACTTGGAAAAACCGTTCGGTGCGCAGCTCAGGGAGGTATTCATGCGTTGATTCTCCCGCGCCTCTCATCAACCGGCAGCTTTCTGTGGGTATCCTCAAAACACTACTTATTCCCGTCGCGGCATTTAGCCTGATACGGGTATTGTATGTCATGCCCGGAGAAATGTCAACTGTTTTTTGTTTTACGGATAAATATTCATAAAGGGACAAATTAAAACTGGAAACAAAGAACGCGGAATAGTATAATCGGAATTAAAGGAGGCGGTGCGATGTCTGCCGTTTTGACGGACGAACTGATTTACGAAATACTT
>CAJTON010000030.1:2629-14483 GCA_910577605.1 uncultured Butyrivibrio sp.
GGAGATACCGGAGGGCATGGTGGCTTCCTACGGGCAGATCGCAAGGCTTATAGGCAGGGAGAAAAACGCGAGGCTTGTGGGAAAAGTTCTCGGTATGGCGGAGTATTACGGGGAATATCCGTGTCACCGCGTCGTTAATAACGCCGGTCGTCTCGCTCCGTATTTTTATGAGCAGCAAAGTCTGCTTGAAGCCGAGGGAGTGGAGGTTAAAGACGGAAACTGCGTTGATATGCGCAAATACCGTTGGGATGCGTAATTTTATAAAATTGGTATTTATTTTTTCCGGTAAGTTGTGGTAATATGTTCTAAATTAGATTTTAAGGAGGTTTGGTCAATGAACAAGAAACAAGTTACAGCACTTGACGATTACATCAACAAAGTGTACGCGATCGCCCTGCTGACGATTTCCGGCGCGTGTCAGGCTGCGGGGCTTTTGTACACGCTTGAGAAAATTTTAGGCTTGTTTCCTACGGTCGAATGGTGGATACTTATCACCTTTGATGTGACCTGTCTTTTGTGGCTTTCCATCTCCGTTTTCTTTGTGAAGACCGGATACGAGAATAAGCTTGTGAAACCAAAAAAGCTTAAGCAGACTAAAGTTTTTCTTACTGTTCTGGAAATTGTCCAGTGGAATTTCATTCTTTATATGATGCCGCTTGAAAATTTCTGGGCGTATATGTTTTTCTTTATCGCGCTTGAGGCTCTTTTCCTTGATCACAAGCTTATAGCGCTTACGGAAGCCGGTCTGTTTATATCGCTTATAATTTCATGGTTTGTAATCGGAGAAAGTACGCTTCCGGCGAGAGACGCCATGTTCATTCCGGCAATGCTTAATAAAATAGTATGCCTTATTCTTTCGCTAGCGGTTCTGTTTTTGCTCGTCTATCTTGTAAACAGATTTTTGGTCAGGGCAAAAAAAGACGAGATGGAGAAAAACAACGAGAGAGTGCAGAAGGTGCTGCTTTCCGTATCGGAGCTGTCCGATAAATTATACGGCGCCGGAAATACGCTGTCGGATATATCGCATAATGAAAGCTCTTCAGCGGAGGAATTGGCGGCGACGAGCGAAAATCTTCTGGCAAACAATAACGAGTTAGGGCGCAAGAGCGATGAGAGCATTGAAAATCTGAACGAGCTGCAAAAATGGGAGCAGGTGGTGAACGAGCAGATGAACAGGGTCGAAGCAAGTTCAAAACGCCTTCTTGACAAGTCAAAGGAGAACGAGAGCCGTTTGAAATCCCTGAAGGAAATTACGAGCGAGGTCTCCGTATCCATGGAAAATACCAACGAGGTTTCCGTAAGGCTTTCCGCCGCGGTCAAAGAAATTGACGTGGCGCTCAAGGTCATCAGTGATATTTCGTCGTCTACCGATCTGCTGTCGCTTAACGCTTCGATAGAGGCGGCGCGAGCGGGCGAGGCAGGAAAGGGGTTTGCGGTCGTAGCGCAGTCTGTAGGCGGCCTTGCGAGAGATACTCAGGAATCCGTTAAAAAAGTAGGCTCTGTTATCGAAAAAATACAGCAGAGCGTCGCTGAAATGACCGATATGGTCAATGAAAATTCCAGGAAGCTTGCGAGCCAGAATGAATATTTCAATGAAGTGTTCATCGGAATGCAGGAAATGATCTCAATTCTCAACAGCTCTATGGAGGATATAGGGACTATGGGCGAGGCCCATGACAAACAGGCGGGCGTTATCAGAAACACTGTTGAGATAAACCGCTCCATCGCGGACAGCATAAAACAGGAAAACTCCGAGTACGCGAATATAAATATTATGGTTGAAAGCAACGCCAACGATATCGAGAAGATGACCGAACAGGTTTCGGTACTTAACCAGATGGTTGAGCAGATCAACCGGCTGCTTTCACAGCAGGATTAATACATACGGATATTTGTATAAAAATAGCGGCGCCACATATGACGCCGCTGCTTTTATATAATTACAGTCTTTGCTGCGCTTTTCCCCATTCTCCGATATTTTTGCCGTTCCATGAAAAATAAGTCTCGCAGGTGGTGCTTACCGGGGCGATTCTGGCTAACCGCGCCTCAAGTGTCTCCGATTCGTCCGCAAGCTCTTCGGCGATGAGAACATTCCTTATCTTGCAGAGGAAAACTTCGCCGTCGTCGAGAGGCATTGATTTTGAGACTTCAAGCTCGAAGGATACTGGGCTTTGAGAAAGTATCGGGACATTAAGCGCGCGTCCTTTTTCGATCTCGACGGGATGAGCTTTCGCTTTATCCTCCTTGTAGCCGTCGGCGGTTCCGTAATAGTCGGCAATCGGAAGAAGCGCCTCGGTAACGAGATTTGCGGAAAAACACTTGGTTTCACGGATGCGGTCCCGGGTGAGCTTTTCTCCGCCTATGCATGCCATCACTCCGAGTTCGCTGTCCCAACAGTAACTTATCCAGCAGAACAGACCGAAATCGGGAGTGCCGTCCTCTTTGTATGTTCCGAAGATAAACAGCGTCTGCGGACAGAAATCGTTTGAGACAGGGGTTTCGATTTTTTTCATTCAAGTTCCTCCTTAACATTTTCCAAGATTCGTTTTAAATAGTTTTCCGTATTTTGAATTTCTTTTTCCTCAAATCCCTTGAAATAAAGAGCCGTCATTTTGGAGGACACCTCCTCGTACTTTGCGCTAAGTCCTCTTGCCCTCGGCGTCAGGGAGATAAGGATCTCGCGGCGGTCGCTTTGACTGTGCGTCCTCACGATAAGCCCCGACGCTTCCATTCTGTCGAGCATACTTGTAAGAGTCGTCTTGGCAAGTCCCACCGATTTGGACAGCCCGGCAATGGGGATATTGTCCCTTTGCCACAGGACATAAAGGATTTTGCCCTGCGCTCCGTTGAACTCGTTCACGCCCTCGGCAGACAGCAGCTTTTCAAAAACTCTGCCTCCCACGGATTTGATCTGGGAAATAAGAAAGCCCGCGTCACTTATCATTTTGTCTCCTTTCCTTGAAATACTGCGCTGTTTTTCCGCGCATAATGGTATCCTCGAAGAGGGGTTCCTTGAAATACCGGGCTGTTTTCCGGCTCCAACCGGAGTCGTCAATAAGAAATTCTATATAGGATAGTACCATATAGTATTAAAGAAATCAACCCTAAAATTCAAACTTCTGATTTATAAAGCTCGTCTTGCAAAATGTCTATATTTTATCCTTTTTAACAAGTCCGTTTGCTGTAAGCTCGTATACCGTATCGCAGACCTCGTCAATATATTTGCGGTCGTGCGAAACACTGATTATCGCTCCGCCGAAGCCGGACAGCATTTTTCTTATCACGGGATTTGACAGCGGCGAAAAGTTGCGGCTCGGCTCGTCAAGCAAAAGAACGTTGCAGTCCGATGTGTCAAGATACAGAAGCATTACCTTTGCTTTTTGTCCGCCTGAAAGCTCCCGCATCGGACGCGTCATTTCGTCCGCCGTGAATTTCATGCTGCCGAGATAAGCGCGCGTAAGCGATATGCTTTCCTTGCTGCCGTCAGATAAAAAATCCACCGCCGTCTGTTCAAGCTCAAGAAGCTCCTCGTAGTTCTGAGGCATGCAGGCGGCTTTTATGTCGGAGCGTTTTAACATCTCCTCCGCCAGAATACGCATGAGCGTCGTCTTGCCGCAGCCGTTTTTTCCTATAATGCAAATATGTTCGGGACCTCTCACATAAAGACGCAGATCCCGCGAAAGAACGGTACAGTTCTCCGGCTGCAAACCGGATTGCCCGCTGTTATTTTCCGGGACGCGAAGTTCATTCAGCGAAAAATCAAGCACGACTTTGCCGTTAGGTATGGAAGCGCGGCTGCCGAATTTGGTGAACATAGCTTCCTCATATTCGGGAAGCTCGGTCATATTTTCAAATTCGTCTTCAAAGCGCGCCTCATATGCCTTTACCCGGTGCATGGTTTTCTTTAAAAGCGCGGCTCCGTGAGGGTCCTGACGGCTGGCGGCGTTAAGCTGATGCTCCACCTTCTGCCGTATCTGCCGGAATTTTTCCTGTTGTTTGTCATATTCTCTGCGCTCGCTTTTCGCAGTCTGCGCCTGCTTCTCAGATCGCAGGTTCCTCGCCGAGATGTAATCTTTATAGCCGCTGCGGGCAACCGTGCAGCGGGGTACGGTTTTGCGCCTGAGCTGCTCTATATGGACGATCATATTCGCGGTGCGCTCAAGAAGCGTTTCGTCGTGCGAAATGTAAAGCACGGGAATATCGCTGTCTTTTATGAAATTTTCAAGCCATACAAGCGTTTCTATATCAAGATCGTTTGACGGCTCGTCAAGCAGCAGGAGCGTAGGGCTGTCTATAAGAAGTCCTATCAACTGGACTTTGATTTTTTCGCCTCCTGACAGCACGCCGAGAGGCTCCTGCGAGTACATACGATCCGCAGGAAATCCGAGCTTTCCGCACAGCCTTGCAAGTTCACATGGGTCCTTGTCGTAAAATCCTCCCGAAGCGGTAAGGTATTCGTACACGGTGAGGTTAAGCGCATCAGCCGGAAGCTCCTGCGGCAGATAGCCCAAACGTTCTTTTCCGCGCTGTATCTCGCCCTCGTATTCGACGTATCCCTCCGCGGCTTCGGGAGCGTAAATAAGCTTCATCAGCGTACTTTTTCCGTTGCCCTCCTCGCCGATGAGAGCGCACTTGTCCCCCTTGTTTATTGTCAGATTAAAATCCTCAAGCAGAATGCGGTAGTCCTTTTTATGTCTTATGGTTAAATGCCTGATCTGCAGCATATGATTTCCCTCCTTTTTCTCAAATGTTTTTTGTTTTATAAGAGAAAACACAAGGGAGATCAGAGCCTGTATGCGCTGTGCGAAACGCTTCCGGCGAACTGCTGTTTTTAAACAAAAAGCCAAAGGACAATCCTTCCTTCAGCCCGCAAAAAAGCAGGAGGACGACGTCATAACAAAACAAAAGCACACAAAAACGGGCTGAATAAGCCCTGTCCCGAAATTCCGACCTGTGTCTTCTATTTTGTTAATTCATCATCTTCCCGCCGCCCTTCATAATAAAATCAATAACTATATTATAGTGAAAACAGCACGGAGTGTCAAGCGTAGGCGCTTTAAATTGTTATGATTCACCGGATTATTTTTCATATTCGATCCATATGAGATTCTTTTTGTCTGTAATATCTTTGTAAGAAAAGCGCATATTTTCGGGCAGGGAATAAAAAACATCGCCTTCAACGGTATATCTGGATTTTGACCCGTCTGAAAGTCCATACAGGTCGTTGTCCTCGCCAAGAAGCATTGTTGTATTATTGGGAGGGTCATATACATTGATTTTTATAAATTGCATATCTGGAAATTTTTCTGCGGCGGCAGGGGCGGCGCGGTTGGCGTTAAGGTGAATTTCAGGGTGTTGACCGTTAAGGTTTTCAATATAAATTTCCGCCTGAACTGTCATTTCTTCATTAAAAACAGATAGAGAGAAATTATCTAACAGCATATTGATATTATTGCAATATGTCGTTATGGGAACTGTGGAAATGTAATAACCCTCCCCACGGAAAGTATAAAGCTCTTTTTCGTCTACGGAATATCCTTCCCACGGAAGTTCTCCGTTATTGTAGGCTTCCTGCATTTGTTCCATGACGGTTTTTATGGCATCGTCGATCAGAATATTTATTTCATTTATATATCTGACATTGCTGTTTATACGTTTTTCTGACAGAACGTATTTGTATTTGTAGTTTCCTGCGTCCGACCAGTCTATTTTGTCAAAGGGAATTGTAGGAGGACGTTTTGCAGAAGATTTATCGCAGGCTGAGCAAAAAAGTATAATTATTAAGATAAAAAACATCGGCATTCTTTTTTTCATGACAGTTCATCTCCTTACTTTTAATACTCGGAAAGCGTTTCTTCCCAAGAATATACTAAATCATTTCTTGCTATACGGGGGCGCGCGGTATAAAGAAACTCGTAGTAATCACCCTCGGAGTACGGGTTATCTTCGTTGGATTCATTATCGGGATTATAGGTGTTTTGTGAGTCGTAAATTCTTATATATTTATTACTGTCATTATAACCCGCAAGCGTAACTGTGTGAGCAGGCAAATCCGGATATTTACTGAACAGAATCATAGCCAAAGGATAGCCGTTATCAATATTTTTCTTTATTTCGGACCAATACGGTATGCCGTTTTTTATTTTGTAATCAACGCCGTAATATGAAAGGGCAGTTTTCATTTCGTAAATATCGGCGCCTTTGTTGTAGTTTATTCCCATACGATTACATACATCAAAACCGGTACAAGATGTCATATTTACTGTATTTGCTATTGTGGCGACGACGCAAGCCCAACACATATTGTATATATATTGATTTTGAGGATTGCGAAGCTTTATTGCTTTCATTGAGCCTAATATGCGGCTTGCGTGGACATTGCAATCAAATTCGGCTTTTTGGGCAGGCCTGAAAAAGTTTACTTTATCTGATATGATTTGCTGCTTTTCATCAAAACTTTTTGATAAAAATGATAACTCGTTTTCTCTAAGATTCTGGGCGGATATGTATATTGATCTTGTTACTGAATCAGAATGCCCGCCAGTTTTTTGTTCATAATACAGGTCGCCGTCTATAACATAAAATATGCATTCATTATTGATATAATCAGTCTCGTTGAGAAGTTTGAGAAGCCCATATTCTCTGCCGATTTGATGTGTATACCCGTTTTCCGCACCTATGATTCCTAGTATAAATTCTATTTTCCCGTTGGCAGAAATCGGATAGTAATAAATTTCGTCCTGATATTCATGGAAGTTATACACTATATACGGCGCACATAATTGAAAATCATGTATATCCAGATTACCTATCCCAATATCTATGGCAAGATTTAAGGCGGAATCCAAAACATCCGCAAGTATGCTGTCAATATATTCTGAGACCGAATCCGGAATCAGGTCGGTAAGCTGTTGGTGTTTATAAACGCATTCGTATTTTTCTTCATAGGCGTAGGTCGGCATTGCGATAACAAAAGAACAAATTCCGACCAAAAGTAATACCGCAATTTTTTTGAACTTACATATATTCATTACCATAACTCCAATAATAACACTTTATTACATAATATAATGTATCAAGAAATGCGTCAATCTGAAATTTCGGCTTTTCTTACAAAAAAGCTCTTGACAATATCGATACTCGATGTTAAACTATCGATAGTCGATATTGATACTCGATATTAAAAAAGGAGGTGCTTCATGGCAAGGGAACAACTGCAAACGTTGAGCGAACCCATGTATTATATACTGCTCGCGCTTACTGACGAGTGCTGCGGAGTTGATATAATGCAGAAGGTGGGGGAAATTTCCCGCGGGCGGATAGCGGTCGGACCGGGAACGTGCTACGCGCTGCTCGACAAGTTTCTTGCGTCGGGCCTTATCGTACAGACAAAGGCGGAGGGGCGAAGGCGCAGCTATATAATCACAGAGGCGGGAATCGAAATGCTGAACCGCGAATATGAGAGGCTTGAGGCAATGCTTTCCGAGGGCGGCGCGATACTGAATAAAAAATGAAAGGGTGACAGGTATGGAAGATAGGGATAATAAGAAAAGCAAGCTTTACAAGGAATGGTTCTGGGGCTCGCAGTATGATCTGAAGGCGCTGTGCGTGCATTTTGAGCAGATGGCGGCGAAAGGGCTTATGTTTAAAGGAGTAAAAGGATTGACATACTGCTATGAACGGTGCGAGCCGAAAAAGGTGCGCTTTTGCGTTGACTGTTTTGACAAGGCGACAGGCTTTGATACCAATGCGGAGCCTGAAACGCTGGAATATATTGAATATTGTGAGAAAGCGGGATGGCATTATATATGCACAAACGGAAGGCTGCAGTATTTTTATACGGAGGAAAGCAGCGCGGTGCCGATACGGACAGACAGCGGCGCGTCGTTTAAATCCGTCGTACGAAATACGCTCAGGACGAATGCTGTCGCGTGGTTCGTTCTGCCGGCAATCTATCTTTTTACGATTTCCATGTGGCTTTTCAGAGATAACTACTATTCGTTTGTACAGATGGCTACGGACGGGATATGGCACAGTATTTTTTTCGCTTATATCTTTTATATTATTATAGCGCTTACGGGCGTCGCAAGATTTCTGATATTTTATTTCAGGAACAAAAAAATAGCGCGCGAAGGCGGAGAGGTGCGCTATTATTCGGTTAAAAGCACAAAGCTTTACGGCGGATTTATCAAAGCGATGTGGGTTATCGCGTTTCTGGGGCTGACAAGCGGAATAATGTACAGCGCCGTTTCGGTCAGGGCGGTTTTTATAGGCGTAGGCTGACGGCGCTGATAATTTTTATAGTGATCAAGGTCACAACCTCCAAAAAAGCGACGCGGGCGGGAAATATAGCGTTCACGGTAGTGCTGTCAGTGGTTTCGATATATCTTGTCCTTATTATAGTAACTTTGGTAAATGTCGCTACTGGAAGATACAGCGGTGAAGTCACCAAAAACGGCGAGACCTACCGTTACAGCGAGGATAAGCTGCCGATAACCATGGCGGAGTTAGGCGTAGAAGCGGATGAAGACGAATATCTTTATGAGGAAACAACGAGCGATAAAAGAAGGGGACTTTTCGCGAGTCTTCATGAGTACGGGGACGCTTATGTGAAGGAGGACAGCGAGGAGGGCTGGCTTGCAGAATATTCAGTTGATGTATTTAGAAGCAAAAGTATATATTTTAAGAACAAGTACGAAGAGAAGCTCGCCGAAATGGGAGAGGACGGACTTACCGAAGTCGGTGGAGGGGAAGCCTTTGGGTGCAGGATATATAAGCTTGGAGGGAATAACTCCTATTGGCGTTATCTCAAATTTGAGGACTGTCAGGTCTTTATCAAGTGCAGCTGGGAACTGAGTGAGCGGCAGCTTGAACAGCTTATAAAGGCGTACGGATTCTGATATAAATCCCTCGGAGCTTTCAAGGCTTATGAAAGGTATTCAGAGATGTATACGGTGAAACTCCGTCGGCGGAGAATGCGTCTGCGCGATTCCCGTAATAAAGGGTTCCTTTGCAAATTCCTTTGAGCGTTTTCTGACGTAGGATTGCGGCAAAATAATCATGCCGGATAAGAGATATTTTATGGGAAACGTAAAAACACTGTCGCAGACGGAGGGAATAACCGATATTCTGATGCTTTATAACACGGCAAATTTTATTTCGTACAAAAATATAGTAAAACTGGGATTGTAAAAATCGAAAGCCTCTGTTATTATATTAAGGAATATATATGAGTTTCAGTTGGAGGAATTCCCGGATGGAGAATGAAGCATCGGTATCAAAGAATTTTATTGAGCAGATCATAGACAGGGATATAGAAGAAGGGCACTGCGAAACGGTCAGGACCAGATTTCCGCCGGAGCCGAACGGTTATCTTCATATAGGACACGCGAAATCCATACTTCTCAATTACGGACTTGCCAAGGAGTACGGCGGAAAGTTCAATATGAGATTTGACGATACGAACCCGACCAAGGAGAAGGATGAGTTTGTGGAGTCTATCAAAGCTGACGTCGAGTGGCTCGGAGCCGATTATGAGGACAGACTTTTCTTCGCGTCGGATTATTTTCAGATAATGTATGAGGCGGCTGTCAAGCTTATAAAGAAAGGAAAGGCGTATGTCTGCGACCTTTCGGCTGACGAGATAAGGGAATACCGGGGAACGCTCACCGAGCCGGGAAGAAACAGTCCGTACAGGGACCGCCCGGTTGAGGAGAATCTTGAGCTTTTTGAAAATATGAAGAACGGAGCGTATGCCGACGGCGAGAAGGTGCTCCGCGCCAAAATAGATATGGCGTCGCCTAATATAAATATGCGGGATCCGGTTATATACCGCGTGTCGCGTCAGACGCACCACAGACAGGGCGATAAGTGGTGCATTTATCCCATGTATGATTTTGCCCATCCGATAGAGGATGCTACGGAGGGGATAACCCATTCCATATGTACGCTTGAATTTGAGGATCACAGACCTCTTTACGACTGGGTGGTGAAGGAACTTGAATATGAGAACCCTCCCAAACAGATAGAATTTGCGAAGCTTTATCTTACGAACGTCATAACAGGCAAAAGATATATAAAGAAGCTGGTTGAAGATAAGATAGTAGACGGCTGGGACGATCCGAGACTTGTGTCTATCGCGGCTCTCAGAAGAAGGGGATTTACCCCGGAATCCGTCAGAATGTTTGTCGATCTCGTGGGAGTTTCCAAGGCAAACAGTTCCGTTGACTACGCGATGCTTGAGTATTGCATAAGGGAGGACCTAAAGCTCAAGCGTCCCCGTATGATGGCGGTGCTCGATCCGGTAAAGCTGATAATCGACAATTATCCGGAGGGACAGACGGAGCTTCTTGACGTAGACAATAATCTTGAAAATCCCGATCTTGGCAAAAGGCAGGTTCCTTTCGGAAGAGAGCTTTATATCGAAAGGGAAGATTTTATGGAGGAGCCGCCTAAGAAATATTACAGGCTTTTCCCCGGCAATGAGGTAAGGCTGATGAACGCGTATTTCGTGACCTGTACCGGATGCGTGAAGGACGCGGACGGAAGGGTGATCGAAGTACACTGCACATACGATCCTGAGACGAAAAGCGGTTCGGGCTTTGAGGGACGCAAGGTAAAAGGAACGATACACTGGGTAAACGCTTCCACGGCGGTCCGGGTAGAAGCGCGTTTGTATGAGAATATCGTTGACGAGGAAAAGGGAGTGTACAATGAGGACGGAAGTCTGAATCTTAATCCCGACTCGCTTAAAGTCGTTGACAACTGCCTTGTGGAGCCGGAGCTTGCCAAAGCGAAGCCCTACGAAAGTTTTCAGTTTGTCAGAAACGGATTTTTCTGCGCCGACTGCAAGGATTCCACGCCGGAGCGTCCGGTTTTCAACAGGATAGTTTCACTTAAAAGTTCATTTAAGCTAAAATAAATTGGAGGTAGATTTATGAGTGATATTTTTTCAGGTCTTGAATCAATGGGACTTGGGGGGCTTGACGATGTAAAGATATATGAGGAGGAAAAAAAGGAAACTCCGAAGGACGGCGCGAATGCCGCCGAGCATGTCGTTACGGAGTCGGATTATATTTTTGATAAAAAAATACAGTGCCCCGTATGCGATAAGGAATTCAAATCCAAAACCGTCAAGACAGGAAAGCCGCGTCTTATAGGGTCTGACTCCGATCTGCGGCCTAAATATTCGGGAATAGATTCCATAAAATACGACGCTATCGTATGCCCGAACTGCGGGTATGCCGCGCTGAGCAGGTATTTCGGTTACATGACGACGGCGCAGGCGAACCTTATAAAAGAGAACGTTTCGACTAAATTCAAGAAGCAGCCCGAGGAAAACGACACATACACATATGACGAGGCGATAAACAGACATAAGCTCGCTCTCTTTAATTCGGTCGTAAAGAAAGCAAAGATCAGCGAGAGGGCTTACACATGTCTTAAGCTTGCGTGGCTTTACCGCGGCAAAAAAGAGAACCTTCCCGCCGGCTCTGAGGACGCGCAGAAGGAATGCGAAAAGAACGAAATGGAAATGCTTACAAACGCTTTCGACGGACTTTCCACGGCCCGCTCAAAAGAGGATTTTCCGATCTGCGGCATGGACGAATCCACGTTTGACTATCTTCTTGCCGATCTTGCGGCAAGACTCGGAAATTATGATTTTGCCGTTAAAATGTCGTCGGCTGTGATAGTTTCCAGGACGGCGAATACAAAACTCAAGGAAAAGGCGAGGGATCTGCGCGACAGGATAAAAAACAAGGTCGGCAAATAGCCGGTTCTTGGAGGGATATAAAGTATGAATAAATTAAGGGAAAACAGATTTTGCAGGGGCGTAGGCAAAGTCTGGAACAAT
>CAJTON010000030.1:14493-15153 GCA_910577605.1 uncultured Butyrivibrio sp.
CTTTGTTAGCGCTGGTCCTGAATTTCGTAATAGAGATACTTAACAGGCTGTCTTTTTGGAAAGCGGTTGTGCATACGTTTACTAACCCGCTGGTGTTTCTGTACAACAGCCTGATAATATTTTTTACTCTGACATTTGCCGCGTATGTTAAAAAAAGATTTTTCGCGTCCGTTATAATATCGGTGCTGTGGTTTACGCTTGGCGTTACCAACGGTGTTATAAGCGCGAACCGTAAAACTCCGTTTACGGCTCCGGATTTCTTTAATATTGCGGAGGGGATCAAGGTGATGAACCAGTATTTATCGCCTTTTATGATAGTTTTGCTGATCGCGCTGATAGTTGCGGCGCTGGCGGTCATTGTGTTTGTCGCCGTTAAATCTCCTAAGTACGATGGCAAGATAAATTATCTGAAATGTACGCTTGTTTCAGCGCTTACCTTCGGGGCGATGATGCTTTATCTTAACATAGCGACGCACACGGGACTTCTTGCGGTAACTTTCGGAAATATAAGACAGGGGTACCGTGACTACGGATTTAACTACTGCTTCTGCAGTTCTATTTTTAATATGGGGATCAACAAACCCAAAGACTATTCAAAGGATAATGTAGATGATCTCGTGGACAAGATCGAGGAGAGCAAACCGCTGCCGGAGCCGTCCA